>NZ_VJWX01000890.1 GCF_007713715.1 Amycolatopsis rhizosphaerae
GGCTCAAGGCGATCCACAGTGGACCGAGCCGAACGCGGCCAAGGGAGGAAACTCATGACCGCACTCGCCATCGACGGGGGCCATCCGGTCCGGACCACCCCGCTGCCCGGCTGGCCGTCCTTCGACGCGGCCCAGATCGCCGCGGCAGGCGACGTGCTGGCCTCGGGTCAGGTGAACTACTGGACCGGCGGGCACGGCCGGGCCTTCGAGCGCGAGTTCGCCGCGGCCGCGGGCGCGCTGTACGCGGTCGCGCTGTCCAGCGGCACGGTGGCGCTGGAACTGGCGCTGGCCGCCCTCGGCGTGGGCCCCGGCGACGAGGTCATCGTGCCCGCGGCGACCTTCATCGGCACCGCCTCCGCGGTGGTGCGCTGCGGCGCGAAACCGGTGGTGGCCGATGTGGACCTGCACACCCTTTGTGTGACAAGGGAAACGGTGGAACCGGCGATCTCGCCGCGCACCAGGGCGCTGGTCGTCGTCCACCTCGCCGGGCATCCCGCGGAGCTGAACCCGCTGCTGCAGCTGGCGAAGGAACACGACCTCCGCCTGGTCGAGGACTGCGCGCAGGCCCACGGCGCCCGGTACTTCGGGCAACCGGTGGGCAGCTTCGGCGACATCGCGGCCTGGTCGTTCCGCCACGACAAGGTCATCACGACCGCGGGCGAGGGGGGCGCGATCACCACCTCCCACCTCGCCCTGTGGCGGTACTGCTGGGAATTCAAGGACCACGGCAAGAACGTGGCGACGGTGCAGCAGGGCCAGCAGGGCCAGGGATTCCGCTGGCTGCACGACAATTTCGGCACCAATGCCAAGATGACGGAGGTCCAGGCCGCGGTGGGGAGGCTGCAGCTGGGCAGGCTCGACGAGTGGGTCAAGCAGCGTCAGATGAACGCGGCGATCCTGCTCGACGCCCTGCGCGACCTGCCCTCGGTCCGCGCGGAGGACCCGCCCGCCCACGTCGAACACGCCTATCAGCGCTTTCATGCCTTCGTGAAGCCGGAACAGCTGGCCCGCGGCTGGGATCGCGACCGGATCGTGGAGGCCATCATCGCCG
>NZ_VJWX01000891.1 GCF_007713715.1 Amycolatopsis rhizosphaerae
GCCCCGGCCGAGCCGGCGGCGCCCGCCTCGAGCGCCATGCCCGGTGGTAAGGACCTGTTCGCCGCCAACACCGACGCCGGTGCGCTGACCGAATGGTGGAGCACGGCCGCGGTGGTGGAGCCGAAGCCCGCTCCTCCGGCGCCGCCGGAGGAGCCCGAGCTCACGCCGATCTTCGACGAGACGTTGTCCGCGTGGTTCCGCGCCGAGAAGCCGCCCGCGGTCCCGGAACCCCCTTCCGGCAGGGACGAGGCGGAGCGGGCCGACGAGTCCGTTGCGTCCGTGAAGGTCCCCGGCGAGTCCGGTGACTCCGCCGAGCCCGCCGAGTCCACGGCCGACGGCGATTCCGGGGCGGACTCCGGCGACGCCGAGGCCTCCGGTGAGAAGAGCGGCCCCTCCTCGGCGTGGGCGTTCGCCGCCGACGAGAGCTGGCGCACCGTCCAGGAGGTCTCGAAGAGCGAGGTCACCAGCTACACCGAGGCCGGCCTGCCGCAGCGCCGCCGCGGCAAGCAGCTGATGCCCGGCAGCGCCACGCCGAGTGCCCCCGCACCGTCCGGCCAGTCCGAAGAGGACGCCGCGCCGCTGATCCCGGTGCGGGACCCGGCGGATGTCCGGGGCAGGCTCAGCAGTTTCCAGCGCGGGGTGAAGCGCGGCAGGCATGCCGCGCAGGAGCAGGGCAAGCCAGCCACCACCACGCAGAAGCCGGCGGCCGGTGGGCCCGTGCCGGTCGGTGCGGCGGAGGTGACCTCGGCGATCCCGCAGATCACCGAGGCGGTCGTCAGCGGCCGGGACGAGGTCAAGGCCGCCGAGCAGGCGCCGGTCACCGGCAGTGGCCTGCCCCGCCGCACCCCCCGGGCCGGGGGCATGCCGCAGCGCGAGCCGGTGGACGAGGCGTCCACCGTCGCGAGTGGCCTGCCCCGGCGCGCGCCGGGTTCGGCGGGCAGTCTGTCCCCGCAGGAGACCGCGGGCGAGAGCCAGGCCGCCCCGGCGGGCCTGCCCCGGCGGACGCCGGGCGCGGCCGTCGGGACGGAACCCGCCGTCCCGGGTGGACT
>NZ_VJWX01000892.1 GCF_007713715.1 Amycolatopsis rhizosphaerae
CGCCGGTGGTGATCGTGACGATGACCTCGTCCTCGGCGCTCGACCTGCCGCGGGGCCTGGACTTCCTGCTTTCGCGCAACCGGCTCAACGTGGCCCTGTCCCGGGCGCAGGCGGTCGCGGTCCTGGTGTGCTCGCCGCGGCTGGTCGAGGCGGACATCCGGACAGTGGAGCAGATGCGGCTGGTGTCCGGGATGATCGGGCTGATGGCGGGCTCCCACCCCTGGCCGCCCCCCGGGGCCGGGCAATCCGGGCTCGTGGACCACTTGCCGCCCGGCAGTCCGGCGTGTCCGTCATGATCACCGCATGACGACTTCGGTTCAGCGGCCCGGCCTGGCCACCGGTTCCCTCATCGGCATCCTGTTCGGCCTCGTCTTCGTCGAGGTGAACGCGGGCGGGTTGACCGCTCCCTGGTCACTGGTGGTCCGGATCGCCGGCGCGGTGATCGCGGTGGCGCTGTTCCTCGCCGTGCGCCGCCTCCCGCGGGGTGCGGAAGACGGCGGGTTCGCCCCAGGACGGCGTTACTGGATCGTGGTGGTGCTCGAGGCGATCGCCCTCTTCGGCGGGCTGTTCGTGATCAACGGGGTGCTGCGGCACCCGCAGGTGGCGGTGGCGTGGATCGCCGTCGTGGTCGGGGTGCACTTCTTCGCGCTCGCGGCGGTCTTCCGGCTCAACCGGTTCCACGCGCTCGGAGCGGTGCTGACCGTGCTCGGCGTTGCCGGGTTCGTGCTGGCCGTGCTCGGTGCCCCGGCCGCCGCGGTGAACGTCGTTTCCGGTGTGCTGTCCGGTTTCGCGCTGTTCGCGACCGTCGCGCTGTCCGTGCGGCGTTGACCGGACGCGCGGTCCCGGAGGGTGCGGCGGCGAGGAAACCCAAGGGGCCCGGACGATCGGACTGACTGAATTGTCCCTTGTGGACAGTGTTGCCGGGATCGGGTTTCCCGGGCACCGGCGTGGCGCGAGGGATCCGGCCCGGTCCGGCTCGGATGATGGGCGCGTGATCATCCGGCGTAGCACCCTCCCGGCGGCGGCACTGGCCCTGCTGGCCCTGAC
>NZ_VJWX01000893.1 GCF_007713715.1 Amycolatopsis rhizosphaerae
GTATCACCGCTGAACAAAACAGCTCAGCCGATGAGGTGTTCCAGGGCGAGCTGCTGCAGCCGCACGAAACCGTAGTCGCGCTCGGCCGCCTTCTCCGGGTCGAAGTCCTCGTCGGCGGCGAGGAAATCGGCCACGGACTCGCCGGGGGCGAGCGTGGGCTCGGCGAGCTCGTGGACACCGGAGTAGGTCATGGCCTCCTGCACCCGGGGGTCGGCGCGGAAGGCGGCCGCCTTCTCCGCCAGCATCAGGTACGTCGCCATGCACGCCCTGGCCGACTCCCAGACGCCGTCGAGGTGTTCGGTGCGCGAGGGCTTGTAGTCGAAGTGGCGGGGACCGGTGTAGCGCGGGCCGCCGGGGTAGCCGGGGAACCCGTTTTCGAGCAGGTCGACGGTGAAGAACGCGGAGATCAGATCGCCGTGGCCGAACACCAGGTCCTGGTCGTACTTCAGGCCGCGCTGGCCGTTGAGGTCGATGTGGAACAGCTTCCCGCTCCACAGGGCCTGCGCGAGCCCGTGCGTGTAGTTGAGGTTGGCCATCTGTTCGTGGCCGGTCTCCGGGTTGAGGCCGACGATGTCGCCGTGCTCGAGCTGGGCGATCAGCGCGAGCGCGTGACCGGCGGTGGGCAGGAAGATGTCGCCGCGCGGTTCGTTGGGCTTGGGCTCCAGGCCGATCCGCAGGTCGTAGCCCTGGGACTTGATGTAGCCGGCGACCGTGTCGAGGCCCTCCTTGTACCGTTCCAGCGCCGCGTACAGATCCTTGGAACCGTCGTACTCCGAGCCTTCGCGCCCGCCCCACATGACGAAGGTGGTGGCCCCCATTCCGGCCGCGATGTCCACCGCCTGCAGCACCTTGCGCAGGCCGAAGCGGCGCACGGAGCGATCGTTGGAGGTCAGGCCGCCATCCTTGAACACCGGGTGGCTGAAGGTGTTCGTGGTGACCATCTCGACGACCAGGCCGGCCTTGTCGGCCGCGTCCTTCGGCTTGGCGCAGCGGTCGCGCCGGGTGGCGGCGTCGGCGTCGAAGGGGAAGACGTCGTTGTCGTGGAA
>NZ_VJWX01000894.1 GCF_007713715.1 Amycolatopsis rhizosphaerae
TGGCCGTCCTTTGTTTCCGATCGCGGGGTGGCGCTTGTCATCTGTTCTGCCTCGTCGGTCTCGTGGGGGGTGTCACTCGTTCGGGTGGGCTTGGTCGAGTTTGCCGCTCGGGCAACAAAAAACCTCGCCGACCACAAAGGTCGCACGAGGGTCGCGCGTCGACGCAGCGGGCTTCGTCCCCTAAGCGTCGACGCGCCGGGGAAGTACGAGGCCGTTCTGCGATGTCACGGGCACGACGTTAACGGCTCGTTGCGACGAGTGTCAACTCTGCGGGATCGTGATCCCGGATACTGGGCAGTCCCACAGTCGGACGCCCGGTCGTTCCCCGGGCCCGGCCGGGAGAGGACCCCGTCTTCGGCGGGGAGGACCGCGCGGTGCACCATCTTGGGGTGGCCGACAAACAGCCCGAGCCGGGCCGGAAGGCGGTGTTCCGCATCCCGGGAACCGCGTTCCTCGCGATCGTGTTCCTGATGGTGTGCCTGATTCCGGTGTCCTTCAACGGGGTTCCGGGCCTGTGGGCGCTCTACCTCGTGCCGCTGGGCCTGATCCTGTTCGTGGTGCGCACCCGCACCGTGGCCACCGCGCAGGGCCTGGCGATCCGCACCGTGTTCGGCCACCGCGACCTGCCGTGGGAGGCGCTCAAGGGCCTGGCCATCACCAAGCGGTCGAAGGTGCGCGCCGTGCTGGGCGACGGCAGCCAGATCACGCTGCCCACCGTGCGCCCCCGGCACCTGCCGGTCATCTCACTGGCCAGCGGAGGCCGGGTGAAGGACCCCAGCGGCCTCACCGACGACATCGCCCCCGAAGACCTCGCCCCCGGCGACTCCCCCGGCCAGGACTGACCTCGACCCCCGTTCCGCCGCTCGGGGGCCTACCAGTCCTCGATCCGGGCGGAGGCGCGGAAGCGCAGGGCCGGGTCCGCGTAGCGGGCGGCAGTCACCTCGTACAAGGCGTCCACGGCCGCACGCTGCGGTCCGTAGGCGGCCGCGTAGGCGGCGATCTCGGC
>NZ_VJWX01000895.1 GCF_007713715.1 Amycolatopsis rhizosphaerae
GTTCCGCCCCGTTCCGGCGACAGCCAGCCTCGATCGCGGAGTGTGACTAGTCCGATTACCTTCTGTCTTCACACGATCGTGCTATCAAGTCGCGTCGGACGTGCGCCGCGCCCCGAAGTTTTGGTTACCTCGTCCGTGGCAGGCCGGTTCCGTGTCAATGTGAACGCTTTTCAAATACGTTTCCCGGAACACGGCTCGGTCACTCGGCATTAATCGGCAGGAGAACGGTGACGCAGCAGAACGCGGCCAAACGGCGGGGAACGGCACGTGCCGCCCGCTGGCTTTCGCGTGCCCTGCTCGCCGTCGGCGGTGCCGTGGCCGGTACCGCGGCCGCGTGGGCGATCGGCTCCGCGACCGCGTCCGCCGACACCGCACTGCCTTCACAGGACTCCTCCGCCACCGTCTCGGTCACACCGGTCACCGATGCGACCGTCGGCGTCGGCGATGACGTTGTCGGCGGTCTCTCCGGCCTCGTGGGCCAAGCCGCGACGACACGATTCGACACCCCCGACCTCACCGCGACGATGACGCGGGGCGATCAGCAGGTCGCGCGCCAGATCACCGGGGCGGTGCACGACTTCACCCGGCAGGCGGTGCTGCATCCGGCGGAGCGCATCCTCGGCGCGCTGGAACAGATCAGCCGCCAGCCGCAGGACACGCCGCGCGTGCTCGGTGAGGCGCTGACCCCGCCGCCGGGGCTGTTCGACTTCCTGCGCCCGCCCGCCGGCCTGATCACCCTGCCGGGCCTGCCGCTCGGGCAGGTCACCGGCGACCGGACCACCGTCGCGGGCACCGAACCCGGCGCCGACCCCGCGGAGGCTCCCTCCGAGGCCGGCGTTCCCGCCTCCGCCGTGGTTCCCGCCGCCGCGGGGCATGCCGACCCGGCCGACACGGCCTACCTGGCCTACCCGCCCGCGATCGGCTACGACCAGCAGGAACGCCACCACGGTGAGCGATCCGCGCAGGTCCCCCCGGCGCCCAAGCGCGCCCCGATGGCCCCCAGTGG
>NZ_VJWX01000896.1 GCF_007713715.1 Amycolatopsis rhizosphaerae
GCTCACTGCAAGCCGAGTGCCTCCACCCGTCGACCACCGTCGCACCGTGCACCGGGGAAGGCTGCATCCCACAACCCTCGACCTTGCCGCCACCCGCCAGTCCGGGACTCAGCGCACCGGACCAGAGTGCCAGCGGAGACGTCGACTGCGGGATCACCAACATCGCGGGCTGTGTCGTCAACGCGATCAACGGGTTCTTCCGCGGCATCGTCACGGCCGCGCTCAACCCGCTGCTGGACTTGTTGTCCAAGACCCTGCTGACAACCCCGACCCCGGATTCCCTGCCCCGCCTCGGTGAGCTGTGGGACACGTCGTGGCAGATCCTGCTGGCCTGCTACGCGACGCTGGTCCTGATCGCCGGGGTGCTGGTGATGAGCTACCAGACCCTGCAGACCCGCCACTCGGTCAAGGAGATCGCACCGCGGATCGTGGTCGGATTCCTCGCCGGTGCCCTGTCCCTCTGGGTGGCCACCAAGGCCATCGAGCTTGCCAACGCACTCGCCCAGGCGGTCATGGGTGGCGGTGTGGACGCCTCCGCCGCCGGGGCGACACTGCGGGACCTCGTACTGGGGTCACTGGGCGGCGGGCTGTGGATCGTGCTGATCGGCCTGTTCCTGGCCGGGATGCTCATCGTCCTGCTCGTCACCTACATCGTGCGCGTCGCGCTGACGATCATCCTGATCGCCGCGGCACCGCTCGCGCTGATGTGCCACGCCCTGCCCCAAAGCGAGGGCATCGCCTACTGGTGGTGGAAAGCGTTCGCCGGCTGCCTGGCCATCCAGGTCGCGCAGTCACTGACCTTGATCACCGCGCTCCGGATCTTCCTCACCCCCGGCGGCCTCACCCTGTTCGGAGGCCCGTCATGACCGGCAACGGGGTGGTCAATCTTCTCGTCGCGCTCGCACTGATCTACATCCTGATCAAGATCCCGTTCTGGGTCTTGGGCAGCATCCGCGGCGGCGGAGGACGGTCCCTGATCGGGTCATTGGTGCGCAGCTTCAT
>NZ_VJWX01000089.1 GCF_007713715.1 Amycolatopsis rhizosphaerae
GTGCGCTTCTCAACGACTGGATGCGCCGACGCTGCCGAGCCGAACCGATGCCCTCGGCGAGCCGTTCGGCTTGGGCGATATGCAGCCGAGCGCCCTCCCGTTCGTCGAGTCCAACGCAGGCGGTTGCCAGGTCGACATGCAGAGCGGCGGCGGCCCTGGTGAAAGTCGGGTCAAGCTGCGTGAGCGCCGAGGACAGTACGTCCACGGCCTCCGGCTCACCGACCCTGGCCAGCGCGTGGCCGCGCCAGCGGCTGAGGTGCACCGCGTCCAGCACTACATACGGGGACTCGGCTGACGAAGGCTCAGATGGCAGGAGGTTCGCCGCCGCATCAAAGGCCCCCAGGCTCGCCGACCGCTGACGATCGGCAGCGAGCGCCTCGCCGTGCGCGGCGGCGAGCCAGGCACGAAGCACACAGCTCGTCGTGTTACCGGCGCGTTTGCGGGTCACTGCGAGCAACTCGACGGCGGCGGCCGTTTCGCCGAGGTCAAGCAGGACGAAAGCCTGTTCGGCCGCCGCGTGCACCTCGAAGGCAGCCAGACCGGACTCTTTCGCGGCGGACTTCGCTCGCTCGTAGTGCTGCCATGCCTCGGCAACCTTGCCGAGGTCAAGCGCCTGCCATCCGGCGAGCGTGCCGATCTCGGACAGCAGCGCGGCGAGTTGCCGACGCGAGCCAGGCGCCAAGCTGTACGAAAGCAGGCGGCCTACCTGTCGCGCTTTGGCAGCCACCTCCTCGTGGACAACAACCGCGCCCAACCGCCGGTCGAGCTGACGCATGGCGTCGAGTTGAGTATGGATCAGCGCGAGAGCGGATGAGTCGACTCGCCGAGAGGCACTAAGCAACTGGTGTAGCTGTTGCTCGGCGTCGTCGGACGCGGGTTCGACAGGCGAGAGCAACTCGTCGATGCCGATACCGAAGATCCGTTCGAGCAGCCGCGCGGTCGCGGGTCGAGGACGGCCTATCGGCTCGCCGTCAGCCTTCCGGCCAGAGACAAGACGTTTGAGGTTGCGCTCACTGAGCGTGCCGGACTCACCGATCTCGCGGGCAAACCGGTTGCCGTACTCGACGAATTCGAGAAGCGTCTCGTTCCGTTCCCAGATCTTCCGTTCAAGCACGGTGCGCGCCGATTGGCCACCGTTGCGCCGTTGGGACACGCCCCACTCCTCCTTGCCGCATCCTGTCGCGATATGGCCCCACTACGGCCCCCGTTTGTCCTTCCCTCACCAAGGCGATGACGGGAAGCTGATTTCAGTCTTACACAGTCATTGTCGCTGGTCACGAATAGGAGTTTTGATCATGGTGTTGATGATGGGGCGTCCTCGGCAAGGAACGGTCAGCGAGCGAGGCCGCTCGGTCCATCTCTTCAAGATCCGGAAGGACAGAGAACCGGGCTCGTTGACCGCGCTGTGTGGTTGCCGATTCCACCGGCAAGACGTGGAATTTCTTGGCGAAGTACGCGGCATGCCCTGCGAGATCTGCCTTACCCGCACCTCAGACCCCAGCGGCGAGCCGAGTGAGGGAACCACCGCACTGTGCGAAGCGAAGGGACTGGCATGACTGAGCCCAGGACGGTAACCCCGTTCGATCCGGACGCCGATCCCCTGCGCTACCGATACGAGCTGTTGGCCGATCACCTTGCGGAACTGATTGGTGCGGGTGAGTTGAGGCCGAAGGCCCCCTTGCCCGCTGAGCAGCAGCTCGCCACTCAGTTCGGGGTGTCGTTGGGCACCGCTCGACACGCGACCAAGTTGCTCCAGAAGCGCGGACTCGTCATCACGGTGCGGTCCAAGGGTACGTACGTTGCTCCGGCCGAATGGCGAAGGCCGGATGGGCAAGCCTGACAAGCGGCCGCCGTACTGGCTGGTGGAGACCTGTCCTACCTGGTGCGACAAGTTTCATGGCGATGAGGACTTGGTCGACGACAGACGGCATGTGAGCCGATGGCGTCAGCGGATTGTGCTCTGCACGATGGAACCCGTCCGGCTGGCGTCACTGGCCACTGGGAGTGAGGTGGAGTTTGAACCCTGCACGGTCCAGGTGTGGGTGGAGCAGGGCTATCGCGAGATTGAACCCCGCATTCGCCTGGAGGAAGATCACGGACTCGGGCTGTTCGCCTTAAGCCTGGATGAAGCCGACCGCCTCGCTCAGGCTCTCGCCGAGGCGGTCAAACTGGGTCGTTCAACGACCTTGTGACAGATCCGGAGACAACCCGTCACAGGCGTCACGATCGCGTTTTCGCTGGTCAAGGTGCCCGGAGACCCGTCACGCTACTGAGACAGCGTGACGGGTCTCCGAGACGGCTTGTGACGGGGCTACTCCTCGCTCTGGTAGCTGCTGGCGGTGGCCCGGATAGCGGCGGTGAAGTAGCCGCGAATCTGCCGGGTACCGCCGTCTTCGCGTGGGACCCGCCGCCGGTCCGAGTGGCACCCCAACTCGCCCATCTGCCGTCCGAACACCGTGGGCTCGACGTCGAGCGCCTCGACGAGTTCAGCAGTGGGTACGAAGTCGCGTTCGTCGATGCCGTCGCCAAGGTAGGCCACCACCGACGCGAGCGGCTCGGGAAGCTCCGGCCGCCCCCGCTCGGGTTCCCGTGTCTGAGCGCCGGAACCGATCACCTTCGCCACTGCCGCGCTGTCGAGCAAGGGCGTGGTCTCGCGCCCGGCCGCGTGCCCGGTCAGCGTTCCGGCCGTCTCGCGCAGCGTGCGGCCTTGCCGACAGATCGTCTGCCAATCCTCGTTTGGCATGTAGTAGGTCCGTACGGTCATCGCCAGCACGTCGGCCCCGGCTTGGGTGTCGCCGTCCGGCCGCAAGATCCCCACGCCCTTGTGTGAGGGCAGCAGTCGGCTGGAGTCGTAGCCTCGCGTGTTCATCTGCTCTCCCAACACGATGTTGGAGTCTCGCCAGTCCATCACCCGGAGGGCGAACCGTGACCCGAGCACGGCTCGTAGGCCGGACGGGATCGTCTTCGAGTCCGGCCGCTGAGTGGCCAGCACAAGCACAATGCCAGCCGCTGGTCCCTTCTTCGCCAGCCAGGTCAGCAACTCTCCGACGTAGTCACCTGCGGTGAGCTTCTTCCCCTGTACCTCGATCGGCGTGCGATCTTCGAGTGGTACCTGAACCTCGTCGATGAAGATCGCCGTGATGGGCATGTCCAGCGTGGGATCACGGGACATGGCGGGCGCGATCTTCGATTCCGGGCACATCTCGTCATCGAGTCCCCGCATCCGCCGGTAACGGCCCTGAACCTCGGTGACCAGTTCGACCAGCCATCCGACCAACTGAAGCACGTGTTCGGACTCGTCGCCGGAGAGGAACCGGTGCGCCACCTGCGCGGCGGCGTCCCAGTCCTTCCCGGCCTTGAAGTCCGCCACGTACAACCGCGTCCAGGCGTCCAGGATCAGCCCGGCGGCGGCAAGCCTCGTGGCGAACGTCTTGCCCTGACGCGGGATCGCTCCAACCAGAAGCGAGGTCCACACCAACGGCAAGTCGATCCGCCGACCACGCGCGTCCCGTCCGAAGGGAACGGGCCGCCAAGCGTCCCACTGCTCCGCTCCGAGCAGCGGTGTGCGCAGAGGTGGCGAGGCATAAGGGTCCTCGTCGGCAACCCACATCGACACTCGCCCCGCGTGGCCGCCGTTGCCGCGTACCCGCTCAACGATCAGTTGCACCTCATCGACCGCCAGCGCCGAGGCGAGTGCCTCCCGGTTCTTCACCACGTCTGCCGCCTTACGAGTCGCCGGGAGATCCACGGTGATCGCCCACCCGTCGCCGACGCGAGTCGCCCTCTCGACCAGTCGAAGGCTTTCGTCCTTGCCGATCAGTTTCGCGTCCCGGAACGCATCCACCAGCACCTGCGGGTCCATCGTCCAGGTCAGCGTCCGCGGCCCGGCAAGCGCTGGTTTCCGTCCCGGACTGCCGTCCTTACGACGGCCCAGGATGGCCAGCGCGAGCGATGCCACAGCGGCCGAAATCCAGAGAGGACGAGCGCCCCAGACCAGGGACGTAGCCCCGCCCGCCGCCACACCTACGGCTACGACGGCCCCTGTAACTCGCCACCGGAACAACGTGAGTTCTCGGATCTCCGCGAACTTGTCGGCGAGCTTCTCCGACTGCTCGGCTGCCTCCCGGTAGTCGCGCACGGTCACCCACCGCCGCCACCACCGCACGGCAACGACCAGCCCCCGCAGCACAGCCCGAAAGTATCGCCACGGTGAGCGCAACACCGCGACCACGAGATCCTTTGCGGCCTGCCGCGCTTGCGCCGGATTCTTCAGTGTCCTCGGCACACGTGGGGACAGCCGCCACCAGCGCGCAAGCCGTCGCCGGAAGGTACGGCGGCGCGGCTGAGGCAGGGTGTCATCCACCAACTCGGCGTCGTACACCGGCTCGGCCTTCTCCACCGCCCGCGAGCCGTTCACGTCGGTGTTCATCAGTTGTCCCCCTCTCCCGGCTCGGACCGGCGGTTAAGTTCCGGAATCAGCGCGGCGGCCAACCGCGAGGACAAGCCGCGAGAGCACCCCGTCACCTGCCGCACCCACGCGGGAGTGACCGTCACGTCCGGTGTCCAGGCTGCGTGCGCCTCGGCAAGGTAGTCAGCGAACGACTTCCGCCCTTTCGGCCTCTGGCGGGGAGTCGGCAGCGGCTGTGCTGGTTCATGAACGCTGCCAGGCTGAGCACTGGCAGCGTTCATGAACGCCACCGAGGCCGCCTCGGTGAGCTTGTCGCGCACCTCTGTAATCGCTTCGGCCGCAGCGAACACCACCAGCGGCGGCACCGAGTGCAGCACGACTCCCGAAACCGACCCGGAGGCGAAAGAGGACCACGTGTTCATCACGTAGGTTGCGGCAAGCGTGAGCCACTTCGCGCTGCGAACCCACCGTCCTGTGCGGACCTGGTACCGCGCGGTCACCTGCTCCGCACGCAGGATGGCCAGCAATACCAGGGACACCGTTGGATCCAGCAGCCATGCCGTGAGCCACGGCAGAGACCACACCGGAGAGCTACCAGCGGCGAAGCTCTGGACATTGGCCATGGTGAACGCCAGGCCCAGCGTGATCCCAGCCCAGCAGAGCCGGTCCACCTGTCCCCGAATCCGCTCGACTCGCAGAGCGATCACGTCCGGATGCGTCTGCCAGTTGCGCAACTCAGCGGCCTCGGCGGCCTCCCGTGCGAGCCGTTGCACCCGCGTTATCGGCATTTGCCGGCCGTCGGTTGCGGGGGTGGCGGGTGGCCGCCCGGCGGCGGCCACCCCTTCCCACTCGTGCCGCCTCATCGGCGGTCACCCCTATAGCGACGAGCCGTGCCCAACTCGGTCACGGCCAACGCGCGGGTGACCACATACGCGGCCACCAGGTCCGGCAGCACGAGCGCCACCAGTCGCAACGTCACGTCTGCGGAGTAGGTGAACACGAGCCACTGCACCCCGACCATTCCGGCCGTTGTGAGCAGTACGCGCCCCGCCAGCGAGACGACACGCACGCTCGCCCGAGCCTGCTCGGCCGCGCGGCGCGCCCGACGGGCGCCGGAACGCCACATCAGCATCAGCGCAACCAATGAGCTGAGTGCAACCACAATCTCGGTTGGCGTCACCTGCACGTTCATCGCTGCTCACCTCCTTCGTTACTCGCACGTCGCCGCCGCCAAGTGCGGTGAACGGCGCGACGGTCGGTCTCAGCAAGAGCGCCCCACACTCCGACCGTGTGCTCACCGGCCGCTCGAAGTTCGAGTTCAAGGCACTCGTCGATCACGGGACATCCCGCGCACAATCGCGCAGCCAATTCCCTGTCCGGCAGGTCCGAGCCGGACAACTCCGGCATCTCGTCCCGTTCGAAGGCCCAGAAGCACAGGCCGTCGCGGGTCACAACCTCGGTCAACACCTCGTCGGGCACTGCCGCGTAGCGGTCCAGCCGGTCAGCGATCTCGTCGTAGTCGTCGAGGTTCATCGCGCACCTCCGTGGGTGCGCTCGATCGCCCGAGCCGCACGCCGTTCGGCCGCTACCTGGGCGACGTCGACGCATCCGCCGGACTCGGCCGCCTCAACGATCAACTTGTCGAGGGCAGCGGCCGGAACCACGTAGCGGGTCCGCACGCGGACCGCCGGGAAGGCGTCATCCCTGATCGCTCGATACAAGGTGGCCGGAACAACGCGCAGAATGCGCGCGGCCTCCTTGACCGTGTAGAAAGCCGGTCGCCCGGCATTGGACATAGCGGTACTCATCGAGGAATTTCCATTCGCCGATCCGATGATTTCATCGGAGATTTGAAGTGATTTCAGCCCAGAGGTGGGCGCAAGAGGCCAAAAGTCGCGACATTGCCAAGCAGTCGCGCCGCGGAATGCGAGAAGCCGTTAATCTCGCATCGTGGGCGGAGCACGGAGGAATAGGTGACCGAGAATTGGTCGGCGGTCTCGAAGGCCATCAACCGGCGTCTTGCCGAACTCGGCTTGAAGCAGCGAGAACTTGTCGAGCGTTCTCACGTCTCGCAAGCCATCGTGCGCGAGATCCAGAACCACACGGTTGAACGGCGCCGCAGCGCCCGCACCCTCGAAGCGCTCTCCCTTGCACTCGACTGGCACCCTCGCCACCTGGAGGCCGTTCTGTACGGCCGTAAGCCGCTGGAACCAGGCCAGACGGGCGACGAGGCCCTTGACGCGATCGCCACCCGTCTCGGTGCGATCGAAGACCGGTTGTTCGAACTCACCGAACGACTCGACACGATGAGCGCGAACCTCGCGGCGCTGCTCAAAGCCGCCGACCGTCGGGACGCCCGGTAGGAACGGCGTGATCACCCGATCGCAGTTCCCGACACTTGCCGCCAGGGCCTTCCCGTTTCCGTTCATGCCTCAAGGAAACGGCATCGAAGGGCGCTTTCACAGGTGGCTCAAGTTAACCCGATCCCCATTAACTTCAATTAACTTCGCAGGTCAGCACGGTTATCGGGGGAGTTACGTCTATGGCCGCGACACAGCTACAGGCCGTCCGCAGGGAGCTTGGGTACAAGGCGAGCGAAGTCATCGCGATGCTTCTTCAGCGCGCGCACTCGCTCGACATCCCAGCCATGACAGCGACCAGCTTGAAGACGAAATTGTCGGTGTGGGAGAACGGCCACGAGCAAGTCTCGGAGCCGTATCAACGGCTGTTCCGCGACATATACGGCCGCACCAACGATGAACTCGGCTTCCCCACCGAAGAGGCCGACGACGCGACCGAGCTACGTTCGCGGCTCACGATGGCACGCGGCGTTGACGCCGCGACCGTGGAAGCGTTCCGTAGGCAGGTAGACAGCGCTCGGCACGTGGACCGCCGGTTCGGCGCGGTGACCTTGCTCGACCAACTCCGGACGTACATCAAACAGATAGAGAGCCTGTTCGAGTACAGCACCGACCTCGGCCACCGCGCAGCACTCGCGGGCGTGCTTACCGAGGTCTCCACGCTTGCCGGGTGGAACGCTCTGGACCGCAACGCCTTCCCACAGGCATGGGCGCACTACGAACGTGCCAAGGCCGCCGCGCGCGAGTCCGGCTCGGCTCGCCTGCTCGCCCACGCGACCGCCGAGCAGGCTTTCGTCCTCATCGACATCGGCGAAACCGGCGCGGCCGTCGAGCAACTCGCACACGCCCGCGCCATCGCCGAAGGCGCTGCCTCACCGCTGCTCCGCGCCTGGCTCGCCGCTGCCCATGGCGAAGGACTCGCCACCGTCGGCGACCGCGACAACGCCCTACGCGCGTTCGATGCCGCGAACTCCCTGCTTCCCGAGAATCCGCAGGACCCGGCGCTACCGTTCGTCTTCCTCGGCGGCTCGAACCTGGACCGATGGCGCGGGAACGCGCTCGCCAAGCTCGGCGAGTCCGATGCCATCGACCAACTCACCGGGGTGTTGTCGCGGGTTCCGGGCGAGTTCACGCGCGCCATGGGCGGCACACTCGTAGACCTCGCGTTCGCCCACGCGGCCGCAGGTGATCGCGAAGCGGCCCGGCACTACGCCCGACGGGCCCGCCGGGTCGCCTCGCAGATCAAGTCCGATCGCCTGCTCCGCCGACTCGGCACGCTCATCCTGCCCGGCGACGCCTCAGGCGTCGCGTGACGCCAGGTAATACAGCAGGGAAACCAGGGTGCCCGCCCCTAGAAGTTCCTGCCGCTGTGCCAGCTCTGGCACACGGGACAGCGGCACCCACTCGACCCGGCCGACTTCTTCCGTGTCGGTCGGCTCGCCGATGTGCTTCGCATCCCGCCACAGGTACACGTCCACGGGAGCCGTCACCTGCCCAGGCAACGGCTCGAAGCTCACCAGGTGCTGAGGCTCCCCGACCGGCTCCCAGCCGCTCTCCTCAGCCGCCTCGCGTGCCGCTGTGATCGCTGCTTCCTCACCGTCATCGACCATGCCACCGAGCAGCTCGTAGCCCCACTGCTCGGTGGCGAACCGGTAGCGCCACAGCATGAGCGCCTCATCCCGGTCGTTCACGATCAACGCTATGGCGATCCGAGCGAGGTGTACGACGTGGTACTCCCACCGCTCCCCGTTCGGCGCCTGCACGTCGGTAAGCCCGACCTGCACCCACCGGTTGTCATAGACCAACCGCTCACCGAACGTCTTCCAGGACCCATGCTCATCAGCCACGTCCAGCAGCCTACGGACCTGGGAAGGTCGACCACATCGGTGCCAGGTGGGCAATCGTGACAACTTTGAGTAGCACTCTTAACACTGTGTTACCGACCACTGTCACGATATGGTGTCAGGAGTGAGGTACTTCGTTACGCACAGCTTGCGTGCGGCGACAGTAGAGGTACGCCACATTCACTGGGGAGGCTAACGTGTGCCTGCGTTCGCGAGCAGTCGGCACCTCACGACCAGGCACAGCAGCCGGGACCACAGGACCTAACTGCCCTGCACGACGGAGCGACAGCCCGGCAGGCCGAGGCAGAAGGCGCGGTTCTCGAAGAGCGTCTCCCATTAGCAGGCCGCTGAGAGCAACACTTGCTCCTCCAGAGCCGATTTCCGCAGCAAGATTTGGCATCGACGGTCGCACCAAACTTTTTATGGGAAGTTGCTAATGGTTTCGCACGTGGCCATGACTCGCGCCCGCTTGTATGTTTTGATCGATGCGTTTGAAAATGACATGCGGCAGGTAATGAACCATTACATCCTCGATCACTTGAGTGAAGAGGAAGCGCTAGGGGCAAGCTATCCGCGCGCCAATCAGCGACGAGCCAGCGATCAGATGGGTGACCAAAGCTCAATTACCGCCTATCTCGACTTGCAAGAGTGTTACGACATCCTGAATCGCCATCGAGAATCTCTGCCGGCAGATCTTGGGCGTGAACTAAAAGATAACACCGTTGAAGTCAACGCTTTGGTTCCTATTCGCAATCGGGTCATGCACGGACGCCCTCTTGGTGCAGGTGATCCCGAACGCGCGCTCAGCGCTTGCCAAGCGTTCACCACCCGTTATTGGAAAACTGTAACCGATGTCATAACACACCTCCGATCGGATGCAGCCTGGCAGCCAATTGTCAAGGGTCAAGGAACTGACTCGGATCTCGTTCTTCACAACCTCCCCCTTCCTGAATATGACGAAACTGGGCTAATTGGCCGCAATGAGGACTCTAAGAATATTTTAAGATTCTTGCTTCGTCGCCGAGAACCCATTGTTACATTGGTAGGAGAAGGCGGGATTGGAAAAACAGCACTAGCACTCGATGTAGCTTACAAGCTAATTGATGATCCAGAGTGTCCGTACGAGTGCGTGTTGTGGGTGTCGCTAAAAACAGAAAGACTTACCGCATCTGGAGTAGTCGAAATTGCAGATGCTGCGCGAGATTTGACCGGCGCAGCTACTCGCCTGGGGCAGGTCTTCGATACCAGCTTTTCTGGCGGAGTTTCTGGGCTATCAGACGCTCTGTCAGGGATACCAACGCTGCTGATTATCGACAACCTTGAGACCGTAGCAGGCGACGAGGTAAGCGCGCTGTATGACGACTTGCCTGATTCTGTAAATTATCTGTTTACAAGCCGTGTTGGCATTGGGCAACTCGAACGTCGAATTGTAGTCAAGCCGCTCGCCGGCAAAGATGCGAATTACCTGTTCAGGAACTTCGCGAAAGCGCGGGGCGTGACACGACTGGCATCTCTGTCAGACAAGAGAGTCACCGAAGTGGTGAAGGCACTACGTAACAGCCCTCTCGCTATTCGGTGGTATATCATGGCGGTCGAAGCCGGAGCGCAACCCAACCTTGCGCTTACCGACCAGTCAGCTCTTCTTGATTTCTGCGTGCGGTCCGTCTATGAGCGAATGTCGCATGATGCACAAAACCTCTTAGCGATGCTATTCGCGCTCGATAGGATGTCGTCTTTTGACGAGTTGGCCGTGCTCGTTGATATCTCTGTTGACAGGCTGAGAAAGTCCGTGCAAGAGCTGCTTAGCGGCTCAATGGTGGTATGGGAAAGTGACGGCGCCGATTCTCTCACCTCAAAGGTAAGTTTGACAGAATCTGCCCGAAATTTTTTGCGTGCCGTTAATCCTCCTCGTTCCGATCTAATCGAGGAAACGCTCGCCCGCGAGCGGCAATTCAGGCGGTCTGAAGAACGTCGGCGAGCTGACGCAAAAGCTCGACAACTCGCACCAAATGTTGTACGAACCAGAACCAACGACGACATTCCGACAGCACATCTACTCCGTGAAGCTTTGTCTGCATCCAGGCGAGAAACATTCAACAAGGCAATTGAATACGTTAATCGCGCTCGGCAAATCAACCCCTCTTACTGGGAAGTTGATCGAGTAGAAGCCTTCCTCTTGTCTGCCGAGGGTTACACTAACCAAGCTACGACAGTCTACCGAAATGCTCTTAGAAAAGCCCGCGACGATGGTGACAATGAAGGAATGGCCGTCGTTTCCTATTACTTTTCGGGGCATCTGTCCCGGCAAGCCAATGAGCCCGAGCAGGCTTTAGACTACGCCAAAACTGCGCATGAGTACTTCAAGTCCTCTGAAACGGCCCTCGGGCTCGGACGCATCTTGATGTGGATAGGAAACTTCGAAGAGGCCCAATCTTACCTGGAAGAATCACTAGAGGAAGCCCGCGGGAAGGCTCGACTGATCGCCATAACGACAATTGTCGATTCTTGGTGTCGCTGGGCAGATAACCTTCTAACCGAGCAGCGACGCCCCGCTGAGGCGGCAGACAAAGCGTATGCCGGGTTCTCCGTCGGCGTTTCTGAAATCAACGCAGGCACGTATGACGCTCGACTGAGTGATCAGGTAATTTCAACAGCATCATTGTTTCTTAAATGCATCGGCCCGCACACCATTGCATCTAGCAACACTGAAAGACAATTGGCGAAGATGCTGAAATTTGTCGACGAAAAGCGCATAGTCTTCACGGGCTGTCGCGGGTACAGATCATTCCTGCGAAATCTGTCAAATCTTTCCCGTGAACGCAATTTACCGCCACATGCTCGCTTAATTCAAGAGGTTGAGAACCTACGCCCGCCATCACGTCGAGTTAATGCAGGTCGCGACTCAAGTGAGACAAGTGAGAGTGGACAAGATTTCCTGGTCGGCTCTGTTCGCGCATGGTTGGGCACCTACGGTTTCATTGCCCACGACGACTTCCCTGATAATGTATTCTTTCCAGCTTCAGTCGTGCGAAATTTGCGCGAACGTGGCACTGAAGTTGACCTCGCCAATCACGTAGTTAAATTCTTCGTCGAACAAAGTGATGGGCCTAGGCCTCGCGCAGAATGGGTTGAGGTTCAATGGTGATTAGTAGGCCAACTGGGACAAGGAGGGCGATAGCTGCTCGTGCAAATCGAGCAGGAGTTGTAGTGAACCGTTCAGTCCGCCTAGGCCAGCCGTGCCGATCCACCTAGCGTTCGCCGAGTCTCCAAGTCGACCACCGCTCCGGGTTCGGCCTCCGCAGCCGCGTCCGGATCGACCACCACGGCGCGGCGACCTCGGCTTACGGTCACCAGTCCGGCGGCCCTGAGTTGCGCTATGGCGCGCTGAGCGGTGCCAAACGACACGCCATACCGGGCCGCGAGATCTGTGACCGTAGGGAGCTGCTGACCGGGCTGGACTATCCCGCTGGCGATCGCGCCTCGGAGATCGGCGGCAATGCGCTTGTACGGACTCTCGTCCTCGGGGTCGACCGCGCTGACGGCAGGCGCGGTCAGCTCGCCATCTGTGGCGATGGTCACCGGCAGCTCGGGCAGCCGACCGGCCAGCGTTCCGGCCGCGCGTTGGTCCGACTCCGACACCCACGCGCTGTAGACCTTGAGCGTGGTCGTTCCGCCGCCGCCATGGCCAAGCCGCCCGGCGACGGTCCGCACGTCCACGCCGGAGGTGATGAGTTCGGTTGCCGAATAGTGCCGAAGCTGATGGATGTTCATGTCCCACCCGATACGAGCACACATCCGGGCATAGCGCTGACTCACCGAGTCCGGCTTGAGCCACGTGCTTCCGTCGGGCGAAAGGGAGAAGATTCGCGCATCGTGAGATATCTCACTTACCTCCGCCCGGCGCGCGCAGTGCTCCCGGTAGGCCCGCAGGAGAGCCAACGTCTGTTCATCGAGCGTGATGCGCCGCTGCTGGTGGGTCTTCGTGTCCTTCTCCCACGTCCGGCCGCCCCGCTGGGCGATGCTCGACCGGATCTCCAACACAGCCTTGTCGAAGTCGACCCGATCCCACTTCAGTGCGCACAGCTCGCCTCGCCGGGCGCCGGTCGTCATCGCAAGCCAAACGAACATTCCCCAGTCGAGGTCCTGCCAGGCTTCCATGACGATCACGGCGGCCTGCTCAGAAGTCGGTGGCCTGGGGTTCGAGCGCGCCGCAGGAAGCGGTTCGGCCAGGTCAAAGGGGTTAACCCCGTGCCACTTCCACCGGACGGCGCGCTTCCCTGCCCCTGAGAGGACCGCGTGGATCTTCCGGATCGAGCCGTCCCCGAGCGGGCGGCACTTGTGCGGGCGGCACCGGTCGTCACACTCGTGCTCGCGCCTGGTGCGGTGTTCGGTGTACTTGCGGCCCCGGCAGTGCGCCCGGCACGTCTGCAACTCCTTGTAGAACGAGTCGAGGATCTCGCCGTCCAGGCGGCCTATCGGCAACTCGCCGATCAACGGCCGGATGTGGTTCCGGCCGAGCGAGATGTAGTTCTCCAACGTCCGCTCTTCGACCTTCAGCAGCTCGAAGTACCGGTCAAGGAGTTGGTTCACCGTGGCGCGGGTCTTCGGGTTCCGACGTTCATCGACCTGGTTGAGCAGCTTGGTCCGCGCCTTCTCGGCTTCTTCCCATGCCTTCGGACCAGCCGGAATGATCTCTTCCAGCCGGAGACGCCTCTTGGTCAGAGGGTCCACCCCGGCGTACACACGCACCCTGAGTGATCCGCTGGAGAGGGTCTCGACCTCGCCTCGCTGCCTCGCTGAACGCCCCATGGGGCGAGACTACGACGATCTCGCCCCAAATCCCGCCCCACAAAAGAGTCAGGGACCCTCCGTAGAGGGTCCCTGACCGGCGGAGCCGCCTAGGGGAATCGAACCCCTGACCTGCTCATTACGAGTGAGCCGCTCTGGCCGACTGAGCTAAGGCGGCGAACGCATGAAGAGTGTAGCGCAGCCGCCTTCCGTCACTCCTGACCCCGGTCCTCGTTAGGGTCCATGACGCCGGTCACATGGTCCGGCCCTTGCCTGTTCGTGGAGGACTCCCCCGATGCGTCGACGCCTGCCGCGTGCGCTGGCCCTACCGGTGACCGCAGCGCTGTTCGCACTCTCGGCCACGCCGGCCATGGCCGACACCACCATCCCGACCACGCCGCCACTGCAGCCGGTCGACCCGGGCCAGGCGCCCGTGTCCGCACCCGACGGCCCCCAGCCGCTGGGGCACGCGGTGGGCGATGCGGCGGCCTCGCTCGGTGTATTGCGGCTGCTGCCGAATTCGGTGCCCACCAGTTCGATCATGCCGGGTTACGGCAGGCAACTGCCGAAGCAGGCCGCGCTCGAAGCCGGTATGGGCCTGTCGAGCGCTCAGGCGAACTCGGAGGCCTCTCTCGCCTACGAGCGCTCGATCGCACAGTCGTCGCCGCTGGGCCTGGCCATCGCGGGCGACGCCCCGCAGACCCCGGGCGGCGTGGTCCAGACCGCGCTGCCCGACAACGAGAAGGCAGTCACCGGCGGCCTCACCGCCCCGCAGAACCCCCTGCTGAACGTCGGTCTCCTCAACGGCAGCGCGCACGCACGCTGGAGCCCCACGCTCGGCCCCTGCGTCGGCGCACCCATGGCCGACGCCAGCACGTCCGTCGCCAGCATCTCGCTGCTCAACGCGCTGTCGTCGGTGCCGAACCTGCCCCTGACCGGTCTGAACCTGCCTCAGGGCACGCAACTGGCCAAGGGCTTCGACCCCTCGCAGGGCCTGCAGGCCCTCGGCGGGCTGCTCGGCGGCACCGGGCAGACGTCGGCGGACGGCACCGGAGCGCTGCTCAACGTGCCGAACCTGCTGTCCTCGCGGTCCGTCGTGCAACTGGTGGACCTGCCGAACTCGAAGAACAAGGCCGTGCAGTCGGTCTCCACGCTGCAGGCGGCGGACATCCAGCTCCTGAAGGGCACCCCGCTGGAGCTGACCCTGAAGGTGGCCAGCCAGCCCACGCTGAAGGTCACTTCGACCGGTGACAAGGCCACCTCCACGGTCGAGTACACCGCGCCCGTGATCACCATCGAGCGGCAGGGCAAGGTGCTCTACACCCTCGACGCGGCGCACCCGACCAAGGACATCCCGATCGGCCTGCCACTGGCGGGGCTGTCCGACAAGGTCGGCGACGTGTCCAGCCTGCCCGTGGTCGGCGGCCTGGTCTCGACGCTGGGCAAGGGTTTGCAGCAACTCAACGACACCGCCGGCCTGGTGCTGGACCTCGGCGTGCTGCGCCTGAGCATCGCCGAGCTGAACCAGAACGGCCAGCAGCTGACCACGCCGTTCGCCGGTTACCAGCTGGGCGCCTCCGCCCGGCTGCTCGACCTGCAGGTGCTGCCGACCACGGCGCTGAAGAACGTCCTGCCCAAGAGCGCCGCGGACGCGCTGCCGTCCTCGCTGGCGCAGATCTCGCTGGGCGAGCAGATCGCCCGCGCCTACACACCGACCGGCGGCGTCGTCTGCGGCAGCACCACGCCCACCACTGCGCCGGTCGGCAACGCGGCGCCGGGTGCGCCGGCGAAACTGGCGTACACCTCGGGTGCCTACTCGGCGGTGCCGCTGTTCTGGTCCGGCACGGCGATGCTGCTGCTGGGGGTCGTGCTGGTCGCCGCGGTGCCGAACCGGCGACGCCGGCAGCCCGCCGTCGTCAAGCCCTCCCCACGTCCCCGCGCGGACTGACCCGGCCGAAGCAGCAAGGGATGTTTGCTACGGATCGATCCGTAGCAAACATCCCTTGCTGTGTACTTGCTGTGTTCTCCGGGGTCAGCCCTGGCGGAGTGCGGTGACCATCGCTTCCACCGCGATCCGCGGTTTGACGTTCCAGAGGATGGCCTCGCGGCAGGCGAGCACCGCCTCGAGGCGGCGGAGGGTGGCTTCCGGGGTCCACGAACGTGCCGCTTCGACGATGTCGTCGGCGTGGTCGGAATGGTTCAGTGCCGTCCTCGCCCCGCTGTTGACGACCAGCACATCCCGGTAGAAACCGGCGAGGTCGACCAGGGCGAGGTCCAGCGTGTCCCGCTGGGTACGGGTCGCCCTCGACTTCTGGCGTTTCTCCAACGCCTTCACCGCGGCTTCCGCCGCGCGCTTCGCGGACGCGACCCCCTTGCCGGTCGCGTCGCCGCCCATGGCCGTACGCAGCTCGGCCTTCTCCGCCTCGTCCCGCGCCTTGCTCTCCTCCGAAGCGTCCCCTTCGGCCGCCACGATCAGCTCGTCCGCACACACGAAGACGTCCGCGGGACGGCGTAGCCCGAGCGGGATGCGCAGGACCGCTTCCCGGCGCTTGCGGGAGTTCTCGTCCATGGCGAGACGGCGAGCCCTGCCCACGTGCCCACCGCACACCGACGCCGCCCAGCGCGCCAACTCGGGCTCGACGCCGTCCCGCGCGACCAGCACCTCGGCGATGGCTTCGGCCGGCGGCGTCCGGAGGTTCACCAGACGGCAGCGCGAGCGGATGGTCACCGACACGTCCTCCGGATGGTCGGAAGGCGCACAGAGCAGGAAAACGGTGCGGTCCGGGGGTTCTTCCACGGCCTTCAGCAGCGCGTTCGAGGCGCCTTCGGTGAGCCTGTCGGCGTCCTCGATGATCACCACCTGCCAGTGGCCGGTGCTCGGCCTGCGAGCCGCGGCCTGTACGAGGGCTCGCATCTCCGCCACCGAAATCGAAAGCCCCTCCGGCACGACCAGGCGGACGTCGGCGTGCGTGCCGTGCAATGCCGTGCGGCAGCCGGTGCATTCCCCGCACCCGGTGCCCGCCGTGCACTGCAGGGCCGCGGCGAACGTGCGGGCGGCGACCGACCGGCCGGAACCGGGCGGGCCGGTCAGCAGCCAGGCATGGGTCATCGCGCCGGACGGCGCAGGCTCACCGGCGACGATCTTCGCCGCCGCTTCCGCCGCCGACGACAGCACCCGCACCGCGGGCTCCTGCCCGACCAGTTGGGACCAGACGGAGCTCATCCGGCCTCCTCGACACCCATCAGGCCTTCACCGCCTCGACCGGTGCCAGCCCGGCGCGGCGCCCCACCAGCACCGCCCGCACCGCCGTCCGCACCCGCTCGGCCACCTCGTCCTCGGTGCCGTCGCCGTCGACCACGACGTAGTGGTCCGGGTCGGCGGCGGCCATTTCGGTGAGCAGGGTGTGCACCCGCCACTGGTCCTCGATGGAGATCGGTCCGGGTGGCGCGCCCTGCGGCGTCGCGTCGAGCAGCACCGTCACGTCCGGGCGCAGGCGGCCGGTCGCCCAGTCGGCCAGTCCTTCCAGTTCCTTCGCGTCCAGACCGGCGACGGCGGACAGGTGCGCCAGCGGGGAGTCCACGAACCGCTCCATCACCACGATCGCACCCGCGTCGAGCGCGGGTTGCACGTCCCGCTCCACGATGTCGGCCCTGACCGCCGCCGCGGCCAGCGCCTGTGCGCGGGCGCCCGACAGCGAGGCTCCGCTGACCAGCTTCAGCAGCCGCTCGTCGTCGAGTCCCGGGTCGGCGGCGAGCACGACGGGACGAGGGCCCGCTTGGCGCAGCCAGTCGGCCAGGCGGGCCGCCTGGCTGGCGGTGTCGGCCGCCGTCGTGCCCTCGAGCGCCAGCAGCAGGCCGTTCACCCGGCGCGGACGGCGCCGGATCGCGTTCCGCAGATCGTCCATGATCGTCTCGGCGCGACGCGAATCCATCTGGCGGTAGGCGATCACACCGACGAAGGCGGCGAGGATCCCGCCGCCCAGCATCACCGGCCTGGTCCCGTCGATGATGATCGGGTTTCCCCATACGGTGACCGTGCGGGGTTTGGTCAGGCCGATCAGCAGCGGGACCACGGCCGTCGAACCGAACACGATGATCTTCATCATGGACTGGTAGATCGCGTTGATCCGGCCCCGGATGGCGTCGTCGACCTGGGAGCCGATGATCGTCACGCCGGTCAGGAAGGCCACCCCGGCACACGCCCCCACGATCGCCACCGCGATCAGCGACACCGCCAGGTGCGGCGAGATCGCGACCAGCAGCAGACCCAGCCCGGCCGCCACGATCGAGATGCCGAACAACCGGGCGTGCGGCAGGCGCCGCGACAGCTTCGGTGCCCCGCCCATCCCGGTGGCCAGCCCGAGGAACACGGCGACCAGCAGCAGACCCCAGGCCGCGTCACCGGCCAGCAGGCTCGACGAGTAGGGCTTGGCCGAACCGACTACCGCGCCGCCCGCGGCGAACGCCCCGGCCGCGCCGATCAGCAGGCCACGGATCAACGGGGTGCTCCGCACGAACCTGGCCCCGTCCCGTGCGAGCGCCCTCAGCCCGGTGGACTGCTCCTCGACGGGCTTGGGCTTCGGCTTCACCACCGCGGCGGCGTGCACGTTCCGCAGCGACAGTTCCGGGATCCTGGTGATGATCAGGATCGCGCTGGTCAGGTACAGCAGCCCGATCAGCACCACGATGATCTTGGCGAAGCCGAGGTCGCCGAAGGTGCTCGCGGGCAGGTGCAGGGTCGGCGCGATGCCGGTGACGACCGTGTACACCGCACCCGCCGACACCACCGCCAGCCCGTAGGTCATCACCATGCCGAGCTGGTTGGCCGTCTCGACCTGGTCCGGCCTGCGCAGCAGGTTGGGGACCGCCGCGTCCTTCGACGGGATCCACATCATCGCGCTGGCGCTGGCCAGTGAGTTCGCCACGAACAGCCACCACCCGGTGCCGACGAAGGCGATCGACATGATGAAGCCGCAGCGCAGCAGGTCCGCGACGAACATGACCTTGCGCCGGTCGAAGCGGTCGGCGAGCAGTCCACCGAGCGGGGCGAAGATCAGCCCCGGCAGCAGCGCGGACAGCAGCACCCCGGTGAAGGCGAAGTTCTGCGCCGTGTAGTTGTGGGTGAGCTTGGTCGCCAGGCTGGTCAGGCCGAGGATGGTCAGCCAGTCGGCGACACTGCACAAATAGGTGACGCCCCACAGGCGGCGGAAGGGCCGGATCGCCAGCACCCGCCGTGCTCGGTAGACGGTCGATCCATCCCGCCCGACCTGCGCCCCCGCGCCGGGTTCCGTCTGCACAC
>NZ_VJWX01000008.1 GCF_007713715.1 Amycolatopsis rhizosphaerae
ACCCTCACGCCCTTGAGCGCCTGATCGCTGCCAACCGCAGTTGGTACGACAAGGTCCAGGCCCTCGGCGGCACCGCATACCCCACGGGCGCCATCGCCTTCACTCAGCATGACTGGCAGACCCACCACGGGACCTCACTCACCGGCACGCGTCGTCGCTACGACCCCCACGGCATCCTCGGACGAGGCCTCACACTGTGAGGCGCTCGGGCATGCCGCAGTCGAGGGCTGGATGGCGGTGGCCTGATTCACCGCCGAGGACCTCGGTGTTCTGGTCGGTCCCCACCGCGCCGACGACTCGAACGCCCGAGCCCGGGCCCTGGCTGATCCGCGCCGATCGTGTCATCGTCGACGATTTCGGGCTCCTGCCCGTCAGTGCGGACGCAGCCGAGAGCCTCTGTCGCCTGTTCGATGCCACCCCCGATTGGTGGACACTCGCTGTCAGTTCGAACTTGCACCCCTCCAAGCACCCAGACATCCGCGCGGGACTGAGTCTGGCGACGACACCGAAACGTCACAGGTTCGCACGCGCAGACCCCAGGTCCGTTGAAGCGTGTGGACGATAGGGCGTCGGTGTGACCGCAATAGATGCGGTCGCAGCGGGATGCGTTAGAGAGATCTTAGTTCTCACTTTCACTTAGTTCGGTGGACAGTCTTTCGCAAACTATCTTTACTAGTTCCTCTGGGTGTTGATTAACTAATTCTCTCAGTCGTTGCCGCTCAAGTTTGATCAGTAGTTCTTGGTATGGATAATAGTAGCAACTATTCGAAGGACTTCTTGAGTTTTCTATGTTGCTGATAGTTGCAGCAGTTGTCCCCAGCCTGCCGGCAACTTCTTCTCCTGTCGCTCCTAGTTTATCTCTGCGTTCCCTTAGAACTCGCCCAGCGTCTATCTTGACATGCATAGTTATTCCTAATTGTCGCTAACTCTGTCGTAGTTGTATCGAAGATGTTTGGGCTCTTGCTGGCGGGATATGGCGTCTCTTGAGGGATGCGAAAGCTCCACCTCGGTAGCCTCCGATGATCCATGGGCTCTAGTCGGCTCATTCGACGAAGTCGAGAATAGGCTCAGTGTGGACGTTTTGCAAGGTGTGACTTCGATAGCGATCGGGTCGAATCAAAGCGGTCGGCGAACTAGATGAGGCCCTCGAAAGCCCAGGGGTATGTTGAAGGCGGTGAGTATTGGGTCGAGGTTGTTGAACAGGTCGACCAGCCGATTGGAGTGCAGCGTCTTCGACCGGATGCTGGCCGGGGTGAGCACGTGGCTGAAGAGGTAGGCCGAGGCGCGAGGGCTGACTCGCTTGATTTTGGAGAGGTTATCCCGGAGTGACCGATCGGCACCCGGCCATCATGTGGACCAACTCCGGCGTCTGATTGACGAAGCAGTCGCCGACCACGTCACCCTGCCAAGTTCTTCCCAAGTCGGCTGGCGCAAGTCCTGGCCTTGACAGCCCGTTCTCGTTTCTGACGCTGCTCGACCCCATTCCCGACTTCGCCTATGCGGAAGGTCCTGGCGGAGCCCCACACCGCGACCCCAGCGCCATGACGCCGAGGCCACGCGTTGTGGTTCCAGGGCGGGCACGGTCAACTCGGCTGGAAGATGACGGTCGGGCGAGTCACCGTCGCTATCCTGCCCGCTGAGGTCGACCTTCGGGTCGGCCCCGCCCGCCCTGGACATCGTTCTTACGACGGCGATGGCCTACTACGCCAGCCGGATCGGTGTGATAGCCGACGGTGCATCAGGCCCGGATGGTAAGGACCTGTCGGACCGAGTGCATCCCACCGCCATCGAGCACTGCAGGTAGATTCGAGAACTCGCCAGCATCGGAGACAAGGTATGCGACCTGATCGGTATGACTGCGCAGCAGGCCCAGGGCAAGTGCGAAGTCGTCGTGTTGTCTGCGACAGTAGGAGAATGAACCGATCAGGCGGATTGATCGGCGAAAGAGATCACGCAGCGGGACCGGAAGCCTGACGCCGGGGTGGTAAGCGTTTTGGACGATGACGGTGCCGCCATCACTTACGAGTCGCAGCGCGAGGTCGAGTGGTGCTGGGTCGGTCCCGGTAGCCGCGTCCACCACCAGGGCGAAGGTCCTTTCCGGGTGCAGTGTGGCTGGCGATCGGAACGCTGCTGGCACCGCTGTGGTCACGGTTTCATGGGGCGCGCGGCCGTCACGGTATACGACGGTGACATCCCAGCCCTGTTCGTGGGCGTAGAGGGCCGTGAGCAAGCCGACTGTGCCTGCGCCGATGACGGCCAGCCGTCCCGGCTCACCAACCGGGTGGCAGCGAAGGCCGTGGATGGCGACTGCGGCAGGGTCGGTAAGGGTGGCGTGGAGTGGATCAACGCCGTCCGGCACGGGGTGCACGTTTCCCTCGCGAACGACCATCTGCTCGGCGCATCCACCGGGTAGGTCCCAGCCGATTCGACGTAGCGCGCCACAGAGATGGGTGTTCCCTGTTGCGCAGTTCGGACAAACGTTGCATGACACGAGCGGGTCGACGGCGACGGTTCTGCCGGTCGGATCGGTGCCGACGATCTCGTGCCCAGGCCGCCACAGCTTGGGTAGGGCGAAGCTGGCGGGATGTAGCAGTTTGGGGCGATCGCTGCCGCAGATGCCGATGTGGCTGACGCGGACCAAGGTCTCGTCCGCACCCGGCGGGGCCGGTGCTACCTCATGCAGGCCCAAGACGTTGTTTCTGACTTCCCACGCTTTCATGCTCGCTCCGCGAGGTAGGCAGGCACATTTTCCACGGCGTCCAGGATCGGGCCGGGCCATTCGGTGTGGTTGAAGGCCAGGGCGTCGGAGGGACCTCGTCGGTGGACGGCGATGACGGCGCCCATGCCCGCCGTCCTCGCGCCGCGCAGCTCGTCACCCCCTCCGTCACCGACGTACAACGTCCGGTGTGGGAGCACGCGCAGTTCGTCGCAGATCTCACGGTAGAGCCGCTGCTCGGGTTTGACCGCCCCAGCCGTGCAACTGAACACCGCCGCATCCACCAGCGCGGCTAAAGGACTGTTCGGCCAGGCAGCGACGATTTCGGCACTGGCGTCGCTGAGGATGCCGAGCCTTAGTCTCTTGCTGCGCAGGGACTTCAAGGCGTAGACCACCGACGGGGCGGGTACAAGGCGTGCCCGCCCGAGGGCACACAGTTCGTCGGCGACCGGCCCGACCGCCGTGCCCGGCCCGTCGACGGCGCGAACCAGGTGCATGGCGAGGTCGGCGAGCGTCGGCAAGGCGCCGTCATGACGAACGCGCCAGGTGCCGCGGAAGTAGCGTTCAACCGTCGTGGCACTGCGGCCCATCAGGGCCGCTAGCCGTGATGCAGCTCGGGTGCGTTCGTCTGGTGTAGGAGCGCTGACAAGGGTGCCGAACAGGTCGAGGACCACGGCCTCCACGGTCAGCGATCAGGTGGTCGTGATGCGGGCGAGCTTGCGGCCCACCTTGAGGTAGAGCTCGCCACTCTTTGTGTCGAGCTTGTCCTTGACCACGGCTTCCAGCGGTTTGCGAGCGTCGTCGGCGCTCAACGTCACCTGCTCTTGGTCGCCTTCAGACTCAATCACCAGGCGAAGGCCGTTCTGCTGGGCGACGCGCCGGACATCGCCATTGCTCTTGGCGAAGCCCAGAGCCTTGACCACTTCGGCCACCGGCTGACTCAGGTCGGTGATCGTGGGCAGGTCTTCGACCTCGCTGAAGGCGCGCTTGGAGAAGCGGGCCACAAACTCCTCACGAGCCTTCATGGCCGCGTCGACGCCGTGGATGGCAGCGGTGACCTCGCCTGCCAGGATCTTCTTCAGGTCCATCGGGTGCAGCGAGCCGTCCTTGACCCGCTCGCTGGTGATGGCCAGTTCGGAGTCCAGCCACTCTGACAAGGCTCGGAAGTAGGGCTCGAGCAGCCGGTCGGGTACCGACATGATCTTGCCGAAGATCTCGCCGGGTGGGGCGGTCAGCGGCACGTAGTTGCCCTTGGACTTGCTCATCTTGGCCCCGGTGCCGTCCGTGCCCTCGATCAGTGAGGTGGCGACCACGAGTTCGGAGGTCTGGCCGCAGATGTCCATGACCTTGCGGCACATCTGCATGTTGAGGAACTGGTCGATTCCGCCGACTTCGAGGTCGCAGTTGGTCTCTACCGAGTCGAGCGCCATCACGACCGAGTACATCAGCTCGGCTAGCGACAGGCCCTGCCCGGCCTCAAGGCGCTTGCGGAAGTCCTCGCGTTGCAGCGGCATCGACACCGGGATCTGCGCGGTGATCTCGATGATCTTCGGCAGGGTGATCTGCCGCAGCCAGTCGCCGTTGTGCCGGAACTGGGCACGCTCGAAGTCGAAGAACGGGGTGACCTGCTGGCGGTAGGTGGCGAGGTTGCGGGCGATGTCATCGTCGGTCAGCGCCGGGCGTTCGTCGGAGCGGCCGGACGGGTCACCGATCTTGGCGGTCATGTCGCCAACGATGAACACGACCTGGTGGCCCATACGTTGGAAGCGGCTGAGGATGAGCATGGGCACCGTGTGCCCTAGGTGGACCTCGGCGCCGGTCGGATCGATGCCGAATTTGGCGATAAAGCGCCGGCCCTTCACCTCGGCCGCGGTGATCCGCTCGGCCAGCGCGTCAGCGGAGGGCTGTAGCTCCTGCGAGCGGGCGGCGATCAGGGCGGCCTGTTCGGCCGGAGGTAGGTCCGACAGGTCCAGGCTGCGACGCTGCGTGGTTTCGGTCAGCAGCTCCCGCACAGTGGTGTCGGCCGCGAGGTCCGCGCCCCTGAGCAGGGCGGTGGCGCGGTCGACGGACTGGCTCAGTCGGGTCATCAAAGCTCTCCGGATTCGGGTGGCGCGCGCGACATGACGTGACTTGACAAGGCATGGACGTAACGATGGTAGCGGGGCGCGGTGAGCCGATTCCTCCTGGTCAACATGGCCACAGCCTGATCAGGTCGATCACCTGGTCGGCGAACTCGCGCACCGCACGCTGCCAGGCCGGACCGGCTTCCCAGCACTGCGCGTGCAGTTGTCGCAGGCGGTCGGCGTCGTAACGAGGCATCTGGCACATGAGCTGATAGGTCGCCGACTCCTCGGGAATGGGCGGCTCGGCGGCGAGTAGACGATGGACCGCGTCCAGCGGGGTGGTCACGTCGAGGGCGGAGCCGGGGATGCTCTTGCTGAACTTGGGGTGGCCGCCGAAACCCCGGACCATCCGGGTGTAGGTGGCTGTCAGCGCGAACTCCGACCGCAACGGCACGTGCTCATCCAAGCGCGCCCGTGCCTGCTGAGCGAAGCGGACGTAGCGGTGCTCATCCACACCAAGCATCACCAGCACGGCGTCGTGGTCCTGGCCCAGAGCGAGGAAGTCGGCAGCCATCAGCGACAGCGAGAGGGCACGACGGAAGGTCATGGTCGAGTCAACGAGCCCGTGCTCGGCGTAATAACCGTGGTTGTCTTCCTCGGCGGCGTCGAAGTCAGCCTGCTCGACGTATCGGCCGAGCAGGTACATCGCCTCCAGCGCGGGCAGGTAGGCCTCCTGGGAGCGCACAGTTCCGACGTGGTCGTCGAAGCCGAGCCGCAACGTGTACTCCCGGAACCGCTCGGCCAGTTCGTGCACCTCGGCGTAAGGCCGGGCCTTGCCGTTGTAGGCGTCAAGGTCACCAAGCACGATCTGGCAGCGCTCGCCCCCGCGCTGAAGTTCGATCATCTTGAGGATGTGGGACACCGTGGCCAGGTGCGGCACCCCGGACATGCCGAACCCAGTGGTCACGACGCGCCGCTGCGGAGCGGCGTTCAGGTACTGGTCGGCATGGTGATGGCACAGATAGCGAGCGTTGAGAGTGTCGGCATCGAGCCCGGCCACGCCGAAGTCGAATCGGCGCAGGTCGAACGAGGTGTAGCCGAACTCGGCGAGTACCTGCTGGTAGTAGGACTCGGAGAACAGAACGGCTTCGGTCACCGGGAAGATCCCTCCTGGATGGTGGCGCACCCGGCCTGGTCGCGTTGGCGCTGGGCGTCGTCGCGGAACTCGGTTGCCCGGCTGCGGTATAGCGCGCCGAGGTCGACAAGCTGCCCGGTGTCTGCCCACGTCGGCGGACGTGTGGACAGTTGATCGAGGCGAGCAGCCAGGTCCGTACAGATGCCGGCCATGTAGTCGAAGAAGGCACCGGGTGTGCGCCGGTCGGTCATGCTCGCCTCGTGGACCCGGTAGCGGGTCAACGGCTCGGGCAGGCGGATGCCGTGGCTGAGGTCGGCCAGCACGTGGAAGAACAATTCGTTGGTCATCGGCAGCAGGTCGCGCGCCGCAGTGGTGCGTACCACTAGTGTGCTGGTGGACCCACCCGGATGGGTACCTTCACCGAACGACTTGCCCTTGGCATCGACCACGTACTCTCCGTGTTGAATTAGCAGCCGAGCCGGGTCGGTCAGATAAGGGGCCAGCGTTCGCAGCTTGTCCGGCGTGAAAGCGTCATCGGCGTCGAGCGGGGCGAGCCAGTCGCCGGAGGCTTCGCGGACGGCGCGGGTGAGCGTGGCGGGGAATCCCTCGTGACCTCTACGGACCACGCGGACGTCGTGAAACTGCCGATACACCTGGTGGCTCTGATCGGTGGAGCCGTCATCGATGACCACGACTTCGGCCAGTCGGTAGTCACCCGGCACCTGACCAGTCGCGCTGGCCAGGGCCTCGCCGACGTAACGCCCATAGTTGTGGTTCAACACCACAATCGACACCGAGGGCGGCCGGTTCGACGGCTGTGTCATCGGTTGCCCTCGTACAACTCGCGATATACGGCGATGACGTCGGCGTGCTCGCGACGGCGGTAATCGACGAACTTCTCGGCGTCGTGGGCGTGCCAGCCGTCCTGGATCGCCGTGTGCGCGGTCCGCATCGCATCGAGCAGACGGGCACCGTGATCGAACGGGGCGTTGTCCGGCCAGTCGAACCACATCGGTTCCGGCGCGCGACCGCGGTGTAGCGCAATCTGATCAGGCAGGTAACCGGTTCGCGCAGCCACCGGCAGCACACCGAGGTCGAGGGCGTGTTCGAGTTGCCCGGAGTGGCTAGCCCACCGGTAGGGCAGCAGCAGGCAGTCGGCAGCAGCCACGGCCGTGTTCACCTCATCGTCTGTTGGGAAAGGCAGAACGTCCACTCGCAGCCGAGGGTCGGCGGCGTGCTCGCGAATGGCCCGCCAGACCTCACCATCGTCGGCCAGGCTGGCGCGAGACGGCGCGCGAAGCAGCAGATGCAGCGTGGTCGCTGCAAGGTGTCGAGCGAAGCGCCAGCAGGCCAGGACCAGCTCGATATCCCGGTTGCGGCGAAGTGAACCATAGATCAGAAACTGGGTAGGGCCATCCTCGCGCCGTCTCGAGCGCAGCGGCGTTCCCGGCACGGCCACATACCCGTGCGGAGCCACAGTTGTGCTAGCTGCGAACCGCCGGCGCGCAGCGGCCTCAGCAGCGGGTGTGAGACAGACAAACGGCACCCCGTGCTCCGCGAGCACGCGCAACCTGTGATGGTGTGTCGCCCGGTCCCCGAAGACCGGGCTGAGGTCGTGCGCGGTGTACACCACCCGCTTTCCCGCGCGGCGGCACTCTTCGAGCACGGTGCGCAGCCGCGGAATCGACTCGAAATCCGGATGGTGCAGGTGCACTACGTCCAGCCAATCCCACGGCCGGTGCTCCAACAGCCAGGTCAGTGTGGCGTCGCGTGGTACCGCGAGTCCATTCACTGTAGTTTCGTTGAGGATCTGGATGTTTCCGTCGCGCAGTTTGCGCGCGTACGGGGTTCGGGCTGGGACGTGAAGTACGCGGATCGCCGTCACCGGTGCTCTCCGCGCCGTGTCACCACAACAAGCTGCGTTGTCAGCCCGCCCCCGCCATCGTCGCTGCGGGTCAGCTCGAACCGCTCTATCGCCACCGGGAAGCTCGCCACGAAGGCACGGAACTCGGCTTGCGTCCACTCCCGGACGTGGGCCGGGTTGAACGGCGGTCCCACGTGCGCGGCTCCCGCACGCTTGTCCCGGGCCGGCGTGGACAGCACCGCACAGGCCGCGCCGCGATCGAGCAACCAGCAGATCAGGCGCATCGCCGGGCGTGGGTCGGTCAGATGTTCCAGCACGTCCGAACACACCACCACCGACCGGGCAATGACCTCGGGCGCCAGCGGCAGTGCCGTCGCCGCCTCCAGATCCGCGTCCAGCCAAAGCCCGAACGGAAGGCGCTCACGGCACCAGTCGATGTTGGAGCCGAAGTCGACACCGATGATGTCGAGATCCGGGCTCTGCTCGCGCAAGGCCGCCAGCTTGCCCGCCCGTCCGCACCCCAGGTCGATGATCGCCGTGCGGTGGTGTTTGCGGGCCAGCGACAACACCTCCGGATATACGTCCGGTTGCCAGATGATCCCCGAGGCGTCGGTGTCCGCGAAGTACTCAGGCGGGACACGCTGGGTGTAGCCGCGGGTGAGAAAGTGCAGTTCCGGGTCGAAGTCCACGCGCTCAGGCACCCCTCTCGGCCGTGCGCGCGGCCGGGCGGCTCGCCAGTGCGGCGCCACTGCGCAACACGTCCTCGGCCGTCACCACGCCCTGAGCCAACGACGTGGTGATGCCGCTGAGCACGAGCAGGTGGGCGGCGTTGATCGCGACGAGCGCACGATGGTTGGTCCAGACCGCCGCCGGCCAGCAGTTCGCCAGTGCGCTCGATCGCTTCATCGGCCCCGCGCGGCGTCGGCACGTCGCGAGGAAGACCCGTGGTCAGGCTGTCAGCTGGTTCAGCCTCGACGGGGCCAACCACACCGTTCCGCACTCGACACCATCGCAACTCGCCGGCAAGGCCGATCTCGTCCAGGTAGTAGCCGCTGGGCAGGCGTGTGCTCAACACGTCGATGTGACGCATGCCGAAGCGGCTCAGCACGTGTGCCGCTACTTCAACACGCGGATGGGACAGGCCGAACACTGTGACATCGCCTCGTACTGGGCTCGCCAGCGGAGCCAGTCCGAAGGAGAACGGGTTCGGTGCGTGGAACCGCCCGCCGTACAGTTCGTCCAGGAGCGGAATCTCCGGCTCGATCGCTACGAAGGCGAACCCGGACTCGGCCAGAGCGGCGCGCACATCACCGGCCGTTCGGTGCTCTCGCAGCCCGAGGGCTCGCACCAGATCACGAGAGCCCAAGGCCGACGATGTAGCCGCTGAACCGACCTTGATCACACGTGCTCCGGCGGCGGCAGCCACGAGCGCGGCGGGCGTGGACACGTTCAGCGTTCGCACGCCCTTCTTGCCGCTGCCCGCCAACATCAGCACTGGTCGGTCACCGCCACTGATCACCTCCGTGGGCGCCAGAGCATCCACGGAAAGCGCACCTCGCAACAAACCCTCCACCTCGTCGGCCACAGGACCACGCGTCATCGCGGCCGTCATCAGCGACCCCAGCACCACATCCCGCGTTGGCGCGGCCAGCGCCACGGTAGCCAGGAAAGCATCGGAGAGCGCTGCCGAGGTCAAGTGATCACCTACGGCGATCCTGGTCAGCACCGCGCGAATGGCCGTGGGCAAATCGCCGGAACGGGACGACGTGGCGACCTGCCGGATGGCGGCCGAGCCTTGCGCTGCCCCCGCTGTCATTGGCCGTCTCCGGATTTCGTCGATCTCTCCCACCGATCCACGAGCATTTTCCCCGGTTACACCCGGATCGCATGTCACCTCTTGTGTTGATCGCGTCACTACTACGACCCTATTGGCCGCCGCATTGTTTTTTCGGTTACTTCAGCCGGGTTACACGAACGGAGCAGTCACGTGCCGCCAACGGTTGCGATCGGTAGCAGTCACCCGTGTAGCTATGCTCCAAACAGGCTGTCCGACTGCTTCGACCGGTCCCTGTTTCAGCGAGTGGAATCGTTGATCTAGGAGCCCGGAGGTAGCGTGGGTGTCGAGTCGCCCGGTCGCGCCACGACGAAGGTGCCTTTGCTTCGAAGTGTCGCCACGATCCCGCGCTGCCGAAGCAGTCTAGTGGCTTTGCGGGCGGTACCTACTGATACTCCGTACTGGCGGGCCAGATCCATTTCCCCCGGGAGCCTGCTGTGGATGGCCAGGTCACCGGAGGTGACCTGCCTGGCCAGGAGATCGGCGAACTGGTTATACAGGTAATCCAGGTCGCTGGGGATAAATCGATTGCCCGGGGCTGGATTGTCCGTTGGACTGGCTTGAGGTTCGTCGACGTGCATCGATCATTCTCCTTTTTGGACATGATGGTGAGACAGAGTCGCTGGGGACGCCGGGTAGAGCTCTACATTCGGAACTACAGTGGGGTTAACCGGTTGGCCATGCCCGATTGCCCAGGTCATCAGCGGAGGCGTACGGCGCAAAATCCGACGATGTGGCGGTGATCAGCCAGTTCAGGGCGTTGATGGCATGGCCTCGGCGATGCTCGACGACGGGGCCGTGTTGAGCGGGTCGCTGATAGTCGAAGCTGGCTTCGACGCGGGCAGCCTGGGCGAAGCCGCTTGCGCGGAGCGCGAGGTATTCCACATACCCGGAGCGCACCCGCCACAGGCGGGTGCCGACCAGGGCCCCGCCGTCGGCCACATCGGGTAAGGGGCGGAACCCCTCGGCGTGCAGGCGTCGACCCAGCTCACGCGCGGCTCGCGGCGACAGCGGATTCACGCCTGCCCCTCCTGTCGGGCACAGTGCTCGGCGATCCGGCCATCGACACGCGCGCGGTACAGCGCGGCCACCAACCGGCTAAGGAACACCATGGCTGCGATGACCACTGCAACGACCTGCGCGGCGAGGCTCATGCGCTGTTCCGCAGGGTCGGCACGGTGTATTGGTGCTGCTCTCGTGTGGCGGGCTCTTCCAGGGCGAGCAGGGCATCTCGCAGGGCGGCGCGCAGGCGACCGGCCTGCAGCGGCTCCAGGACGGCGACCTCGCCTGGCGGAATGATCAGCGCCACTCGGTCGTCGTCGGTGGGCAGGATGAGGATCTCCCGGCGCCGACTGGCGACATCTCGGCAGGTCGCCAGCCATTGGTCGGGTTTGCGTCGCGTTCGCCTCATGATTGCTCTCCACGTGCCGCACCGACCCGTGATGCGAATCGGTTGGTGGGTCCGGCGGAGCCAAGCCGGGTCGGGGTCTGGCCTGGCTCCACCGGAGCTAGGGGGACTGGCGATCGGTGATCGCCAGGAGGGCTACCGTGTGTCCTTCAGCACAGCAACCATGCTAGGCATAATGCCTGGCATTATGCCTAGCATGGAAGTGCTCCAAACGGGTGATCATGCGAGTCGCCAGCCGCGACCGCTGTGCATGGGGATCGAGGAAGGGGAGGACACACGATGCGACCGACGGTGCGCAGTCGTCGTCTCGGTAGCCGTCTGGGCACCTACAGGCAGCAGAGCGGCCTGTCCGGCACCGAATTGGCCGCCAAGATCGGCATCCACCAGGGAACCTGGTCGAAGATCGAGTCAGGTAAGGCCAAGGTGTCCCCCAACGTTCTCGTCCGTACCGCGCAGGCGCTGAACATTCCCGCTGAGGTGGCTGCCCAGTTGGAGGCGTTACGCCGAAAGGCCGACGAACCGGGCTGGTGGCAGGACTATGGCGACATCCTGTCCGAAGCCGTCCAGATGCTCATCGAACTGGAGACCGATGCCTCCTGGATACGTACTTACGAAGGCGAGGTCATCCCGGGCCTGCTCCAGACCCGTGACTACGCCGAGCGGGGCATCACCGCGGTCTCGCCTCACATTCGCGTGGCCGACGTCGACCGTTACCTCGAACTGCGGATGCGCCGCCAGAAACGCATCCTCGAGGGACTGCGCCTCACTGCCGTCGTCGGCGAAGCCGCCATCCGTCAACAGGTAGGCGGCCCCGGCATCCTGCGCGAGCAGCTACAACACATCACCCGCATGGTCCGCGAACGCGATGTCACCGTGCAGGTCGTACCGTTCACTGCCGACGCGCACGCCGCGCTCGGTGACTCGTTCGTGATCATCCAATGGCCCGACGAGACCGATCCCGAAGCCGTCTACGTTGATGGAGTGACATCCTGGACAGTGCACGAACGCGGCGGGGTCATCCGCAGCTACCTACACGCGTTCGGCTCCGTGCAAAGCCAGGCACTGGCCCCACGAGAATCACTGGACCTCATCCACGACGTGATCAAGGACCTACGATGAACACCGACTCCCCGACGGCACCCGCCGACCCCATCTGGCGCAAGAGCAGCTACAGCACCGGTACCGGCAACTGCGTGGAAGTCGCCCCCACAGCCGATGGCGTGATCATCCGGCACAGCAAACACCCCGACGCCGGCACGATCACCTTCTCCTACCCTGCGTGGGCAGCGTTCGTCCGCGACGCATCCAATGGCGACCCCACCAGCGCAAACGGGGTCGCCAGCATCGCCAAGATCGGCACAGACACCGTGGTCGGGTCCCTCACCGCGGAGGTTGAACTTCGCTTCGACGAAGGCGAGTGGTCCGCCTTCCTCGCGGGAGCTGCCGACGCTGAGTTCGACTTCGGCGTCCAGGTCGCCGCCTGATCAGGACCGGGGGAGGCAACCCGACGCCGTTGCGGCAACGGCCTATCAGCGTGCTGCTAGGCCTGGCGTCCGGCAACGCCCGTGTTCTTGGGCGGACGACAGTGGAATCAGCCTCCCGCCGGCGCCTTGGTTTCGCCACTACTGCAATACCATTGTCGGACGCGCTACCCGGGCCGTCTCGACGGTCTCGTTGCTGGTCTCGCTCGCGGTCTCGGCATGATGCCGCTTGAGAGCGCGGTCGAGTAACTTGGCCGGCCACCAATAGCAGCGCTAGCGGTGGGCAGGCCGCCACCGCAACGGCCGAGAGCGCTCACTTACGCCGGTGATCAAGGCCCGGCATGATCTCGGATGGGTGAGCGCACGGGAAAGGGAAGCCGTATCGGACGGCATCGAGACCGGAACCGGCTGGGCACCGACGAAGGTGCGCTGCAGTACGAGACGCCGACGGTGATCGAACTGGGTGGCGTGGTGGAGTTGACCAATGGCAGCGGGGAGGACGAAGCCCGTCGCCGTCAGCGGCGAATTCAGCACCACTGATCACAACGTGTCCGTCGGCCCCGACTGGGACATCCTCATCGTCGGCCGCAGCGTCGCCGACGTGGTCGACCCTGCCACCACAGCCGCCCGCATCGTCGAACTCGCTCACCGTACCGATAGGTTCCCGTGAACGTCCGCCCCCTGCACCAAGACGACATCCCCGCCATCCTGGACCTGATGGAACTCGGCGCACCCTACGTCCGTACCCGCGCCGCCTCCGACTACTGGCTCTACGCCCACCTCTTCTCCACCACCTGCCCCGTTGCCGTGGACGAGGGCCAGCTCGCCGGCCCATCATCGCGTTCCGCAGCCAAGACCACCCCGACGACCGCTACGTTCAAGACGTCATCACCCATGCTGACCACCGACGCCGCGGCGCGGCATCTCCACCGCCCTGCTGAACTCCGTCCGCGAGGCGGGCAGCGCCTCGGCTGCCATCGCCTCTACCTCACCTCCGAACCCGAGAACACCGCCGCACATCACACGTGGACTAGCCGAGGGATCACCAACGTCCCCGGCGACCAGCCGTGAACGGCATCGACGTCGTCTCCGACTACAAAGGCCCCGGCAAACACCGCGCCGTGTACGAGCTGCACCTGCCCTCAGCTTGAGTCCCCACCGCGCGCCGAACTCGTCAACCCCCGCTCGGCCTCCGTTCGGTCGGGCCGGGCACGGTAGGTGGACAGGCTCGACAGGGTCCCCTCCGACCATGCTGGCGCCGCTTCTGGGGCATCGATGACAGTGACCGGCAGTAGGACCAAAGCTGTGAAGCCGAGCGTCTGCCCCAGTTTTCCGGGGACGGGCCGCGGACCTGCGTCGTCGACAGCCTCCTGCCAACGACGCTGCAGATCGGCCAGTATCCCTACAGCACCCGCTTCGGGCGCGCCCACACCCGCTTCGCCACAAGTGCCTGGCAGACCGATGAGCATCGATTAGGAGAGTCGACAGCGGGATATCCGTCGACGTTCTCAGGCAGTACGACAAACGGCGACGGACATGCCTAAAACCGACAGCAGCGACGCACGCCGTGCGGGTTATTGTTCACGGTGACAACAACGCATTGCTGGTTTGAACCAACGGCTGGTCAACCACCTTTCGCGCTCTCGCATGAGCCGCATCGCCTAGTTCAGCACCAGGGAAGAGTTGTCCAGACGGGCGGGTACCTGCCCCGGCGGTCCAGGCACGCGGCAAATGGGTGTTACCACGAGTAACAAACTACCGCACTCTTGTGTGTGGTCACTAGAGTCCAACAGGGTGTTGTTGTAGTGACTGGGGAGCTCATGACAGTTAACCCGTGGGTTGTTCCCGTTGGAATGGCCGGTTCTGACGGCTTGGTGCGAATCGGCACCGGAGCCGCCGACGATGAGCTGCTTACATGCCCCTCCTACCTCGGCGTTAAGGTCCGTCCGAGGATTCGCTCGAGGCGACCGTCGTGGGCGCCAGCCGCTCAGTTCGAGATGTTCACGCTTCAACCAGTCATGGCTGCACTTGACAGCGTCGAATACTGTCAACTCTCCGAGGATGCTGCTCTGGCAGAGATTGGACAGAGCGGCACGCCACTCCACCCTGGGTTAATCAAGTTTGCACGCCACGCGGTGCACAACTTCTTGACCATTGGTTGCGAAGAAAAGGGATTGGAACCTGTTCCAGACTGGTGGGTCGTTCGCAAGACAAGTGCGCGCATCTGGGAACTCTATGGATGGGGGCGTCGCTACCAATCGACTGACGGTCGGCGTCGTGAATTTCGATTCCTACGGCTCGGTGAGGCTGCCAACCACCGACATGATCGCACAAAAACTGCGATCGCGGCTTATGTGACGGCGTTCGGCGTTCCAGCAGTATGGCCCGATCCATGGCGTGAGCCGTTCGACCTCCGTGAAGCTCGACCGGTAGATCATGCGCGGGTGGTGGAGGTAAGCCTGGCGAACGGGTCTGCCGATGTGCTATTCGACGGCACGCCTGCTGACGCCGAGGCCTATTACGCCGAGCATGGTCGGAGACGCGTAGCGTCCATCGCCGCTGGGGGACCGGCGCGCCCCGGCTCGTCATGCGCAGAGTGCAAACAGCTGACCAGCTGCGGGAGCTTGCCGCGTATTCCGGGCGTCCTGGCGTTACCAACGACGCGAGCGCCGATTCGCACCGTGTCGACGAGCGACCTGCGCTACCACCGGACATGCCCGGCCCAAGCCCACCTGCGGTCGCTCCACCTGCCACGCGCCTACGAATACGGTGCCGAAGCCGAGCTCGGTCACGCCGTTCACGCCTGGCTTGAGGACGCGCACCGGGACGGCACGGCCTGCGATCCGGCGACAATGCCGACAGGAAAGACCGCTTGGTCTGCGGGCCGCTGGCGGGTCGACGGCGACGCGGCACGGATCGGTGCCCGGATGCTGCGGCGACACATCGACGTCTGCGCCCTCCATCACTCCGACACGGTGACGCAGGTCCAGGTCGAGCCTCGTCTTGCGGTTCATGACACGGCGGCCCAGGCGGTCGTGCTTGCGAAGCCGGACATGATCTACATGGACGACGGCGGCTGGGTTTGGCGCGAGCTGAAAACCACCCAGAAGGGGCGCTGGTTTCATGACGACCTCCTCGACGAGTTCCCGCAACTGGCCCTTGCTGTGTCATTCCTCGCTGAAGGAGCGCTAGGCGGCGATGCCGCCATGGCCCGGGTCGAACTGGAGGTGCTGCGCCCGGAGGGCGCGGAGATCGATGTTATCGATCCGACCGACCCTGAACGGCTTGCCAAAGCACGCGAAGTACTACGGCGTCTCGCGCAGCCGTGGCGCGCTGACGAGACGTTCGAAGCTCGGCCGAGCAAAAACTGTCGGTGGTGTCCTGTATCTAGGTGGTGTCCGAGTTTCCCAGGCTCGGACCTACCTGACGAGGAGGACAGCGGCGCATGGTGACTGCACGCCCGGCTGTGTCGGCGGTGTTCTTCGACGGCGAACCGCTGGTACGGATGATCGCGTCGGCGCTGTTCACGCTGTCACGCCAGCGTGCGCCGCGCAACCCTGTGTACGAGGACACGGTCCAGACCGCATTCAACCACCTGGTTCTGCGCTGCCTGCGCCATGATGTGCTGCCGCCGGCCAGCGTCCCTGACATGGTCTCGTGGGCTATGCACCGCCCATTGCACGAGTGGCCGCTCGGTTTGCCGGACGACCTAGACACCGCAGACGGTTTCCTGATCGACCCACAGACGCGCCTGCCGACCCAGCAGTGCCTCGAATGGGTGATCTCGGCTCCCGATCCGGCCGCGGAACAGTACGAGAACGAGGTCATGCTCGGCGTGATCCAGCAGTGCCGGGTCGCCCGGTCGCCGGAGTCCTACACGGCGTTCCGCCGCCTGCTGATCACCCGCCCCGTCCTGACCGGCACTGAACTTGCTCTGCTGGGTGAGGACCTGGACCTGATGCTGCTGATCGACACCATCAAACGGTCCTACGAACCCGCTCCGGGGTCGTATCTGCGCGACGGACAGTATGCGCAGTGCGCCCGCTGCAAGTGTCTGCTCGTACCGATCGAGGGTGGCCGGTACCGGTGCGAATTGGACCGATGCCGACGTGAGGGCTACCCGACGATCGAGCGCACGCTGGACCCTGCCCGCGGCAACGGCGTCTATCAGCTCAGCCGCCCGCTGCGGATGTTCATCACAGGCCCAGGACTGGCCGAAACGGATCTGGAGCAAGACCTGATCAAGAAGAAGTTGCAGCCGGAAATGTGGCCGAACTTCGACGCCTACGACCTACGCATCACGCTTCCAAACAAGCAGGTCTGGGCCATCGACGTGAAGGACCGCGCCAACCCTGCGCTACTCGCCCGCACCGCGCGTGCCTTCATTCCCGCGCCGCCCTACGACCAGGCCTTTCTGGTTGTACCGCAGTACCGGTTCGACGAGCGCGAAGCTTACGCACGGATCTTCGCCCGGCACGTCGCAGACGAGGTACGCGACCGAGTTCGCTTGACGTCGGATGCCGAGTTCCAGCGGGTACTGACACGCGAACTGCGCCGGATCCGGCGCATCACCACGGTCCACTCGACGGACGGGGGCTCCTCCAATGCGTGATCGCAGCAGCTGGCACCGCCGCCTTGCCCGCCAGATCACTCCAGCCTGGCCAGCAACGCTGACCACCTTCACACCCGGCGACCTGATGGACGTCGAGCTGGGCCTCTACTTGCTCGAGACCGTGATGCCCACCCGCACCGTCACCGACGCGTGGACCCTGTTTGGTGGCTACCCCTACAGCGAAGCATTCGGAGATGTCCGCACCGACGCACAGCGGCACCGCATCCAGCGTGGCCGCCACTACCTGTGGAGCATGCGACGCCGCCGAGAGTGGCGAATGGCGGTGACCGCCTATCTCACCGTGCCGGAGGAGGTGCGCGGGTACGACATCAAGGACCTTGACGCGGTGCCCGAGCGACGCACACCCTCTCGAGCCGCGACCCGCTTCTCCGTGTACGAGGACGTCCTCACATCGGCACCCCCGTTCGATCGCAAGCCGCTGCCCCTCGCTGACGTCGGCGAATACCGGTTCCCGGTGCGAGACCGCTCGTACTCGGTGACCTTCACCAACGACTTGGTGCCTGGCCCGCCGTCGCGGCCCCACGACCTCGACGCCCTGCCGCCAGGCGGTGGCACGCCCGTCGAGGTGACTTGGGAGCAGCTCGAACAGGCCGCCCAGGCGATGGACCGCATCGAGGCTGCCCACCCGGATCACAAGGCTCACGAGTGGGAGCGCCGGCTGGGGCGGGTCAAGCTGCTCGTCCGCGACGAAGCGCGCGGCGAGTTCGCCCCAAGCGACACCTTGCGCGTCGACGGGCTGCTCAATCTCGTCGGCATGGTCGGTGCTGGCAAGTCGACCCTGCGCGACATCCTCGCCTTCTGGGCCACCACCGACAAGGCCAAACCGCGGCGGATCACCATCGTGGTCGGCGACGTTGCAGAAGTCCTCACCGTCGTCCAGCAGTTCCGCGCGCTAGGCGTCGCCGCAGCCCCAATCCTCGGCCGATCCACCCGCGAGCGGAATATCGAACGTCTCCATCGGCGCACCGCCACGGCTGGCGCCACGACCATGCTGGCGCACAACGACCCGAGCTTCGACTACCTCAGCAGCGCCTGCCCGCTTGACGCCTTACGTGGACTGGAAGCTCCGCGCCCACTCGGCATCGGCGAAGCACCCTGCGTGTCCCTCTACCCCGTCACCAAGCCTCGTACTAAGGCAACTGCGGCCGCGCTAGGCCGCGAGATACTCGACGAGCCCGTTGCCGCTGAATCAGACGTCGAAGAAGAGCGGCCGAAGCGCCATGCTTGCCCGCTGTGGACGCGCTGCCCCCGGCATCACGGTGCACGCGACCTGGTTGACGCCACTATCTGGGTCGCCACCCCGGCCGGGCTCGTCCACAGCGGCATCCCGCAACACCTCCACGAGGAACGGCTCCGCTACCTTGAACTCGCCTGCAGACTGAGCGACCTCGTCATCGTCGACGAGGCCGACCGCGTCCAAATGCAGCTCGACACTGCGTTCGCGCCGGCCACCACACTGGTGGGCCGTTCGCCGAATTCCTGGCTCGACGAGGTGTCTGCCCACAAAGTCACCGAGCTGGCCCGTCGCGGCCGGCTGCAACTCTCCGCCCGGGAGAACGACGACTGGGCCAACGCCACCGACACCGTCACAGCGGCGACCAACCGCCTCTACTCTCTGCTAATCCAGGACGCCGCCCTGCGCACGTGGATCACCGAGGACTATTTCAGCGCGCTCACCCTCCACCAATGGCTGATCAATGCCTGGTTTCCCGACACCGGCGACAACTCGCAAGACCCAGACGAGAACGTAGCGGCCGAACGCGACCAGCAGATCGCACGCATCGACCGCATCCTCGACCGCTTCCGCGACGACCCACTCCAGGAGCAATCCACCCTTACGCCGTCGGGCGAACCGGACGAGGATGCCGTCATCGTCAACCAGCTCGTCCATCTCGCGCTTGAGCTCCTGCACGCCCGGCGCGACTCGGCAACCCGAGAACGACTCCGCGATACCTTGCTCGCACTGCTTGGCGACAACGACCCCGTCGCCAGCAACATCGACGCCCACGTCACCAGGTTCGAATTCACGCTGATCTTGGCGGCTTTGCACCATCGGCTGAACTTGATGACCACCCTATGGCCGCGCGTTGAGGCGGCCCTCAACCTCGAGGCGACGTCAAACGTACTGTCGCGGCGACCGCCCAAGGACTACGAACCAATCCTCCCGGAATCCCCGATGGGCAACGTTCTCGGATTCCAGTTCCAGCTCGGCGAGCGCAACCGCGACGGTGACCAGAGCGGGGAATTGCGGTTCTTCCGCTGCAGCGGCGTCGGCCGCGAACTGCTTCTACAGCTGCCACAGCTGCCGGCGATCGACAACCGGCCCGGCCCCAATGTCTTGCTGATGTCGGCGACCAGCTGGGCGGGTACCTCCAGCCGCTACCACGTCAACACCGATGTCGGCGCCGTCCTTCGTCCGCACGACGACGAAGTACGTCTCGTCCTCGAGTCCACGTTCCGCAAGGAGTTCCTCTACTGGCCGGGCTCCTCCACCCCGCTGCGTCTGTCCGGGTCCGATACCGAGACCCGCCCGCAAGTGCTCACACAGATGCTCCACCAGCTTGCGGTGCCAGACCGCAGCCTCGCTGACTCGACCAGCATGCTCGAACAAGAACTCACCGACATCGACGACCCCGATCGCCGGAGGATCCTCCTACTGGTCGGCAGCTACATCGAAGCCAAGCGCGCCGCCGAGTACCTCAACGCGATCCCCGAATGGACCGGGCGGATCACACTGCTCGTGTCCGACGATGCGGACCTCGACAACGCCTGGCGCACACTCCCCAGCGACCCCTCGCTGCGGACCCTCAGCCGAGGTAACGTCGCCTCTTTCCCCGCCGAAGGCGGACAGATTCTCATCGCGCCGCTGCTGGCCGTGGAACGTGGCCACAACATCGTCGTCCCCGGCGGTAAGGCGGCGATCGGCAGCGTGTACTTCCTCGCCCGACCGCACCCGCGCCCTGACGACATCGCCTTGGCGATCCAAGCGATCAACGACTGGGCAGTACGCCAGGTTCGCGGACCCGAGGGGGGCTTCCGGCAGCTGGCACTCGCCGCCGGCACGCCTGACCTTGCCGGACTGGCCTTCCGTCGCGAAGCGCGCAAGAAGTGGAATCGCTTCTTGACCAGGCAACTGTCGTGGACAAGCCTGCCCCCAGAAGAGAAGGTCGCTTTCACCTGGGACCAGCTCGTCGTGATGTGGCAGGTCATTGGCCGCCTTGTTCGCGGTGGAGTCGAGGCCCGCGTCGTCTTCGTCGACGCAGCGTTCTCTCCGCGGGAAGCTGGGCTGAATGCCGTCGACACGCCGGACACCAGCCTCCTTGCGAGCATGCGTTCCATCCTCGATCCGTACTTCACTCCGGACTCCACGTTGCCGGATATCGACAAATCGCTCGTCGTCGCGCTGTACGAACCGCTGTACCGCGCCCTCGCCGATATGGACTAACCGCCAGCCGCAGCGCAACCGAGAGAGACCAGCATCGTGGCCTATAACGAAATCCAGCAAGCCGCCTTCGTCCCGAACCCCGAGGTCGAGAGTTTTACCCGCCCCCTGCACACCCTTGCCTTTCCCGCGACCTGGCGTGAGCCGATCATCAACCTCTACGCCCACGGCAGGTCTGAGGCTGCCCGAGTCAAGATCAAGAGCGTGCCGATCCGGCGGCTCAACAGCCTCATGCGCGCCGTTGCCCCCGACCTGATCACCGTGGACGGCCCGACGACTTTCGACGAGAACAAGCCCTGGCTCTACGCTGACGCCCCTTACCCTCAGGCCGTGCTCGACAGCATGATTCACGCCTGGCTTCGGAACATGCAACCCAGCAACGAGGCCTACCCCTTATTCCGTGAGACCGTCCGCGCACTGTCCACTCATGCGCTGACATGGCAGATCGAGAACGTCGACCTCCGGGCCCAAGATATCTCCCCCGGGGGCACAGCCCTGCCCCACGATCGCCTCTACCGCCTCGTCCCGGAGATCCTCGCTGACCGTATCGCACAACTCGACCCCTACGAACACGCCGGCAAGCAGCTCCTGTTCCACCGTGTCGCCGTTGACGCTCGAGCCAATGGTGCCGAGCTGATGTCCTGGCCTCCGCTCGAACACCCCACCAAAGGCCAAAACGGTGTAAAGATCGCCTACTACTCTGCGGTCATTCGCGTCGCGCTACGCACCGTGCCGTTCTCGCCAACGCCACGAGTGCACATCAGCACCGGTGTCCGCCGGTGGGTCAGCGGGCGCGTCTACTTCCCAGGAAAGAACGGCGTTTCGACCTACTTACTTACCAATGAGCCTCTCGTCCCCGACGGCACCCGGCCCCATCGATTCGCCGTCGCCTCGCTCGTCTGGGATCGCAAGTCTCGTAAGACCGTGTGGCGCCAAGGCGGGCCCGAGGGGCTGCTCAACCAGGTCTCTGCGCTCGACAACCTGCCCTCGCCGGACGTCTTCGCCAAGGAACCCGACGCCTGGATCCACGGCCGCGACGGCATCACAGCAGCGGTCGCGTTCCACAGTCGTATGAAATGGCACCCCGTCGGGACCGGGCTCATGCCCAGCGAACGCCGCCGGCTGACCGAATGGGCTGCACAAGCGCTCACCCCCGAGTTCATCTGGGCCCCGCCGCTGCACCGAAGCGAGATCAAGCAAAACCCCGCTCGCGCGTTGGAGAAGAACGTCCCGGTCAGCAAGGACGCTACCGACGTCGAACGAGCACAAGCACACCTGGACAACGCCGCAGTGAACAGCCGCAACGCCGAAAAGCGGCGTGTCCTGGCGGCCGCGACCAATGACAACCTCGTGAGCGCTGTGCTGCTTCACCAGACCAGCACCATGCGCCAGCACGTCCTGGACGCAGTCGAATCGAGTCTCGGGCTGGCGGAACATCGATGCGCAACCGGACCGGAACTCTGGTCTTGGGAAGCTCCAGAACTCAGCGTCCGGCTGCACGTACGTCCCCTCGGCGCCCTGGGGGCGCCGCTGGGGAACGGGGACAAACCGCCCCGCCGCGGACAAGAATTCGACGATGCCATCCGACAACGACGCGACCAGGTCTCAACGACGGTCACGGACCTGTGCGACAGCCTCGCCGAACGCCCACCGCTCGTCCTCATCGAACTCGAGGGACCCGACCGATTCCAACAGCCCAGAACCGATCCCAAGTTTGCGATCCGGCTCGGCTGCGCCGACGCCGGCACCGTCACCCAGTTTTTTCGACCTCCCAGCACAGAACCCGACGACGAGGACGATGCTGGATTTCGCGCAGCCGCCGCTTGGGGAGACGGCATGCGACAGCTCGGTATGCGCTTCGTCCCCCAGCACACGCTCGGCGAGGCGATCCCGGATCAGCTCAACCAGCTCGCGTTCTGGCTGGTCAAACGCCGTGTGGACGGCCCGACCCAAAACGCGCAGTTCACCCCGGTCGCGGTCCTGATCCGTCCTGGCCAGAACTGCATCATGGGCCGTACGGCGAGCATGTCGGAATGGGTTCCGTATCCCGAGCTGCTCAAGAGTCTCACCGGCCAGATCCGCCCCGACACTTTGAAGACTGACTACGAGCAGGCCGCGGCCACCGCCGCGTTCGTCAAGAACATCCTCTACCAGATGAAGAGCAAGCCCACTCTCGTCGTCACCCATGCACAAAACACCCGTAACCGCTGGCCCTGGCTACAGAACGGCGGCCTCGTCATCGACCGGATCCAAGTCGGGGCAGCTAACACCCAACGCATCGCCGCTTACGGGAAGCAGTTACGTATCGTGCGTATCGCAACCGGAGACCGCGACGAAACTGCACAGTGGTGGGCACCCAAATCCGGAGGAAGCGGCGGCATCTCCAAAGGCCTCTGGCGGCTCCAACCGTCCGACGACCGGCACCGCGTCTTCTACAGCACAACCGACAAAGCGAGCACCCACCCACTCGCAGTAGACGCCACGAAGCTAACCCCGCGAATCACCACGGCCGGTAAGCCAGACATCAAGCCAGCGAAGAACGCGTGGAACCCGGACCTGCTCGAGTTGTCGATCGCAGGACTCCAACCGGGAGACAGCCCTGAGACGTGGGCGATGTTCTTGCACCAGCAGAGGTTCTCCGAAGACTATCGCGATGGACTCGGGCTTCCGCTGATCCTGCACCTAGCGGAACTTACATCCCATTACGCACTGCCTCATGGTGAGGAGCTCGATGGCGATGTCATAGACGAGGCAGAAGACAGCGACGAGCCAAATGAAAAGGACGATGCAGCAGTAGATGAGTCCGACCCGTCTGAGGCACGAGATCGCCGCAGAAGCTGAATCCCACAGGTGCCTGGGGGAGCCGAAGTCCCAGATGCGCGAGCTCACCGGACAAGCCGCCGGCGCGTTCGGCTACGGCGTCGGGCATCTGCAGCGCGAGCGGGCATATCTCGCTGAGTTGGCCAACCGCTTGAACGAGGCGCTGGGTAAGATCACCAAGAGTGACCATGTGGCCACAGGCATCCTCAATCAAGCGACCAGTGACAGTGAGGTTCTTTGATGATCCGGGCTTCGCACATCGGGCTGCTGGTGTTGGCGGCCGTGATTCTCGCCGGTTGCAGTCCTGGAAGTGGCGTCCCCCGGCCGTCATCGGGGGCGTCATCCTCCGCGACTACGTCGACCGCAAGCAGCGCGGTCCCCTACGCCGGGGCGCCAAAGGTGGCCAATCCGCTGCCGGTGTCCACGCTGTCCGGCGACCCGTGCGCGGATGGGTTGACCGCCGATCAGACGAAGACTGTCTTCGGCCAGGTAGAGAGCGGCCAGCGGAAGGACGATCCCGTCCTCGGGTCGAACTGCGAATGGAGCAATCCCGACACGGGTGCTTTGCTGTCGGTCACCTACGACTCGACACATGACGGATTGAGTTCCGTCTACCGCGGTAACAAGCCGCGAGCCATCGTGTGGCACGAGACCTCTATCCAGGGCTTCCCCGCGGCCGCCCACCTAACGAATCTCAGCGGCCCCAAAGACACGTTCTGCGTCGTCAGTGTCGGCATCGCTGACAGTGCTTCGGTCGACATCGGCCTCACGCTCAGCCGGGCGAAGGTGGGCAAGAGTGATCCCTGCGCGGTGAACACCCAGATCGCGGACATGGTCATCGGGAATCTGAGGCAGAAGGCGGGTTCGTGATGGGCATGTTCGACTGGCTTGGTGATGCGGCGAACGCTGTGGTGCACGGCGTCGAGGACGCCGCTGAGTGGGTCGGCGACCGCGTCGAGGATGTCGAGCACTGGTTCGGTACCGCGTGATCGGAAAGACTCATCACTTCCCGGCCGGAACCGACAGGCCCGGCCTTGAACCGTTCGTCGCCTGCGGCAACCACTCCCAGCACAACACTGCGCTCGAACTCCCTACCGCCGAGGTCAGGCCTTGTGATTCCAGGGCTGGCACGGCCAATGCGGCTGGAAGCCAGGTCTAGCGAGTCACGGTCGCCATCCCGCTGCGGGGCCAGCCTTCAAGCCCGGTCTCCGCACGCCACGACTGATTGCTCGTTATCGCGTCCTGGCGCTCTACTGGATCCGCGTGACCAGGTCAGTGGCCTGAACGTCGTCTCGCCGGTCACACAGCCTGTAGTCCGGCGCGTTGTGTTTGCCCTGCTCTCGCTGCTGCAGGCGGCAGTGCGATTGATCCAGATCTGCACAGCCGAACTGCTGCCTTCCGCCAGGTGGCGAAGTGGTCTGCTTCATCGGCCACGATCACACCGGCCACGCGTCCTCGCTGCATAGGTGCTGCAGCTTCTCGACACGTTCGGAGTGCGCTAGAAAGCCCGACCTACAAGCCGGATTGGGATCTGTCCGGCGGCACGGCCGAAGCGAATAAACCTCCCAGCGCGGCCGCTGAGCGGGAACTGCGGGAGGAGCTTGGCCTCGATATCGCTGTCGGCCGCCTCCTGTGCCTGGACTGGGTGTTGCCGCACGGCCCCTCGGACGACACACTGATGTTCGTCTTCGACGGCGGCACCCTCGACGACGAAGCGGTCGCGAAGCTGCGGATCCACGATGACGAGATCGGCCAGTTGGCCTTCGTGTCCGTGTCTGAGGCTCGGACACTCCTGCGCCCGTATGTGTGGGACCGGCTCAACAGAGCCGTGCAGGCCCGCAGCACGGGAATGGCCTTCACCGTGCGGCCGACGAACCGGGCGCCGGTACGGTCACGCGCCACGACGGATAGCCGACTCGTCTCCGACCGTCGCGCTGTGCCCGCTGACGCTCGCCAACCTCTCGCAAAGCGTCCACTTCACGGTGACTGAGCCGCTACTGCAAGGCGCGGGCCGCGGCATGACGCGGCGCCTCGCGGTGGCGAACGCGGAGGGGAGCAGCGAGTTGGCGCAGTCAGGTTGGTTGAGCGACGTCAACTTCTGGATCAAGGACGATCCCAGCGCTCCGGGCAGTCCGGCTGCCGGTGCGAGCGGTGGTGCCATCGGGGGAACCGCGGGGCCGTCCGGCGGTCAAGGCTTCAGTCTCACGCGGGACGAGGCCGAGAGCATGCTTCGTCAGGTGCAGGGTGTCCTACGTGACATCGACTTCATGCAGACAAAGGCCAATGCACTAACCAAAGTCACGCCGCCGGCTCAGGACCCGGCCAGCGTCACCTTCAATGCTCGCCTGTGGGCAACGGGCAAGATGCCGGCGCATTCGGGTATGGCATCGGTCATCTTCAACGTGAACGGGCGTACCTCGACGAGCTGGTACAACGCTTGAACAATGCCCTCGGTAAGATCGCTGAGAGTGCCCATGCGGCTACGAACACCGTCAACCAAGCCGCCAATAACACTGGGATTGCCTGATGTTCCGGACTTCGCACATCTGGCCACTCGCGCTGGCCGCCGTGGTTCTTGCTGCCTGTAGCAACAGCCCGGAGCCCGGCAATCCCCAACCGTCGTCGGCGGCAGGGTCGTCTGCCAGCACCTCGTCTGCGAATAGCGCGCTGCCTTACGCTGGGGCACCACAGGTCGCGGACCCGTTGCCGGTGTCCATCCTGTCTGGTGACCCGTGCGTAGATGCGCTAACAGCTGACCAGACGAGGACGATCTTCGGACAGGTGGAGAGCGGTGGGCGGAGTGATCACGGTGCGCTCGGGCCCACCTGCGGATGGAGCAACCTCGACAGTGGCGCTTCACTGTTGGTGACCTACGACTTAACGCACGACGGGCTGAGTTCTGTCTATCGCGGTAGCAAACCGCGGGCCACCGTGTGGCGCGAGGTATCTACCCAGAGCTTCCCAGCAGTCGCCTATGTCACCGATCTGGGCGGCTCCAAGGACGCATTCTGCGCTATCAGTGTCGGTGTCGCAGACAGTGCAACGGTCGACATCGGTCTCACGCTCAGCCGGGCGAAGGTGGGCAAGAGTGATCCCTGCGCGGTGAACGCCCAGATCGCGGACCTGGTCATCGGGAATCTGAGGCAGAAGGCGGGTTCGTGATGGCCCGATGCGCAGCCGTGACGCTCCCGCTCGAGGCCCGCGGGGCGGGTCGGTAGAGCAAGGATCGGTGATAGCCGTGTAACTCACAGTCCATCGTTGCCGATCTTCATCTCAAGCCTGGCTGCATCCGGGTCCGTCTCAGTTGGTGTTTCCAGCGTTGTTGATCAGTAGGTTTCGGCGGCCAGCCAGCGGTCACCGAAGGTGACGGACGACGCTCGGCTGGCAGCCGAACAGCGGGCGCGGGTGCTGATTGACCAGCAGTTGACCAACGCCGGGTGGTTGGTTCAGGACGAGGCCCAACTCCTCGCCCGATGTCGTGTTCCTGTCAAGCTGTTACGCACTGTCACATCGCGTACCTCAGCCAGCGATCTGTCTGAACCGACGGACGCATCGATCACGGTCAAGCAACTGCGTGCCCGCGTGGTGTCGCTTCTGAAGCACCGCCAGCCGGCGAGCGGGAGGAGGCCATGACCCGTGACCAGAGGCCCCGCTGGCTTCACGACGGTGGCGGGCTGATTAGCTGTGGGTGACTTGGGGGTGCCGTTGTTGCTGTACCAGGTGATGGTGCCGTGTTGGAAGTTGGTGCGGCGGCCACTTGCGGAGCTGATCACCGAGCCCGTGGCTGAGGGGATCGCCGCCTGGTTTCTCGCGCGCGGGGCCACGCCGCCCCAGCCATGTAAGCGCTCGGCTGCAGGCGCTGCACGCGGCTCAGGACTGGTGGCGCCGCCGGGAGGACTGGCATGCGCGATGATGTTCTCGTGACGCACCGGCTGCTGCAGACTGTGTGCGGCGTGTTCGGACGGCGCGCAGGGGCTCGCGCTGGGCGTCCAACCTTCATCGTTGAGTGAGCCTCGTAAGGAGCCTTGTGAGCACGCTCGGTAGTTTCATCTGGTCGATCGCCGACCAGCTTCGGGGTCCGTACCGCCCCAACCAGTACGGCAACGTGATCCTGCCGCTCACGATCCTGCGCCGCCTCGACTGCATCCTCGAGCCCGACCGCGAAACGGTCCGGAAGTTGGCGGCGAAGTACGACAACCCGAACCGGCTCAGGATCGAGGTCAAGAAGGCGACCGGCCGACCGTTCTACAACACCTCGAACTACTCCTTCGCCAACCTGCTGGCTGACGCCGACGGGCTGGCGGACAACCTGGCCGACTACATCGACCGGTTCTCGCCCGATGTCGATGTGTTCGAGTACTTCGACTTCAAGAAGGAGATCCTCGCCCTGGAGAAGGCGGAGCTCCTGCGCGAGATCATCACGTCCTTCAAGGCTGTCGACCTGCATCCGGACGTCGTCTCCAACGCCGACATGGGCGATGCGTTCGAGTACATCATCCGCAAGTTCAACGAGGCCGCGAACGAGACCTCCGGTGACCACTACACCCCGCGGGACGCGATCCGGCTGCTGGTCGACCTGCTCTTCGCCGAGAAGGACGCCGACCTGACCGAGGCCGACATCGTCCGCACGCTGTACGACCCCACCGCGGGCACCGGCGGCATGCTCGCCCTGGCCGAGGAGCACCTACTCGCGCAGAACCCCGACGCGAGGCTGAGCCTGTACGGTCAGGAGTACAACCCGCAGTCGTACGCGATCTGCAAGTCCGACCTGCTGGCCAAGGGCCACGATGCGTCCAACATCGCCTTCGGCAACACGCTGACCGATGACGCGTTCAAGAGCCGCCAGTTCGACTTCTGCATGTCCAACCCGCCGTACGGCGTCGACTGGAAGCAGTACGCCAAGGCGGTCACGAAGGAGCGCGACGAAGCGGGCCCCTACGGCCGGTTCGCTCCCGGCCTCCCGTCGACCTCGGACGGGCAGATGCTCTTCCTGCTCCACCTGGTCCACAAGATGCGGGCTCCCGAAGACGGTGGCGGCCGGGCCGGGATCGTGATGAACGGCTCGCCGCTCTTCAATGGCGCCGCCGAGTCCGGCCCCTCCAACATCCGCAAGTGGCTGCTGGAGAACGACCGGGTCGACGCCATCGTCGCGCTGCCGACCAACATGTTCTTCAACACCGGCATTGCCACCTACATCTGGATCCTCGACAACACGAAGCACCCCGACCGCAAGGGCCTGGTCCAGCTCATCGACGGCACCTCGTTCTGGACCAAGATGCGCAAGAACCTCGGCAACAAGAACCGTGAGCTCAGCGACGCTGACCGCGCCAAGGTGGTGAAGCTGTACGCCGACTTCACCGACGCCGATCCCGACTACTCCAAAGTGCTGCGCAACGACGAGTTCGGCTACTGGACCATCACCGTCGAGCGCCCTCTCCTCGACGAGTCCGGCAACCCCGTGCTCGACCGCAAGGGCAAGCCCAAGCCAGATCCGAAGAAGCGCGACACCGAGAACGTCCCGTTCACCTACAGTGGCTCGAGTGCTGGTGCGGCCGCTAAGTCCGAGGTCATTCAGGCGTACTTCGACGCAGAGGTGAAGCCGCACGTCCCCGACGCCTGGATCGACTGGGCCAAGGTCAAGACCGGCTACGAGATCCCCTTTACCCGCCACTTCTACAAGTACGTCCCACCTCGCCCTCTCGCTGAGATCGACGCCGACCTGGAGAAACAGGTCGCCAAGATCCTCGACCTCCTGCGCGAGGTGGAGCAGTGACGGGACCGCTCTGGGGCGCCTTGCCGGATGGGTGGCTGGCCGGCCAGGTCAAGAACGCTGCGACAGTCACGCTCGGCAAGATGCTGCAGAGTAAGGACTCCGGCAGTGACGTTCGTGCCCCGTACATGCGTGCTGCGAACGTACAGCCTGACGGTGTGCTCGCCCTCCACGACGTCAACGAGATGTGGTTCGGCGACGCCGAACTGGAGCAGTTGAGCATCCGAGCAGGCGACGTTGTTGTCGTCGAGGGCGGCCAAGGCGGGTTTGGCCGCGCTGCGTATGTCGACGAGGATCTCCCGGGCTGGGGATTCCAAAACTCGATCAACCGGCTTCGACCGATTGGCGACTTCGACGGCCGGTTCATCGCGTACTATCTGATCGCGCTGCGTGGTAGCGGCTTCATTCGTGCCTACTCCAACGTTGTCTCGATGCCGCACCTCACCGCAGAGAAGCTCGCGAGGATTCCGATGCCGCTGCCGCATCCGGAGGAGCAGCGCGCCGTCGCCGACTACCTCGACCGCGAGACTGCCCGCATCGACACGCTCATCGAGGAGCAGCAGCGCTTGGTCGAGATGCTCCGCGAACGCCGGGACGGAGTAGTGACTAAGGCGTTCCTCAATTCGACAAGCGAGGAACGCGCGCTCAAATTCGCGGTGGATGACGTGACGGTGGGCATCGTGGTTCAGCCTTCGCGCTGGTACGTCGATGCCGGTGTTCCGGCGCTTCGAGGTGTCAACGTCAAGCGCGGTTCGATCTCGCTCGCAGACCTAGTCAACATCTCAGAGGAAGGTCACGCGGCTCACCGAAAGTCGCAGTTGCGCTCGGGCGACGTGGTTGTGGTCCGAACCGGTCAGGCAGGGGCCGCGGCGAAGATCCCTGACGAACTCGACGGTGCCAACGCCATCGACATCCTCATTGTCAGGCCCGGAGAAGGCATCGATCCAGACTTCTTGGTCTGGTACCTCAACTCGCCGCTGGCGGCGTCTCGCATTGAGCACGGCTCTGTCGGAGCACTGCAGGGGCACTTCAACGTAAGCGCTCTTCGAGAGTTACCCCTTCCCAATACGCCGCTTGCAGAGCAGCAGCGCATCGTCACTTATCTCGACGAGCAGATTGCGAAGATCGACACAACGATTGCGGAGACCGAGCGCTTCATCGAGCTAGCCCGTGAGCGCCGCGCTGCGTTGATCACGGCGGCGGTGACGGGGCAGATCGAAGTACGGGAGATGGCGTGACGGCGGACCACCACGAAGGCGTCTTCGAATCCGAGATCTGTGCGTACTTGAAGGCACACGGGTGGCTCTACTCCGCCGATGACACCGGGTACGACCGGGAGCGGGCGCTCTTCCCTGAGGACCTGTTCGCCTGGCTGGGGGAGACCCAGCAGGCGGCGTACGAGAAGGCTTTGAAGGCTGCGGGTTCGCAGGCGAAGTTTCTCGACGTGCTGACCACGGCGCTCGACAAGCCTCTCGAGCATGGTGGCGGGATGTTGAATATCCTGCGTAACGGGGTGCAGTACATCGGCGGTGGCCGACTGAAGATGGCGCAGTTCCGCCCCGAGACCAGCTTGAACGCGACCACCAACGAGCAGTACGCGGCGATGCGGGTGCGGGTGATGCGGCAGGTGCACTTCTCTACCGCTGACCAGCGCAGCATCGACCTGGTCTTCTTCGTCAACGGGCTCCCGGTGGCCACCGTGGAGCTGAAGACCGACTTCACCCAGTCGCTGGACGAGGCGATCAACCAGTACCGCAAGAATCGGCCTCCGCTGACCAATGGTCGGCCGGAGCCGCTGCTGTCGTTCGGGCACCGGGCGCTGGTCCACTTCGCGGTCTCTAACGACCTGGCCGCGATGACCACCCGGCTCGAGGGCGAGAAGACGCACTTCCTGCCGTTCAACATGGGCCATGAGGATGGCGCGGGGAACCCGCCGGGCGAGGGTGGGTGGTCGGCGACGGCGTACCTGTGGGAGCGGGTCTGGGAGAAGGACGCCTGGCTCAACATCATCGGTCGGCTGATGATCGTGGAGACTAAGGAGGAGTGGGACGTCGCGACCGGCACTTCGGTGCGGCGTACGAGCATGCTCTTCCCGCGGTTCCACCAGTGGGAGGCCGTGACGAACATCGTGGCCGCGGTGCGCGAAGAAGGGGTGGGGCACCGCTACCTGATCGAGCACTCGGCTGGGTCGGGGAAGACGAACACCATCGCCTGGACCGCGCACCGGCTGGCGCGGCTGCACGTGAACGACGAGAAGGTCTTCGACTCAGTGATCGTGGTCGTGGACCGCACCGTGCTCGACGGGCAGCTCCAGGAAGCGATCCGGCAGATCGACGGGTCAGGGAAGATCGTGGCCACGATCAGCCCTGAGGATGTCCGCAAGGCGGGGGCGAAGTCGAAGTCCGGGCTGCTGGCGACTGCGTTGAAGAACGGGGAACTGATCATTGCGGTGACGGTGCAGACCTTCCCGTTCGCCATCAAGGAGATCCGGGCCGATAAGGGTCTGAAGGGCCGGCGGTTCGCCGTGATCGCGGACGAGGCGCACTCCTCGCAATCTGGGCAGATCTCCTCCAAGCTCAAGGCTGTGCTGACCGCGGAGGAAGTCAAGGAGATCGAGGACGGCGGTGAGGTCGACGTCGAGTCGATCCTGGCCTCGGAGATGACCGAGCGGGCCGAGTCGGAGAACATCTCCTACTTCGCGTTTACCGCGACGCCGAAGAACAAGACCCTGGAACTCTTCGGCCGCAAGGGCCCTGATGGGAAGCCGGCCGAGTTCCACCTGTATTCGATGCGGCAGGCGATCGAGGAGGGATACATCCTCGACGTGCTCAAGGGCTACCAGTCCTACGACACCGCGCTGAAGATCGCCGGCAAGGCCGAGAACGGCGACGGTGGCGAGGTGGAGGAGGGCGCGGCGCGTAAGGCGCTGATGCGGTGGGTGAAGCTGCACCCGACCAACATCAGCCAGAAGGTGCGGATCATCGTCGAGCACTTCCACGCCAACGTCGCCCACTTGCTGGAAGGCAAGGCGAAGGCGATGGTCGTGACCGACTCGCGCAAGGCCGCGGTGAAGTACAAGAAGGCGATCGACGCCTACATCGCCAAACGGGCCGCCATGGACGCCTCATACAACTACCGCACCCTGGTCGCCTTCTCCGGCTCAGTGACGATGGTCGAGGACGAGGAGTGGGCCCCGGACTGGGGGCCGCAGCCGAGCAAGGACGACGAGTTCACCGAGGCCAACCTCAACCCCGGCGCCGGCTCAGACCTGGCCGCCGCCTTCAAGGGCGAGACGTACAAGATCATGCTGGTCGCCAACAAGTTCCAGACAGGGTTCGACCAGCCGCTGCTCTCGGCGATGTACGTCGACAAGAAGCTCTCCGGGGTCACCGCCGTGCAAACGCTCTCCCGGCTCAACCGCACCCATCGCACCGCGGGCGGGGAGCAGAAGCGCAAGACGTTCGTCATCGACTTCATAAACAAGCCGGAGGACATCCGGGCCGCGTTCGAGCCGTACTTCACCAACGCCACCCTGGAGACCGAGACCGACCCGTACGTCGTCATCCACCTCGCCAACAAGCTCGCCCAGGCCGGCATCTACACGCCCGAGCAGGTGCGCGAGGTCGCCGAACTGTGGGTCACCCGGAAGGGCAACAACGCGCTCTCGGCCGCGATCAGCCCGGCCAAGAACGACTTCGCCCGCCGCTACGCGGCTGCAATCGAGGCCGACGACAAAGTCACCCTCAACACCCTCGACCTGTTCCGCAAGGACATCTCCACCTACGTCCGGCTCTACGACTTCATGAGCCAGATCATCGACTACGGCGACCCGTACATGGAGATGCTGTCGATCTTCCTGCGACTCCTGGAGAAGGTCATCAAAGACTCATCCTGGGCCGCGGACGTCGACCTCTCCGACGTGGTCCTGGTCGGCGTCACGCACAACAAGGGGACCGCGGTCGACATCTCGCTGACCGGCGACGGCGAACTCAAGGGCATCACCAGCGCGGGCACCGGCACCCGGAAGGAGCCCAAGTACGTCGCACTGCAGGTCGTCATCGACAAGATGAACGACCTCTTCGGCGCCGAGTCGTTCACCCAGTCTCAGGTCCGCGAGTTCGTGCAGGGACTGGTGCAGCGACTGCTCGCCTACCCGGACCTGGTCAAGCAGACCAAGGTGAACTCGAAGAAGCAGTTCATGGAGTCGCCGGACTTCCAGGCGGCGGTCACCGAGGCGGTCGTCGACAACCAGGAGGCCCACAACACCATGGCCGACTACTTCTTCAGCGACGGTCCCGGTATCACCGCCGTCATCGTGGCGCTCGCGGACGCCTTCTACGAGGCCGCGATCGATCAACGTACGGACGTGTGAGCAGCCCAGGGTCTATGCTATCGTGCGCGGCCACCACACGATCTTGAGCTGTCTTCACAAACCGCCATGATCAACTGGTGGCCGCACCTGCGTTCACCCACCCCCACCAGCCAAGATCACGAAGCCCGGCTGCAGTACTAGGCCGTCGGTGGTCGGTTCGGGTTCTGCGGAAACCTAACTAACCTGAGCCCCAAGGTCCCCACCAGACCGATGATCACGAGTGGGACGGTCCATCCTGTCCGCGTACCCATCGCGCTGCCGCAACCGGAGAAGTCGTTGTTGTTGTGGTTCAGTACGGTGCCGCAGATCTGTGGCACGCCTCGGTGCGTGCCGGCATGAACCTCCGTGAACATGCCGATGGCTCCGATCAACAGCAGGACGACGCACACGAGCATCGCGAAAGTCTTCGGTCTCATCCCAGCAACATCCTCTTCGTCCCGCTGTGGCGCTGTCGAAACTGGCTATTCCGCCGTATCGTCACCTCGATGTCGCCTCGGCCAAGCCCTGTGTTACAGGTCGGCGTACTGATAAAGCAAGCAGCACAAACACAGCCGAATCAGCACCTCCCGCCCGGCTGAGGCGGTGTCGGACAAGCGGCGCTCGTGAACGCTCGCTGGCTTACCGGTCTTCCTCTTCGATGACCGTGACGCCACACCGTCAACTGTTGTCACACTCCGTGCCCATTCTGTCGACAGCGCGAGGTCGATTCCGAGCCCGTCGCGGAGCACTGGCACCTTGTACCCCGCGTCCCACGGCGCCGGCAACGGCCTCCCATAGGCTGTCAAAATGACAATCGGACGTTCACGCGGACCGGCAGGCAGGGGGCCCCGGTCTGTCCCGAAGCCGAAACGACTTGCGCACCTCCGTATCGACCCTCGCGGCTACCCGATCATCGCCGCGATCGGCCAGGCACCCGGGGACATCGACTTCGGCGCGCTGTCGGAGTCGCGAAAGCTCGCTTTGGCCACCTTCGACCTCTGCGCAGTTTGCGCGCTTCCATTCGGCGAGGAGCTGCGGTGGCAGGTTTCTTTCGACGAAGCAACGGCGATGGCGAAAACGCTCGTCTCAAATGAGGCGCCGGTCCACGAAATCTGCGCCCTGTACGCGGCCCAAGTCTGTCCGTTCGTTTCTTCACCGTATGCCCGACACGGCGACGATGTCCGTAAAGGTATGAAGCGCCCTGAGATCACCTACCTGACTGGGTTCCGCAGGACAGCGCGGGTCTTCGGTCGACGCTCAGGGCTTCAGACATCCGAAAGCGTTCTGCACTTCGAGACCACCGGCGTCGAACAGCAGCTGAAGCTGTCGACCTCGACCGAAGCGATCGAGGCCTACCAGCGGGCGCTTGAGACCGACGTGGAGGTCACGATCGACGACACCGAGCGAGAACTTGCGACGCGGCTCACCGAGTTGACGATCAAGGACGGTGAGGATTCCGGCAGTGTGATGGCGGGCGCCGCGTGGTTCGCGGGCGGTGCGTTCTGTCCGGGTGTCGGCAACGTGCAGGGCATGCGGCGCTTCACGGAAGAACCGATGTACACGGCTCTCGCAAGGCAGGTGCTGCTGGAACCTGGATTCGCGAAGAAGTTCGAGGAGACGGAGGACCTCTACACCCGCGCTGCGCTCAAGTGGCTCAACAGCCGAGATGACCTGCCCGAGATCCTGGCGGGCTGGCGCAACACCGCACTGAACCGGGCGTGGCATGGACGGCCGTCACCTGGCAAGAGCAGCGGTGGAACTGATCCCAAGAAGTCCAAACGCAAGCTTCAAAGCGCGGCTCGGCGTAAGAATCGCCGATGACTGAGAAGCTGGGCTGCACTCACGCACGATCTCCGCTGGGCCACCCCGCATTACGACTACTCCATCTCCTTACCGTGGCCACTCGCGGTCGCCAAGCAAATCGCTCAGTACGTCATGCCCCTAGACCTCCTCGACGATGTTGACGAAATCGAGGCGGACATTTCATCACCCGTCGATGACGGGAACTAGTCGCCGCCCGGGTTGGCGGAGCTATACACTCCGATCTCCGCCAACCCGACATTCATCAGCCTGAATTAGCGACGGACCCAAGGAGCCTTCTTGTCCACTTGCCCCTTCTGCGGCTTCACCGGCAAGCTGACCGCCGAGCATGTATTTGGGAACTGGCTTTCGCGGATCGGCCTGGATTTGGAACCAATTGCGCACGGCGCTGGGCCGCTGAATCGTGTAGGGCAGGACCTGGGTGTGCGTCCGCCGTTCCGCCAGACGGTGCGCGTCTGTGGCGGCTGTAACAATGGCTGGATGAGTCGCATCGAGGCGGTCGCTGCGCGGGTCCTGACACCCTTCATTCTGGGTGAAGCGGGGCAGATCGCGGCCGAAGACGCGGGAGCCGTCGCGGCGTGGGTTCAGAAAACAGCGCTCACGGCCATGCTCGTTTCGTCCGAGACCCAGCGCAGCGCAGGCTATGGGCTCCCGCAATCGGAGTACCGTGGGCTGTCGAACGCCAGAAACGAGATGCAACCGCTTTCGGCCAGTCATTTCTGGGTCGGGCGGTATACCGGAGAGAGCCGGTTCGCCTCGACGTGGGTCACGCCGTTGACGGTGACGGCCAGTGAGTTGCCTGAGCCCGACCGGCCGCAGGGTTACGCGATGACCCTCGTGCTGGGGCAACTGTTGCTGCACGGCGTGCGGTTCACGACGCCAAGCCTGCAAGTCGAGGTGACCACCAGGCAGGAGTTGCCGCAGTTGTGGCCACCGGCGGAACGAGTCGTGTGGTCCAGCGGGATGCCCGTAGACGATGAGGCCTTCCTCGGCTTCGCCGCAGGCAAAGACCTTCGTTCGATGGAGCGGCATATCGAGGTACGGCCGTGGAGGCCCGCGACGGAACTTCCTGAAAGCAGGACTGTTGACGGCATGGTGGAGCTGCCGACCGCCTGCGGCAAGCACGTCGTGTACTACCCCGCCGGCCTGGTTGACGAGGCGCTGCGCGGCAGGTTCTACGCATTCGGGACAGCCTGTGACTGTGGCACGGCCTACCTCGTCCAGACCGAGCCTGATGGCGCTCACTGCAAGGCAGCGAACTCGGTGGATGTCATCTCCGAGTTGTACGAGGGTCTGCCTGGAAAGGAAGTTGTGCTTGAGGACCAGCACGGCGTGTTCCCCTGCAAGCGACTGCCGGAACCCTCAGAGCACTGATGTGTAAGTGAAGCAGAGATACTCATGATCGTGGTCGTTCGCATCCGACGGCGGTTTCGGCCGGGGTACCCCAGAGTTCCCGGATCGAGCAAGTTCTCTTGGTCCATCAGGCTGGCGGTTTCCGCACGTTTCCTGCCGATATCTCGCGCACTGTCGGCGGTCGGCGCTACCGTGACGGTATGAGCAAGGACGGTCTGACGCGGTTGGTCGTGTCGCTTATGGTGTCCGGCGGGGTGACCGCCGTGGATGCCGCGCATCCTGCCGATGCTCATGCTGCTGTGCTCCGCGCGGTCCGTCTGCCAGGTGGCGAGATGCTCTCACGTGCCTTTGGCACGGAGGTGCGTACAGTGCCGGACCCTAGCGTTGGGCTGCGCGTCCTCGGCCTGACCCAGGCCCTTTGGAGGGCGGTCGGCCGCGGTTGGCTTGAGCCCTGCGATGGAAGCGGGCAAGCGCTACTCGTGCTGTCGGACGCCGCTGCACAGGACCTTGCAGCGGACCTCAGCCAACTCGACCAATCCCAGGGCTGCGCGGTGCGTCAGGCCGGTGACGCCTGGGCAAGGGACTCCACCTGCCTGAAGAACTCGGCCAGCGCCTTCGCGTCTCCCGCGTCCGTGTAGCTGGTTAGCCTGCGGATGCTTCGCCAAGGGCTACCCGGCTTCTGCCACTCGGCGGTTACCTGTACCCGTCCGGCGTGACGTCCACGCGCCACTTCGATTGCCTGGACGCGGTAGCGTCGGCGCCTCGCAGGGATCTTGGTGGGTGGCCAGGTGCCGACCCACTCGCCGAGCAGGTCTGTCCCCGATACACGTCGCCAGTCAACGTATTGCAGCCCGTTCAGCTTGCGGAGCGCGGAGCGTGCTGTGTCTGGCCTCCTGGCAGGTTCCACCCGCACCAGTGAACTGACAAACTTCCTCACGTTGGGCGGCACATGCGGCGGGAATGTGTACCACCGGTCGGTCATCGCGCGCTTCCCCGCGGCAAGGCGAGTGTCAACCTCGGAAAACTGGATCTGCTCGTACGGGAACCTGCCGGCGAGCATCTCGATTGTTGTGACCCCTAGCGAGTACAGATCAGACCTGAGAGTCACGTGCCCAGTGGACTTGGCCTCGGGTGCGAGGTACAAGGGCGTGCCACCGTAATCCGGCGCTGTGCCAGTGCGGGTGTCGATTTTGCCGGCGGAGCCTAGGTCGGCGAGGACTGCGTTCTCCCGTGACTGGTCGAGAAGGACATTGCCGGGCTTGACGTCCCTGTGTACATACGCGCGATCCTGGTGCAGGTACTCCAGGGCATCCAGCACCTGGCCGCAGATCCTCATCGCGTCGGCCAACCCGAATCCGTGCCCGTCCATGAGCGCGTCGTAGACGCTCCCTCCGGGGTAGTAGTCGCAGATGAAGGTCACGGCGTCCAGACCACGGAACTGGGGGTCGGGTTCCCACTGGGCGTCCCATACCTCGATCAGATGCTTGTGCCGGGCTTCCTTCAGCAGGTGCGGCTCGCGGGCCACCCCGTCGGGCACGCTGAGGAGGGAGATTGTCTTCTGTACGACGTCACGATCGAAGATGTCGTGCCTCGCAAGCCGGCAGATGCCGACGTTGCCCTCCCCGATTGTGTGGAGGATCTCGTAGGTGGGCCGTTGAAGGAGGTCTCCGACGATGGGCATATCTCACTCTCCGACGATCTCTGCGCGTGCCGCCACCGCGGCGAGATCCCGTTTCTTCGTCCAGTATTTCCCTACCGGGGTAGCGAACACGCTGGCCACGTGGTCGGCAACCGCGCCCTTGCGGGGAAGGCCCAGCCGGGAGCGGAGCGTCGCGCGGGCGAGCCGGACGCAAGTCACTTCGGCGTCTACAGCGCACGATGCCAGCAGCGCCTCAGCAGTGAACCGGGTCCGCATGTCCGCAAGCTTCGGAACCCGCCCACCCGGTTCCATGTCTAGGATCACGACCCGATTTGGGGACAGTGCCGCCAGCGCATGGACGCACTCGTCCCGGAACGCCACGATGGCGTACCCGGCGTGGGGGCCGTCGCGCAACTCAAGGCAAGTCGGCTCGGTCTCTAACACACCGTTGTCGTCGACCAGACAGAGCCACAGCTTGCCGCCCGCCGCGTTCACGCCGAGAACTCTCAAATCTAGTTACTCGCCCCTCATCAGTGCCGGATCCGCAGGACCCCAGAATAGGGGCACAGGCTAATGTGGCCTCGACGACCTCACCCTTCAGCTCTGCGTAGGTAGTGTCGCGAGCTATCGGCCGAGCTCAGTAAGCGCCTTTCATCCGGCGGTTGCTTCGTCGATGAGTCAGCTCTGGAGCACTCGGCGGTACGGCGTCGGTGGTCAATACTGCTGTGACCTTGTGGGCGTCGCCGGACACGACACCGTCCGGACAGCCGTCGGCGATCCAACACAGCACGTCCAGTTGTCTGGCGTTGAGCGAGTCGGTGAGACGCACACGAGCATCGAACCTCAACAAGGCTTGGTCTTCACAGTCGCCAGCCCGAGCGGGCATTAAATATGTGGTTTCGAGACCAGCACCACCTCGGTTGGTGTGCGGCCTCCCATGAGGTGGCTGGCTCGGGGGTGTTGGTGTCAGGCTGGCGCGGGGCCCAAGGCAGCCATTGCCGATCGATGCAGGTTGTCAGGCTCGCCTCGCCCTGGTCCATGTGGCGGCCGCTAGGCAACCAAGGCCACCCCCAGCGCCGTCTACTTGAGCACCCACTGGCTCTGGTGAGAGGCGATCTGTGGTGCGGGGACGCCGTTGACTCGCAGGTTGCGGGTGAAGACGGCCGTGCCGTTTCTGAGGTCCCGATCCTGCTGCATACGCCAAACGGGTGAAACTCGGTGTTGTGTGCCTAGAGTGCACAAAGTACGCGCTTTGTGGGTTTAGCTGGCGCGGTCGTGCTGTCGCCTGGAGGGATATGACCGTCTTGCCTGAAGTTTTCCTACCTGTGATCGCGGCTTCGATCTGCGCACTCGTCAGGTTCGTGACGACAGCCGTTGTGGCCGCCTACATCGTGCACCGAACCGGCGGGACCAGTGGGTTACGGGACTTCGCCGAGGTCGTCCGGGCTTCCGAGCCCGTGAAGATCTGGCCGATCAGACGGCCTCGGTTGGGTCGATGTTACTGGTCGCTTCTCGTGCCGGGCGTTCATCAGCCGCCCACAGGCCTATCTGGGCAGAGAGCCGTGCACGTCGATGCCGACTTGGGCATGACCTCAGCCTCGCCGTCAACGAGGGGAGTGCCGAAGTCGTAAAGGACGAGTTCGTGGGGACCGGTCGCTGAGAATTTCACGAGCCGCTCCTCCGGAGCCGCACCGGTGGTCGGACCAGCGGACTTTCCGTATGCTCGCCGCGGACCCTGCTCTCCCGGCTTGGGATGATTGCGCTTCGGTGTCGCTAACGCCAAGGGCGAATCGCGGCGGAGTCGGGTAGTGAGGAACGTGCAGATGAGGAACACCGACGCCGCGCCCTCCGTGATCCACACGTTCGCTTCGATCGTCATCTAGAGATCCTTTCGACGCACTGTGGTGCTGTGGATCATTGGAGTTCGCTAGCCTCAGCTGAGTGAGTGCTCGAGGAGACTCCCGTGCGGAGCAACCTGACGATGGGCCCGCTAAGCAGCCCGCCTGGGCGAAACTACTCGGGGATGCGGAGCGCGCGTACGTGCACAGTGAGGAAGCCGGGCTTGCGCAATTGTCGGGTGCGTCAGGCCGTTACCTATACGAGCGACTGGGCGAGAAGACCTTTCAGCGTCTCTGCAATGCGTTATTGACACACAAGTACCCTGGTGTCACATGCATGCCGGTCGGTCACAGTGACGGTGGGCGCGACGCAATGCGGCACGATGAGGATCAGGGTCTGATCGTTTACCAGGTCAAGTGGGCGGCGTCCCCGCCGCCCAAGCCCATAGCGTGGCTCAACGCCGCGATCCTCAGGGAACGTACAAACATCGAGCGGCTCGTCTCCGAAGGCGCCCAGTCATACATTCTGATGACTAGCGTCTCTGGTACCGCAGTTCCGAACCGGGGAACCATGGACAAGCTGCGCACTGAACTGGAACGGTATTCGTCTGAGCTAGGGATCCACATCGAATGCTGGTGGCGCGCGGACCTGGACGCACTCATCGATGCCGCTCCCGACTCCCTGAAGTGGTCTTACGGCGACATGCTCGCCGGGTGGGACCTCATTCGGTACCTCAACCGCTCGGAGACGCTGGCGGAGCAGGACCGCGTTCTGCGCGATCTCGTGCGTCAGGTCATCGCGACTCAGTGGGAGGAGGACGCCAGAGTTAAGTTCAAGCAGGTCGACCTCGTCTCCTCGGCGCTGGGCGACCTGTTCGTCGACGTTGAAGCCGTGCGTATCGCCGCACCCGGCTCATCTGCCAGGGGCAAGGACCGCCGAGTCCCTCACGAGTTGGGTGGTGCGGCGGCTTACCTGCTCAAGGCCGACTACAACCAGACTCTGGTGTTCGGTGCTCCTGGACAGGGCAAGTCGACGCTGGGGCAGTTTCTCTGTCAGGTTCATCGCGCGGCCTTCCTCGACAACGCATCCCTGTTCCCAGCCCCGCCTGGCGTGGCGGGGGTGACCACGCCACGCCTGCCGCTGCGGGTCGACTTGCGCGATTACGCCTCATGGCTCGCGGGTGTGGACCCGTTCGCGGTTGCTGCACGAGACTACCTGACGCCTGCGGAGCGCCAACCGGATCCGTCCCTGGAGGCGTTCTTGGTACGGCTGGCTCGAGCGAAAAGCGGTGCCCTCCCAGTGACCGCTGAAACGCTGCAGCGGATCTTCACAAGGTTCCCGCTACTGCTGGTCCTCGACGGGCTCGATGAGGTCGCAGAACCGGGTGAGCGCCAGCTTGTCGTAGCTCAGATCAACGATTTCTGTGCGCGTATTCGGGCAGGAGTGCAACCGGCCCAGGTTATCGTCACAACGCGTCCGAACGTGGTGCAACTCGCCGAGCCCTCCTCCGCTTCGTTCGAGAGCATCAGCCTGCAACCGTTGAGTACCCAACTGCGGAGCACCTACCTCGGCCTGTGGAGCCGAGCACAGGGCCTTGTCGACCGGGATCGCGAGACACTGCGTCGAATCTTCGAGGTCCGTGCGGTCGAGCCGCACATCGCGGGGCTGGCCGAGAATCCGATGCAGATGACGATTCTGCTGTTCCTCATCCTCAAGCGTGGTGAATCCGTACCGCACGCTCGAACCGAGCTGTACTCCTCCTACATGCAGACATTCCTGGACCGGGAAGCCGAAAAGAGCATCGCAGTCCGGCGGCACCGAGCGGATCTGGAAGAGGTCACCGCTCACCTCGGCTGGGTGCTACAGGAGCAGAGCGAAGCCGGCGAGGTTTACGGTCGGCTCTCAGTCACGATGATCAAAAGGGTCATTCTGTCGTACCTGTATAGCGTCGGCAAAGATGTGACGCTCGTTGACGAGTTGTTTACCGCCGTGACCTACCGGGTCTGGGCGTTGTCGAGCAAACAGCAGGGCACGTTTCAGTTCGATATCCTGCCGATGCAGGAGTATTTCGCTGCCAAGCACCTGTACGAGGTCGCGGGTGCCGGGACGCGTGATTTCGACAAAACTCTTGTGTTTCGTCAACTCGTCCGACGTCCGTATTGGATGAACACTTGCCGCTTTTACGCTGGTTTCGCTACCGTGAGCGAGCTGATCGTACTTGCTGAGGTGTTGAAAGACGAGTTCGAGCTCGAACACCGCCCGGCGCATCTACGTCTCATCACCTGGACATTGCTGGCAGACGGGGTGTTCAGTCGGCGACCGCGGACACAGAACGAGGTGGTCGAACTGCTCGCCTCCAACGCGAGCGCGATCATCTTGTGCCATCTCGACGGTCGCCAGGATGGGTTGCCCCTGCTGGCGGTGGAGCACGGCGGTGAGCAACTGCTCGGGCGGCTTTGCGCGTTGATTGCGAAATACCCTTCGGCTGGAGTAAGTCGTGCTCGGGTCAGGCTCATCCGATGTTTAGGTCCCACATCGCTCGCTTTCATCGAATGGTGGGCGTCGCAGATATTCGCGGCTGCCGGGGGTGATGCCGAGACGGCGTGGCTCCATCTCACGGTGGCGGGTCCAGATATACCGGAGAAAGCTTGGAGTGAAGACCTAATCCACCGCCTGTCTTTAGCTGATCCGGCCGCCGCAGACGTCGCGTTGACGACCAGTGTCCCAATCGGGGAGGACTCGCCGCTTGAATCGCTGCTGGTGGCTCACGTGCTCGACGGGCAATGTTCGGGTATTTCCAGTCATGGCGTCGGCTTCCCACGAGAGTTGCTGCGGATTTTTGGCCCCAAAGGTTTCATCGCGTCCGCGAAGCAGGGAGAGGGGCTTCGTCACGCCGATCCCACCCGCAGGGTGGGTTTCTCCACGACGCGATCGCGAGACCTCCCAGCGCTGGAGAGACTGGTCTCACGCGACGACAGGTTCGGCGAGGCGGCGCTCGCTATGCTGACTGGGAAAGGGCAGCAGCACACCACGTCGCCCTGGGCCAACACCGCGCGTGCTCTCACGGCGATCTTCGGGCCGTGCTGGCTCGCTGCGGAGATCGCCGTGATCGGTGCGGCGAGCGCTCCCGAGGTACTGAAGACCGGTGGAGACATCACCCCAGGTTCTGACCCTCTAGGGCCTGCCGCGGACTACGGCCGGTTGCTCACTGAGATTCGCGCAAACACCGCGAAAAACACGTGGTGGATGGACCAGTTCCATCGGTACCCGGACCCGCTCTCTCGATGCACCTGGAGCCTCGCGCTAGTTGCCGTAGCCGCACCGGCCGTGGTACTGCGATGTCTCGACCTGCTGGAGACCGCGGTCGCCGAAGCCCCTCCCGAGCGGCGACGGGCGCTCTTGTTCTCATCTAGCAACCTCGGGAGGAGTCGAGTCGCTCGTCGCCTGGAGTTGGCTGCGCTCGGTGGCGTGCATCGCCGCAGTCCCGACGTCCTTCTTCTCCTCAGCCACTACGCGGTCGAATCTGCTGGGCTTGACCCCTTGCCGGGCTTGCCGTTTGAGCCATTGACAGCGATGGCTTCGCGCGGCAGGGTCGGCTGGCCCGGCGTGCACGCCCTCGTGGCACGTCTCCTCGGTACGCCCAGTGAACAGGCGGTGGAGGCGCTAAAGGACTGCCCGGCCGAGACTGATCTACTCTCCACAGTCGAGGGATTAGAAATCCCCCTCGAGCATGCTCGTCGAATTTTCAAGGAACCGACACGATTCCCTGCATCGGTTGTCGTCTTAGCTGAAAAGATGCTCACCGGAGCAGCGCGTGAGGAATCAATACGCGGCACTGCCTCCGACGAAGGCTGGTTTCGCGAATGACGACTCTCCACAGGCGTGGTCAGGTCGCATATCTCAAGAGCTTCTAACACAATGAGTGGATCTCGAGTCGACGCCAGCAGATGAGGTGCATCCGAGGGGGAGGAATGCTTTGTGAATATCGTCGCGTGTTTCCTTTCGGATGCGGACACGTCGGAACCAGTGCAGCAGTGCGAAGCACTGCTCGACCACCCATCGGTGGACGCCCAGTCCCGAGCCGTGCCGGCTGCCGACGGGCGATCACTGGCTGGATTCTCTTTTCCTGTGTCAGCGTGCGGTGTCGTGGTCATAGGGCGGTCGCGGACACCACGTCGGGTCTCCTGTGTCAGTGGTCGCTTTTGCCGCGGATGGGTAGTAACGCTCCGTCGCCTGACGACAGGGGTTCTTAGG
>NZ_VJWX01000090.1 GCF_007713715.1 Amycolatopsis rhizosphaerae
GCTGTCCACCCGGGCCTCCCGGCTGGCCCGCGCACAGTCCACTGAGGACGACGAAGATCCGTTCGGCGCTTCGGAAGGGGCGGTATGAAGAGGGTGCTGATCGTCTCCGCGACCATGGGGGAGGGGCACAACGCGACGGGGCGGGCGCTCGAAGAGGCGGTACGCCGCCAATGGCCGGAGGCCGAGGTGGCGTGGCGGGACACGCTCGAAGTGATGGGCACCGGCGTCGGCCCGCTGTTCCGCTGGATCTACGTCTCCAACGTGCGGAACACCCCCTGGCTGTACGAGTACTTCTACCGTTCGCTGTGGCGCCACCGCTGGTTCGCCACCGCGTCCAAGCGATTCGTCGGCCGGTGGTGCGGGCCCCGGCTCGGCCGCGAGATCGCGCGGTACCGGCCGGATCTGGTGCTCTCGACCTATCCGCTGGGCACCGCGGGCCTGGCCTGGCTGCGCCGCCACCACCGGCTGCCCGTGCCCGCCGGGGCCTGGATCTCCGATTTCGCACCGCACCCGTTCTGGGTCTACGGCGAGATCGATCTCAACCTCGTCATGCACGAGTGCGCGGTCCCGCCCGCGCTCGCCTGTGTCCCCGGCGCGAAGGTCGCGGTGTCCGCGCCCCCGGTGCGGGCCGGGTTCCGGCCCGGTGACGCCACCGCCGCCCGGCACCGTCTCGGCCTGCCGCCCGAGGCGTTCATCGCGCTGGTCTCCTGCGGCTCACTGGGATTCGGCGACGTCGAAGACGCGGCCAAGGAACTGCTGGCCGCGCACCCCGACGTCGTGCCGGTCGTGGTGTGCGGCCGCAACGACGCGCTGCTGCGGCGGCTGCGGCCACTGGCCGCGCGGCAACCGCGCCTGCGGCTGCTGGGCTGGACCGACGAGATGCCCGCCTACACCGTCGCCGCCGACGTGGTCGTCACCAACGCGGGAGGCGCGACCGGGCTGGAGGCACTGGCCTGCGGGCGCCCCGTGCTGATGCACCGGCCCATCGCCGCGCACGGACGGGCCAACGCCGAGTTGATGGAGCGGGCCGGACTGGCCGTGGTCTGCGCCCGCGACGGTGAACTGGCGCAGGCCGTGCGCACCCTGATCACGCAGCCCGACCGGTGGAAGGCGATGGCCGAGGCCGCGCAACAACATTGCGACCGCACGGGCACCCTCGCCGACGGCCTCCTTACCCTGGCCGGGACGGGCTCCGGCATGCCGTGAGGGACGCCCTCACCGCACACCCACAGCCTTCCTCGCGGCGTGAGCCGCTCAGGAGAGCGGGCCGCGGGCGAAGTAGGTCGTGCACACCCCGTTGTCGTAGTCGGCCGCGATCTCCAGCACCGTGCCGCCACCGTCCACGGGAAGCAGCGCCGAACTGTAGTTGGGGCAGAAGTTGTCGTAGGCGTCCGGCACCGGCACCGGGGCGGGCAGTTCGGACCAGGCGCCCGCACCGAACTCGTCGTTGACCAGCAGCACCCGCCCGTTGGACGGCAGGGGTGTGCCGTGATGGTCGGTGTAGATCTGGCCGACCATCACCAGCCGGGTGCCGTGCGCCCCGCCGGGGAACAGCGTCACCGTCTGGGCGTGCTGGAAGTAGTTGGCGCCCGGGGTGCCCGCCCGGCGGCCGGGATCGGCGGGATCGCCGAAGTCCGCGCCGTCGGGCGAGATCTTGTAGTACGGGTCGCAGAACTGGTCGCCGTAGTTGCAGATCTCGTAGGCGAAGTAGAAGCGGCCGTCGGGCAGCGCCCGCACGAGCGGCATCCCCGGCCTCGCGCGCTCCGGTTGCAGCGCCAGCGTGTGGCGCGGTGCGCTCCAGACGAGCCCGTCATCGGAACCGGTGCGGGCGAGGAGCTGGGAGAACCGCGGGGACTCGGATTCGTCGGCGTAGTGCACCCACAGCGTGCCGGCGGCGTCCACGTTCAGCTCCGGCTCCCACAGCCCGCCCCCGTTCGGCGAGCGGAAGGGTTCGGACAGGAACGACCAGTGGCGGCCGCCGTCGCGACTGGCCCAGATCCGGATCGCCACGCGCCGTTGCGGGCCGCCGCCCTGACCGTAGCTGGCCGCCCACAGCAGCGTCCCGGCCCGCAGATTGCCGACCCGGCGGGGGAGTTCGTAGAGCGAACCGCAGCATTCGCCCCGGGCGCCCTCGGGGTCGCGTACCTCGCCGATGCGGTGGAAACTGTGGCCCTCGTCGGTGCTTTCGAAGATCGGCGCGTACGGGCCGCGGGCGTCCCAGCTGTTCACCGCGGCGACGATGCGCCCCTGGTAGACGCTGTGCTGCAGGCGCACCAGCCGCGGAGAGGACCCGATCGCCAGCCGTTGCCGCCCCGAACCCGCCGCCTCCGCCGCGGTCAGCAGGGCCGTGACCAGCAGCAGCGACATCAGCAGCGCGAAACCGGCCCCCAGGCGACGCATCCGGCTCTCCCCTCGACACGTTGTGTGCCGGAATTACACCACAGAGTGACCGCGAAAGTTGCGGGGGCAGTGTTGACCGGTACGCCTCGCCAACAAGCGGCTCCCAGCCGGGCGCGGTCCGGGCTTCTACCCTGAAACCATGGCTCGACCCAACGACGAGGTTGAGGCTCTTCTGCAGGAGTACGCCGACCTGCTGGCGATCACCGGCGGCGACGCGTTCAAGGCCCGGGCCTACGAGAAGGCGGCACGGGCCGTCGCGGGCTGCCACGACGACGTTTCCCGCATGGAGATCAGGCAACTGCGGGAGATCCCGGGCGTGGGCAAGTCCATCGCCGACAAGATCTGGGAGTACTTCGAACACGGCAGCGTGCAGGCCATCGAGGAGGTCCGGGCGAAGATCCCCGCCGGGGTGCGGCAGCTGATCACCATCCCCACCCTCGGGCCGAAGAAGGCCGCCGTCCTCTACCACGACCTGGGCATCGCTTCGATCGAGGAACTCCTCGACGCGATCCACCACGAGCGGCTGCGGGACATCAAGGGGTTCGGGCCCAAGACCGAGCAGAACATCCTGCACGGCGTCGAACTCATGCAGCAGTCCCGCGGCCGGGTCCTGCTCGACGTCGCGATGGGCGTGGCCGAGGAGATCGTCACGGCGCTGTCCACGGTGACCGGCTGCCGTCGCTGCACCTACGCCGGCTCCCTGCGGCGCTTCAAGGAAACCGTCGGCGACGTCGACGTCCTGGCCGCCGCCGAGGATTCCGGACCGATCATGGCGGCCTTCCGCGAACTGCCCTTCGTGGCCGAGGTGATCGCCTCCGGCGAGACGAAGACCTCCCTCCGCACCACCAAGGGCCTGCAGGTCGACCTGCGCGTGGTGCGGCCCGCCGCGTGGGGCGCCGCGCTGCAGTACTTCACCGGCGCCAAGGCGCACAACATCCGCACCCGCGAGATCGCGGTGCACGCCAGGCTCAAACTGTCCGAGTACGGCCTGTTCGACGTCGAGACCGGTGACCTGGTGGTGTCCGAAACCGAGGAGGACGTCTACCGGCGCCTCGGCCTGCCGTGGATCCCGCCGACCCTGCGGGAGGACCGCGGCGAGATCGAAGCCGCCCTCGCCGGGGAACTACCCGAGCTGGTGCGGGAAAGCGACCTGCGCGGCGACCTGCACACCCACACCGACCTCACCGACGGCGTGGCGCCGCTGGAGGAGATGGTGGCGGCCGCCGCCGCCCGCGGCTACGCCTACTACGCGATCACCGACCACGCGCCGAACCTGTACATGCAGCGCATGTCCGACGACAAGATGCTCGCCCAGCGCGATCAGGTCCGCGCACTGGACCGGGCCCACCGCGGGATGCGCCTGCTGCACGGCACGGAACTCAACATCGACGCCGACGGCGGGGTCGACTGGCCCGAGGAGTTCCTCGCCGGGTTCGACCTGTGCGTGGCCTCGGTGCACTCGCTGTTCAACCAGAGCCGCGACGAGGTGACCCGCAGGCTCGTCCGCGCCTGCGAAAACCCCTACGTCAACATCATCGGCCACCCCAGCGCCCGCCTGATCGGCCGCCGCCCGCCGCTGGAGGCCGACTACGACGAGGTGTTCCGCGCCTGCGCCCGCACCGGGACCGCACTGGAGATCAACTCGTTCCCGGACCGCATCGACCTGCGGGACGAGCACATCCTGTGGGCCAAGAAGTACGGCGTGAAGTTCGCCATCGACAGCGACTCCCATGCCGTGCCGCACCTGGCGGCCATCCGCTTCGGCGTGGGCACCGCGCAGCGCGGCTGGCTCACGGCCGAGGACGTGATCAACACCTGGCCGCTGACGCGTTTGCGGACCTTCCTGCGCAAGGGCCGCAAACGCTGATGGTCAGGGGCGAGCGGGAACCGGCGGAGTTCCGCACCCCGGTTCCGCCGCATATATGTCCGGCTATAAGATTCCCGGCTATGGAATACATCGATGTACTCGGCATCTGCGGGAGCGTGCGGGCCGGATCCCTGAACAGGGCGCTGCTGCTGACCGCGCGGGAACTGGCCCCCGCCCCCTTCCGGGTGGAGGCATGGGACGGCAACGCGGAGGTTCCCCGCGTCGACGCGACCATGGGGCGCCCGTTCCCACCGGTCGTGGCGGCCTTGCGAGACCGGGTCGCGGCGGCCGATGTGCTGCTGCTGGTGACCCCGGAGCTGAACCGCAGCATTCCCGGCGCCATGAAGGACATCGTCGACTGGCTGGGGATTCTCGCACCGCCTCGCCCGCTGGCCGGCAAACCCGTCGTGCTGATGAGCGCCTCACCGAACCGGTTCGGCGGCGCGTTCGCCCAACTGCAGCTCGCCGACCTGCTCCGGCGGTCCGGTGCCGAGGTCCTGTCCGACCTTGACGTCGCGGTCGGCTACGCCCACCGTCACGTCGACGACCACGGTGTCCTGGTGGGCGAGGAACCACGACACGACATCGCCGAACTGTGGCAGCGCGTGCTCACCCACGTTCAAAGTCATCGCCAGGTGGTGCCGGCATGACCACCGGGCGTCAGATCGCCGCCGACAACGGGCCCGTCGGTTACGCGCTCGCCCACGCCACCCGGGCGCATCGTGCCGTGCTGCAACGCCGGATGGCACAACTCGGCCTGCACCTGGGCCAGGAACTCCTCATCGTCGACATCCACCACAACCCCGACACGACCCAGGCGGAACTCGTCCAGCGGATCGGCTTGGAGCAGCCCACCATCGCCAAGGCACTCACCCGGATGGAACGGACCGGGTTCATCCAGCGCAGCGCCGATCCCGGCGACCGCCGGGTGACACGGCTACGGCTGACCGAACGCGGCGAGGCCGTCCTGGACGCCGTAACGGCCGCATGGGCGGAGACAGACGCCCATGCCATCGCCGGGCTCACCGACGAGGACGCCGAACAGCTCATCCGCCTGCTGACCACCGTCCGCCACAACCTCGAACACCCCCACTGACTCCAGACAGAAGATCAGGAGACGAACATGGACCCCGGGCCTGGCAGGAAAGCCGTGCTGGTGACCGGCGCCAGCACGGCGATCGGCAGAGCAACCGCATGGGAACGGTTACTCGAGCGGTCGGGCAAGGGGTTGCTCCCCGCAGGGGCGGGACCACCACGTGCCCTCACCACGCGTCAGTCCCGGCAGTTGACGTTCGAGTGCCTGCACCTGTCGAGTGGGGATGGTTCCTTTGAGCAGCCATGACGTCGTGCCGCCCTGGGCTTTGTGAATCTCGGCCCCCAAGGCGGTGAGGGCGGTGGTGACCGCAGGGAGCATGTCGGGCGGGGTATCCAGTTCATAGGCGCAGCAGGGCTCGTAGACCGTGGTGCCCGCCTGTTCCAGGGCACGCCTGAGGACGATGGGGGTGAGGTTTCGGAAATCGCCGGCTGTGCTGCGGGGGCCGGCGAAGCCGGAGCGAGTGAGGGTGACCGTGCAGTCGGTCACGGCCCAGCCGTTCGGCCCGCGGTGGAGCCCAGCCCGTACACCTTCTTCGATGGCGCGGTGGAAGGCAGGGGGCAGGGCACCCCGCTCCGTCTCGTGCCGGAAGGTGATGCCCGCGTCCCGCGGTGCCGGCTCGACGCGCAGGCCGACGGTTGCCCAGAACCCGTTGGGGCTTGGGGCGCGGTAGGCCATCTCCTCGTGGGCTTCGCCGACACCGGCGGGCCGTTCGATGCAGACCGTTCGGCTGGGCTCGAAGACTGCCTCGATGCCGAAGTCGTCCGCCAGGGCGGCCGCGAGGATCTCCTTTTGAATCTCGCCATACAGAAGGACCGAGGTAGCTCCGTCCGCATCGACGCACGCCTTGATGAGGGGGTCCTGCTCGGCCAGGGTCTGCAGGGCGGTGTGCAGGCGGGCCGCCGCGCCGGGTCGGCCGGTGCGGGGACGGACGAGGGTCTGGAGGGCCGGTGCGGGCAAGCGCGGCCGTCGGCGGTCGTCGAGGGGATCCGGCGCCCCGAGGTGGTCACCTACGCGAATCTCCGCCAGGCCGGTGACTTTCCCGATGTTCCCCGGTGTCAGGCGGGTGGTCTTCTCCCTGGACTGTCCGATGACTTCGAGTGACGTCACGGTCCCGGTGTGCTCGCTGAGCGTGCCGTCGGACTGGTGGCGGTAGAAGCGCACACGCTGTCGTGGTGACAGCTCACCGGTGAAGAGCCGCAGGTAATGGGTCTTCTGACCGGACTTGCCGCGCTCCAGGGCGAAGACCGTGCCTCGAGGCTCCAGCGCGCCGGACTTCGCTTCCTCAGCGGAGGTGCGGGGGAGAAGGCCGGTGATCCCGTCGATGAGCCCCCCGATCCCCTCGCCGCTCAATGCGGAGCCGAAGTAGACCGGATGGACCAGTGCCTGCGCGGTCTGCCGGGCGAGCGCGGCGAGCAGTTCCCCCGGCGAGAGGGGCGGCCCGTCGACGACTCTGGCCAGCACGGCCTCGTCGGTCTCGGCGAGCACCTCCCCAACGCGGGTGCGGAAGTCCGGATCGTCAAGGGACTGCGGAAGCACCTGAGCAGCCCGGGTTCCCACATCGCCGACCACCGCCATGGGAATGACACCGGGTGCGAGCTTCCGCCGGATGTCGGTAAGCAGGTCATCCTGCCGGGCGCCGGAGCGGTCGATCTTGTTGACGAAGATGAGAGTCGGAAGCTTCATGTGACGCAGGGTGCGCATGAGGACCCGGGTGTGCGCTTGTACTCCCTCGACGGCCGAGAGGACCAGGACCGCGCCGTCGAGTATGCCGAGGGCTCGTTCGACCTCGGCGACGAAATCGGTGTGTCCGGGGGTGTCGATCAGGTTGACCTGGGTGGAGCCGGTGGTGAAAGGCGCAACCGCGGAGCGGATGGTGATGCCGCGCTCGCGTTCGGTGGGTGACGTGTCGGTGTGGGTGTTGCCGGCATCGACGCTGCCGAGCCGGTCGATGGCGCCGGTGTCGAACAGCAGCCGTTCGGTCAGGCTGGTCTTACCCGCGTCGACGTGCGCGAGAATGCCGATGTTCAGAGTGTGCTGGATGTGCATGTGTGCCGAGATCCTCGAAAATCACCGTCCGGTAAGGGCTCTGGGGTGTTTCGAGGAATCGGCGCATCACGGCTCCCTGTCGATCATCTGATGGTCCCCGCCATGATGCCCGATCACCACCGGTTCGTCGCGTGGTTGCCCCCGGCGCGGCGGCACGATAGCCTGCTGAACGTGTTCAGTGAACATGTTCAGTCTCGGGCGGCGAGGCGGGAGGCGACGCGGCAGAGGGTGCTGGCCGCGGCCGAGCGGCTGTTCCGCGACCAGGGGTTCGGGGCCACCACGGTCCGGCAGATCGCTGCCGAGGCGGGAGTCAGCGCCGGGACGGTGATGTCGGTCGGCGACAAGGACGCACTTCTCGTCGCGATCTTCGACGGGTGGATCGACGCCGTGCACCGCGCGAGAACAGCCGAACATGGCGCGGCCCCCGTCCCGATGTCCCCGGGCGCCGCGGTGGACGCGGTCATGGCCCTGTTCGAGCCCTTCATCCGCTACTTCACGCTCGACGAGGAACTTTCGCGCGAGTACGCGGCGATCATCGTGCGGGGAGCACACGAGTCGGCGATCTTCCAGAACCTCGCGCTGTCCCTGATCGCCGAGATCACCGGAGTGCTCGCGCGCGCGGGACTGGACGGCGCGGGCTCCGGCCGCGGCGCGCGGGTCGTGTACTTCTCCTACCTCGGCATTCTCATGACCATCTCCCACGGCACGATCCGCCGGCCCGACGCAGTCGACCAGCTGCGCGAGGTGATCGGATTCGTGATCGGCCACGAAGGAGGAGAGGAATGATCGGCGTACCCCACATCTGGTGGCTCACCGCGCTGCTGGCGCTCGCGCTGTTCGGCGACGCCGTGATGTCGCTGAGGCCACCGGTTTTCATCCAACGGTGTCTCGACGGGGTCCGGCTGCCGCGCGACTGGTGGTGGATCCTCGTCGTGATCAAGCTACTGGCGGCGGCCGGGCTGGTGGCCGGCATCAAGTACCCCGGTGTCGCGTTCACCACGAACGTCGCCGTCATCGGGTACTTCGTGTGCGCGTCGTACGCGCACTTCCGGGCACGGTTCCTCAAGCAGGAGTTCTGGCTCAACTGCTTGGGCATGCTGGCACTGTCGGTGTCGGTGCTCGTGTTCTCCTACGCGGTGTAAGCGCTTTCGGCGCAGCGCTGATCGGGTAAGGCGCTGTCGCTGTCTCCGGTTGGGCCGGGTAGCCACAGCGCCGTTACCGGCCGCTGTCTTGCTGACCTGTCCAGTGTCAGGCGACTGTTACCCCGCCTTCGGTGGAGTCGGTGGAGCGGCTGAGTTTCTCCCAGGCGTCGAAGTCGTCCTGGACGCGCCGGCGCCCGGCGGTGACCAGGCGTAGCGCGTCCGAGCCGAGCAGGACGTGCACGGGAGGCTTCTCCGCGTCCAGGAGGGTGAGGATGGCGTCACCCGCGCGATCGGGGTCACCGATGCCCTGACCGGCGAGGGCCTGGCGGCGGGTCCGGATCGGGTCGAACAGTGCGTCGTAGTCGGCGACACTGCGGGGTACGCGGACCAGTGACCTGCCCGCCCAGTCGGTTTTGAACGCGCCGGGAGCCACGGCGGTGACCCGCACGCCGAACTGGGTGACCTCTTGGGCGAGGGTGTCGGTGATGCCTTCCAGTGCGTGTTTGCTGCCTTCGTAGAACGCCAGTCCGGGGAAGGTGGTGTGCCCACCCATCGAGGTGATGACGAAGATGTGGCCGCCGCGCCGTTCCCGCATGCCGGGCAGGACCGCTTTCACGGTCGCCACCGTGCCGAACACGTTGACCTCGAACTGGCGGCGCAGATCGGCCATCGACGACTCTTCGAAGGTGCCTTCGAGCCCGTAGCCGGCGTTGGCCACGAGCACTTCGATCGGGCCCAGTTCCGCTTCGGCGGCCCGCACCGTGGGCTCGATCCGGTCCGCTTCGGACAGATCGAGGACGAAGGCCCGGGCGCGGTCGGGGTCCAGTGCCCGGAAGGCGGCCGCGTGCTGCTCGGTGCGCACGGTGCCCGCGACCCGGTGCCCGGCCGCCAGTGCTCGCCGGGCGATGGCCCGGCCGAGGCCGGTGCTGACGCCGGTGATCAGGAATGTCTTGCTCACTACGGGTTTCCTTTCGTGGATGAGGGTCAGGCCGCGGGGCGTGCGTGGGCACGGCGGCATCGACCCCGCGGGTATGGCGGGGTCGGGTCGGGTGGTGCCGGATCGCCTGGTTCGGGCGTTGGTCAGGACTCGGCGGCAGTGCCCAGGGTGGTCGCGGTGGCGGGTTCGCTGCCCCAGCTGGCCAGCAGTCGCAGGCGCTCCTGGGACGGCGAGCCGGGCGGCGCGCAGTAGACGACCAGCGATTGGCCCGGGTCGGCGACCGAGGTGAAGATCTCGTACTGCAGTTCCAGGTCACCGGCGACCGGGTGGCGGAGGCGTTTGAGGCCGCTGCTGCGTTCCTGGACGCGGTGTTCGGACCACCACGCCGGGAACTCGGGTGAGCGCATCATCAGCTCACCGATCAGGTTGGCGATGCGCTGGTTTCGCGGCTGGGCGGCGGCGGCCAGCCGCAACCCGTGTACGTAGTCGCGGGCGACGCGTTCCCAGTCGCACCACACCAGGCGAGCGCGCGGATCCAGCAGCGTCCAGCGCGCCATGCTGCGTTCCCAGCGCGGCAGCGCGGCCACATCGGGAAACAGCAACGCCCACAACGTGTTCCCGCCGACGACGGTGAGGTTCCGGTCGCTGACGAAAGCAGAAGCCAGCTCCATCGACTCCAACACCTGCCGTAGCGCCGGTCGCAGCCGCGACGAGTGCTCGGCCCGGTCCGTGCGCCCGGCCGTGGTGCCCGCGAGGGCGAACAGATGCCGCCGCTCGATGTCATCGAACCGCAGCGCGTCGGAGAGGGCATGCAGTACCTGTTCGGAGGGCTGCCGGGCGCGGCCTTGTTCCAGACGGGTGTAGTACTCGGTACTCACCCCGGCCAGCTGCGCGACCTCAGCGCGCCGCAGACCGGCGACCCGGCGACCCGCGCCGAACTCGGCCGGCAGACCGATCTCCTCCGGCGTAAGTCCGGCACGACGGGCCCGCAGGAAGTCGCCGAGGTCGTTGTTGCCCATGCCCCGAGTCTGCTCTTCACCCAGTCGATCACCAAGGGCGTAGCTGGCCCTGCCAGTACTACACACCAGGTTGTGCGAGGCCGCGCTCGCCGAGCACTTGTCAGGCTTCTCCCGTATCCCGGCGGTCCCCAGCGCAGAGGCTCACGAGGCCGTGGGGAACCGGGACGGCAGGCCGTCCAGCAACTGGCTCGGCAGCCCGGGATTTCCTAGGACATCCTGGCCTGGACGGCCGAGTGGTACGTGCGGGAGGAGACGCTCGGGCGGCGAACCTGGCGCTGATCGGCTACCACCAGCGCCTACCGCTGACCCCGGTGTTCGGCACCGGCACGCTGTCCTCATCGGACGGTCAACGTTTCCCGACGCGCGGAAAGTCGGTCACGGCAAGAGCTTTGAGCCGCTACTTCGTGCACGAGGGCTTGTCGACGTACACGCATGTGACCGACCAGTACACCACCTACGGCACGAAGATCGTCGTCGCGGCGAAACGCGAGGCGCACTACGTCCTGGACGAGATCCTCGGCAACGCCACCGACATTCCGATCACCGAGCGGCCGGACGCCGCATCGACGACGGGAGGTTCTGGCCCACATTTCCCCGGCCCACTCGGAGAACATCAACTTCTTCGGCGCGATCGAGGTCGACACCGACGGCCAACTCGCCCAGCTCGGCCCCACCGGCTACCGGCCGTTGCGGTTGAGCGACACGCTCTTCTGACGCCAGCTCCTTCGCTGGCAGCATCCGCTTGAACCGAGGCTTTGCTCCGAATCCGAAGCCAGGTTAGATTCATGGTGTCGCGAAAAACGATGTCCTGCGGTGTTGCTCGCCGGACATCGCGCACACATCGATGCAGGACGGTTCCGATCGGTGAGCGTCTCCGTACCGAGATCGGGCGTCCCGCCCGTTCCCGGTGTCGACCACAACCGAGGAGCGCACCATGCAGAAGACCGTCACCATCGTCGGAGCGGGACTGGGCGGGCTGATGCTCGCCCGGGTGCTCCAAGCCCACGGCGTCGCCGCTACGATCTACGAGGGTGAGGCGTCGGTGACGGCGCGCGCCCAGGGCGGCCTACTCGACATTCACGAAGAAACCGGGCAGGTCGCGCTCCGCGCGGCGGGCTTGTATGACGAGTTCCGCGCCCTGGTCCGGCCAGGCGAGGACGCCAAGCGTGTCGTCGACCGCCACGGCACGATCCTGCTCGACCGGCTCACGGACCCCCGTTCGGCCCGCCCCGAGGTGGATCGCGGCGAACTCCGGCGCCTGCTCATCGACTCGCTCGCCCCCGGGACCATCCAGTGGGGCCACAAGCTCACCGCACTCCGGCACCACCCGACGGGCGGCTTCGACCTCACCTTCACGGCGGGTTCCACCGTCCGCGCCGGCGTCGTCGTCGGCGCGGACGGCGCCTGGTCGAAGGTCCGGCCGCTGCTCACCCAGGCCGAGCCGCGCTACAGCGGCACCTGCTTCGTCGAGATCGCCCTCGCCTCGGGCGACCGGGACCACCGGGCGAGCGTGGCCACGATCGGCAGCGGCACACTGATGGCGGTCGCGCCGGGCCAGGGCATCATCGTCCACCGCGACGCGGACGGTGATGTGCGCGGTTACGTAGCGCTGAACAAGCCCGAGGAGTGGATGCGGTCGATCGACTTCGGTGACCCGACCGCCGGTCTCCGCCGCCTCGCCCACGAGTTCGATGGCTGGTCGCCGCTGCTCACTGCGTTCGTGACAGGCAGCGACGCGGAGCCGTGGCTCCGGCCGATCCACGCGCTCCCTGTCGGGCTCAGCTGGGACCGGGTGCCGGGCGTGACGCTGGTCGGCGACGCCGCGCACCTGATGTCGCCCTTCGCTGGCGAAGGCGCCAACCTCGCCATGTACGACGGCGCCGACCTGGCGCGCGAGCTGGCCGGGCACCCCGACGTCGAGACTGCGCTCGCCGCCTACGAGAAGCGGCTTTTCCCCCGCAGCCGCGAGGTCGCCGTCCACTCGGCGCACAATCTCGAGACCTTCTTCGGCCAGGAGGCGCCGAACAGCGTGGTCACGCTGTTCGTCGACAAGGGCGCCCTTGATACCGCTGCCGCCGATGTCGATACCGGGCCTCAGAACGGCCGACTGAACTTGACTCCGATCTGTCGTCAAATGAGCCTTTGACAACACTCGGCCGCGCGGTCCAATCGACCGGCCGGATCACTGGCATTTTGTAAGTAGGTACTTTGCCGTAATCCCCGGAAAGAGCAGTAGGCGAGTACGGGGATGAAAGCGATGCCCGGTGGATCAGTGACACCTTTCACAGCGAATGCCCGGGGCGGGAGGTGATGGAACATGTCACCGGACGATGGGTGCCGCTGATCCTCGCCGCCCTGGCGCCCGGGCCGATGCGCTACTTCGAACTGCGCGAGCGCATCGAGGGCATCAGCGAGAAGATACTCTCCGCCAAACTGCGGACCCTGGTCCGTGACGGGCTGGTAGCGCGCACCCGTGGAGCCGACCATCCCGCCGCAGGTCAGTTATGAGCTGACCGAACTGGGCCTGGGCCTGCCCCGCCCGTTCGCCCAACTGGTCCGCTGGATTTCGGCGCACACCCCCGAGGTCATCGCGGCCCAGCAGCGTTACGACCACAGCGTGAATCCTGCGGGCCTGGTACCTGCCGGTCGGTCGGAGCGGTCGGGAGCTTCTTGACATCGGGCGCGGAACTCCAGGTAACTGCCTGCATGATGCAAGGTGGCCAGAAATCGGGGCGGAGGATGTCAAGATCGCGGTGGTGGCTCCGACCAACCGGGTGGAGGGCCCAGCCGGGGCTCGCGAACCATGAGGAGTAGGACATGAAGTTCCTGATCGGGCTGCACATCAACCCGGCCGTACTGGACGCGCTGACCGACGAGGAGAAGGCGGCGATCGGCGCCGGCCACGCCGGGTTCATCGAGGCGCTGAAGGAGTCCGGCGAGCTGATCACCACGCAGGCGCTGGCCGACCCGTCGCAGGCCGCCGTGGTGTCGGTGCGCAACGGCCAGCCGGTGGTGACCGACGGGCCCTTCCTGGAAGCCAAGGAGCACCTGGGCGGTTTCTACCTGATCGACTGTGAGAACAAGGAGCGGGCGATCGAACTCGCGGCGCGGATCCCGGATGCCGCGGTCGAGGGCCTGGGGGTCGAGGTGCGGCAGGTGATGTTCGCCGACGGACAATGCGACGCATGACGACACCGGCCGTCGAGGACCTGTTGCGTGAGCTCACGCCGCAGGTCCTCGGCGCGCTGGTACGCCGGTACGGCCACTTCGACGGGTGTGAGGACGCCGTGCAGGAGGCCGCTCTCGCCGCCACCCTGCAATGGGCCGGCGGGGGAGTGCCGGACAACCCGCGCGGCTGGCTGGGCACCGTCGCGGCCCGGCGGCTGATCGACCGGATGCGCAGTGACCACGCGCGCCGTGAGCGGGAGTCGGCGACGGGCACCGAGATCGCGCCCGACGACGTGCCGGACACCGACGACACGCTCGTCCTGTTGTTCCTGTGCTGCCATCCGACGCTGACCGCGGCCTCCCAGACCGCTCTGACCCTGCGCGCGGTCGGCGGCCTGACCACCGCCCAGATCGCCCGCGCGTTCCTGGTTCCGGAGGCCACGATGGCCGCCAGGATCAGCCGCGCCAAGCAGTGCATCAAGGCCGCGGGCAGCTCGTTCACCCTGCCGGAGGGCGTGGAGCTCGAGGAGCGGTCTCGGGTCGTCCTGCACGTGCTCTACCTGATCTTCAACGAGGGCTACACCGCCTCCTCGGGCAGCGAGTTGCACCGCCCGGACCTCGCGTGCGAGGCGATCCGGCTGGCCAGGATGGTGCACGCGCAGCTGCCCGGGGACGGCGAGGTGACCGGGTTGCTCGCGCTGATGCTGCTGACCCACGCCCGCCGGGAGGCACGGACCACGGCGGCCGGGGACCTGGTGCCGCTGAACGAACAGGACCGCGCGAAGTGGGACCGCGCGCTGATCGACGAGGGCATGGCGCTGGTCAGGACGTCGCTGGCCGGACCGGCGCTGGGGCCCTACCAGCTGCAGGCCGCGATCGCCGCCACGCACGCCGACGCGGCCACGGCCGGGGAGACCAACTGGGCGCAGGTGCATGCCCTTTACCTGATCCTGGAACGGATCGCGCCCAACCCGATGGTCACCCTCAACCGGGCGATCGCGCTCGCCGAGACCGCGGGCCCGCAGGTCGGCCTGGCCCTGCTGTCCACATTGGACAACGACAGGCGGGTGGCCGGGCATCACCGGCTGCTGTCGGTACGGGCGCACCTGCTGGAGAAGGCCGGCAACGAGGCCGGGGCGTACGAGCACTACCGGCGCGCGGCGAAGGCCACCGCGAGCATCGCCGAGCAACGCTACCTGGAATCCCGCGCCGGACGGCTGAGGAGCGGGCCAAGCTGAGCGGGATGGCGGCGACGGTTCCGGACCGCCGCCGGGGTCAGAAGCCCCGGAACACGCCGTCGTCGTCAGCGGCCTTGGCGAACTCTTCCCAGTCCATGTTGGCGAGGGAAATGTTGTTCTCGATCGACCACAACTCGTTGGCGACCACTCGCAACCGCTCCCTGTCATCCTCGCGCAGGTAGAGCACGAGCAACGGCCACTCGAGTGCCACGAGCTGATCGGTGGTCAGGTCACGGAAGCGGGATCGTCCACGAACCGCACGCACGCCAGGAAGTCCTCCTCGGTGGGTGTCGCGACCGCCGTGCACAAGGCTTCCCAAGTCTCGTCGTCGGAGAAGTCGGTGCGAACCAGGGGGTTTTGCTGGTCGGCGGCAGGCACCGGAGATCCTTGCGGGGGAGCGGGAGCGGTCGTCCCCGCGCCTGGCACGGGGAAGGTCACTTTACCGGCGGCGTCAAGGTGACCTTCCCCGGACGAGTTCTACCCAGCGCGGCTCAGGAGGCGGTGTGCTCCCGCCACCAGTGCTTGCCCGCCTCGGGCAGGGTGGAGATCGGGTCGTAGTAGGGGTAGCGGCGGCTCAGTGCCTCGGGGTCGTCGTGCTCGATCCCGGTGCGGTAGTTCTTGGTCCAGTAGGAGATCCCGCGTTCACGGTCGTAATCGGCGAGCTGGTGCACCCAGCGCTTGCCCACGTACGGCACGTCGCAGACGATGCGCGGCGTGGCGTAGCCGGGCAGGTAGCCCATGATCGCGTGCTGCAGGTCCTGCGCCTGGTGCACCGCCACCCGCCAGTGCTCGGCGTTCGGGATCATGTCGCACATGTAGAAGTAGTAGGGAAGGATGTTCGCCTCGCCCTGCAACGCGAAGCACAGGTCGAGCAGCGCTTCGGAGGTCGCGTTCACCCCCCGCATCAGCACCCCCTGGTTGCGCACGTCCCGCACGCCGACCGCGAGCGCGGTCCGCGCCGCCTCCGCGACCAGCGGGGTGACCGACTGGGCGTGGTTGACGTGGGTGTGGATGGCCAGGTTCACCCCCCGCCGCGCCGCGGTCACCGCCACCCGCTCCAGCCCTTCCACGACCTTCGGCTGCAGCCAGTGCTGGGGCAGCCCGGCCAGCGCCTTGGTCGCCAGGCGCACGTCCCGCACCGTTTCGATGGCGAGCAGGTTCATCAGGAACGACTCCAGCTGGTGCCATGGCACGTTGGCCACGTCCCCGCCGGAGACCACCACGTCCCGCACTCCGGGCGTGCGGCGCAGGTAGTCCAGCATGGCCTGCTGCCGGTCCACCGGCTTGAGCGCCAGCTTGTGCTTGGCGACCTGCTCCGTGGAGTTGCCCACCAGGTCCATCCGGGTGCAGTGCCCGCAGTACTGGGGGCAGGTCGACAACAGTTCGGCGAGCACCTTGGTGGGGTAGCGGTGGGTCAGCCCCTCCACCACCCACATCTCGGCCTCGTGCAGCGAGTCCCGCGCCGAATGGGGGTGGCTTGGCCATTCCGGGTCCCGGTCGCTGCGCACGGGCAGCATGTAGCGGCGGATCGGGTCGGCGTAGAACGCCTCGGTCCAGTCGTCCGCCCCCTCGGGCGCCATCGTGTTGAGCATCTGCGGCGGCAGCAGCATCGACATCGTGGCCATGTCCCGCTGGTCGGCGGCCAGGTCCTGGTAGAACCGCTCGCCGACCAGATCGCCGAGCACCGCGCGCAGCTGGTCGATGTTGCGCAGGCAGTGCACCCGCTGCCACTGCGCGTCCCGCCACTGGCTCTCGGTCACCTCGCGCCACCCCGGAAAACGCCGCCAGTCCGGTTCCACGAGTTCCCGGCGGACGTACTGGTAGGGCTGGCCGAGCACCTCGGCCGGCGAGACAGCTTCCTGGATCGCAGTCATCTGTACTCCTAGGCGGCGGATCATCTTGAAAATCTCCCGTCGGGAAGACCTTACGACGGAAATATTTCCGTCGCACGTCATCAGGCAGACTCGACACCGTGAACGAGACAACGCTTCTGGTCGGCGGCCGGATCCACACCCCGAACTCACCCGACGCGACCGCGATGGCGGTCACCGGGGACACCGTGGTCTGGGTGGGCCAGGACGGCCCCGGCCGCGCCCTGCATCCCGACGCCGAGGTGGTCGACCTCGGCGGCGCCTTCGTCGCGCCCGCCTTCGTCGACGCCCACGTCCACGCCACCGCCACCGGCCTGCACCTGACCGGACTCGACCTCACCACCGTCCGCGACGCCGGGGAACTCCTCGCCGCGGTCCGCCGGGCCGCCCGGCCCGGTGAAGTGCTGCTCGCCCACGGCTGGGACCAGAGCTCCTGGACCGACCCGCGCCTGCCCAGCCGGGCCGAACTCGACGAAGCCGCGGGGAACAGCCCGGTCTACCTCAGCCGCGTCGACGTCCACTCCGCACTGGTGTCCAGCGCCCTGATCGCACTGGCCCCCGAAACCCGCGACGCCGAAGGCTGGTCCCCGGACGGACCGCTGACCACCGACGCCCACCACCGGGCCCGCGCCGCCGCACAACGCGCCATCACCGCCGAACAGCGGCACGCCGCCCAGGACGCGTTCCTGCGCGAGGCCGCCCGCCGCGGCATCGTCAGCGTCCACGAATGCGCCGGGCCCGAAATCTCCGGCGAGGACGACCTCACCGCCCTGCTCGCCCTCGCCGCCGAGCCCGGACGCCCCGAAGTCGTCGCCTACTGGGGCGCCCGCGACGCCGTCGACCTCGCCCGGCGCCACGGGCTGCGCGGCCTCGCCGGAGACCTCTTCGTCGACGGCGCCCTCGGCTCCCACACCGCCGCGCTGCACAGCCCCTACACCGACCGCCCCGACAGCACCGGGGTGCGCTACCTCGATGCCGAAGCCATCGCCGAACACCTTCTCACCTGCACCGAAGCCGGGCTGCAGGCCGGTTTCCACGTCATCGGCGACGCCGGGGTCGCCGAGGTCGTCCGCGGGTTCGAACTCGCCGAGACCCAGGTGGGACAGCGCGCGCTGGCCGCCCGCACCCACCGCCTCGAACACCTCGAGATGGTCGACGCCGACCAGGCCGCCCGGCTCGCCCGCTGGGCCGTCGCCGCCTCCATGCAACCCCAGTTCGACGCCCTGTGGGGCGGCACGGACGGCATGTACGCCACCCGCCTCGGCGACCGCGCGCCCGCGCTGAACCCGTTCGCGACCCTCGCCGCGAACGGCATCGTGCTCGCCTTCGGCTCCGACAGCCCGGTCACCCCGCTCGACCCGTGGGCGAGCGTGCGCGCCGGCGTCCACCACCACACCCCCAACGCGGGACTGTCCGCCCGCGCCGCCTTCAACGCCCACACCCGGGGAGGACACCGCGCCGCCGGCGTGAACGACGGCCTCACCGGCACCCTCGTGCCCGGAGCCCGCGCCCACTACGCGATCTGGGACGCCGGTGAGCTGGTCGTTTCCGCGCCCGACACCCGGGTCCAGCGCTGGTCCACCGACCCCCGCTCCCAGGTTCCGGCGCTCCCGCGCCTCGACCCCGGCGCCCCGCTCCCGGTCTGCCTGCGC
>NZ_VJWX01000091.1 GCF_007713715.1 Amycolatopsis rhizosphaerae
CGCCCGGTGTTACCGGGCTCGTCGAAGAAACGTCCGTTCTCGTTGACGAAACGGTTGAGGTCGGTGGTGCCCTCCTCCGTCGTCACCAGGTACTCGTCCTCGCCGTGCCGGAAATGGTCGACCAGCCCGGGCACACCGGCCACGCCCTCGAGCGCCTGCAGGATCCGGCGCTCGTTGCGGATCTGCCAGCGAATGTCCAGTCCGTCGGTGCGCTCGGAGACGTAGGCGCGGGCCTCCTTGATCACCAGCCGCCGCCCGCCCTGGTCCACCGCACGGTAGACGCTTCCTCGCGGCCCCCGCATCACCCCGGAAGTCAGGCGGTAGATCCCGCCAAGGGTGGGCCCCGGGTTCCCGTTCCCTGGCGAAGCCGCAGATGCCGTGGCGGCACCGGACCGCGCAGCGGGCCGGAACGGATCGGAAGTCCACGGTGGACAGTCGAACTCGGGACCGGCGGCGCCGGGAAGCACCTCGCCGTCCGGACCGACGACGACCAGTTCGAAGTCCCCGTTGTCGTCGACTCGGTACTGCGGCTGGAACGGGCCGTAGCGGTAGTACACCGGCGCGTCCCGGCGGAGACGGCGGTCGCTGACGATGCGGGGACCGGACAGGCCCCGCGTGGCCTCGGCGAGACGAAGGCCGAGGGGCACCACGGCTTCCTCCGCGGCGTACACGGTGATCGCCTTCCCGACCACGCCCGGATCGAGATCACCCGTGTTGAGTTCGCGCAGGACCTCGGGCGAGCGGGCCACCTTGAACTCGCATTCGGCGGCGAACAACACCGGCAGCACCCGGCCGAGGGTCTCGCCGAGGGTCCCCGGCCGTGCCGAGATGTGGATTTTCCAGCCCTGCGAAGGGATCCGCAGTCCTGCCCGCCGGACCGCGACCCAGGTGTCACCGTCGTCGACCTCGCACTCCGGCCCGGCCAGGCCCGCGACCAGCGCGCGCACATCCACCTCGGTGCCGGAAACTGCCGTGTCCATCGTCGAAACCCCCATTCAGTCGACTCCTCCGCGAGAAAGATGGCATGGCGGAAAAGGCCACCACCGCCGGCGGTGGCCTTTTCCGGTCAACGGCGGATCAGACGATCGACGGGCAGCAGGGGTAGCTCGAGCACACCGTGCGGACGCAGGTGTTCACGCAGGCCTGCGGCCCGTGCAGGAGTTCGGCGAGTTCGTTCTCGAAGTCGACGGTGAGTGCCTCGTCGTCGAGAACGCCCGCATCGCGCGGTTCGAGGGTGAGAGTGGACATGATGTTTCCCCTTTCTCAGAAGCACCTTGTGGGTGCGGACTGATTGTCGATCAAGGCTGACACCCGTGAACCTGGTTCGTCGATACGCCAAAAGGAGCCAAAACATCTCGTTGACACGTGGGAAACAAACCAGTAGTTTTGCCCGTCGTGAAGCGCTTCTGGCCACGACGGCGCCGCCACACCGATTCCGCCGGGGCCACCGCGCAGTCCGGTCTCGCCACCCGCTACTGGGAAACCCACGACGAAGAAGTGCAGTCCGCACGGCTGGCTGCCATGGCCCGCCGCCTGCCCGCTTTCACCGGTGCCGCACTGAAGATCTCCTGGCAGGCAAGCCGTCGCGACACCGCGGCCGCGCTCGGCCTCAACCTCGCGGCGGGGTTCTTCACCGCGTTCGGCCTGCTGGCCACCACCGGGGTACTGGAATCCCTGTTCGCCGCGGGCCCCACCGCCGAGCGGGTGCTCGCCGCGCTGCCCGCACTCGCCATGGTGGCGGGCGCGACCGCGCTGAGGGCGGGCCTGCTCGCCGGAGCCTCGTGGGCGCAGGAAAGGCTGAAACCACAAGTGGAACGGCTCGCCGAGAAACGGCTGTTCCACCTCACCACCCAGGTCGAGCTCACCGCCTTCGACGACGAAGAGTTCCACAACGCGATGCAGCGCGCCCGGGACAACGGCGTGCCGGATTCGGCCACCGTGGTGGAAATGACCGTAAACGTCCTCACCGGTGCGATCGGCGTGCTCGCCACCGCCGTCACGCTCGGCTTGCTGCATCCGGTGCTGCTGCCCCTGCTGCTCGTCACCGCCGTGCCCGACGGCTGGGCGGCTCTGCGCACGGCGCGGATGCGTTACCTCGCCTTCCGCCGGGTGTCCACCGCACGCCGGCGCAAGTATCTTCTGTCCGATCTGATGGCCGAGCGGCTGCCCGCCGCCGAGGTCCGGGCCTTCACCCTGCGCGAGTTCCTGCTCGGCGAGTACGACCAGGTCGCCGAAACCGAGCAGCAGGTGGAACTCGACGTCGCCAGGGAACGGACCGGAACCAGGGTCGCGGGCAGCGTGCTGGGCGGCCTCGCGCTGGCCGCCGTGTACGTCGCGCTCGGCGCGCTGCTGTCCTTCGGCGTGATCGCACTCGCCGTCGCCGGGACCGCGGTGCTGGCGATCCGCACCGGCCAGACCTCACTGACCAGCCTCGTCCAGTCGGTGAACCGGCTCTACGAGGCGGGACTGTACTTCGGCGACTATCTCGCCTTCTGCGAACTGGCGCGGAACCGGGTCCCTTCGGTGGGCGGCTCGGCCGCCCCGCCCGGTTTCGCCGAGATCGTCGCCGATCGCGTGACGTTCCGTTACCCGGGTTCGGACACACCGGCCCTGCACGAGGTCAGCGTGACGATCCGGCGGGGCGAGGTGGTGGCACTGGTCGGGGAGAACGGATCGGGCAAAACCACCCTGGCCAAACTGCTCGCGGGACTGTACACACCGGACTCGGGCACGATCCGCTGGGACGGCACGGATCTCGCCGGAATATCCGGGGACGCGCTGCGGGAGAAGATTTCGGTCATCGCGCAGGACCACACCCGCTGGCCGCTGACCGCGCGCCAGAACGTCACGCTCGGAAGGCCGGTGGACCCCGTCAGACTCGCCGAGGCGGTGGAGACCGCCGGAGCCGACGAGGTCATCGGCAGGCTGGCGCACGGCTACGACACCTTGCTGGACCGGCGGTTCCATCAGGGCCAGGACCTCTCCGGCGGGCAGTGGCAACGGATCGCGATCGCGCGGGCCTTCTACCGGGACGCGGAACTGATGATCTTCGATGAGCCGAGTTCCGCGCTGGACGCCCGAGCGGAACACGCGTTGTTCGAACGGATCCGGCAGCACGCCGACGGGCGGACGGTCGTGCTGATCACGCACCGGCTGTCCAGCGTGCGCCACGCCGACCGCGTGTACGTGCTGGAATCGGGACGGGTCGCCGAAGAGGGCACCCATACCGAACTCATGCTCGCCGACGGCCAGTACGCCCAGCTCTACCGGCTGCAGGCCAACGCGTATCTCGACCGGAGCACCGCATGACGATCCTGCTCGCTTCGGCGCCCCTCGCACTGGCCGCCGTGCTCGCCTTCGCGGCCCTTGGCAAGCTCACGAACGTCACCGCGTTCGCGAAATCCGTCGCGGGCTACGACATCGTGCCGGCGCGGGCGGCACTGCCGGTAGCTTGTCTCGTCCTCGGCACGGAACTGGTGAGCGCGGTGCTGCTCGTGCTGCCCGGAACCCGGTTCTGGGGCGCCGGGCTGGCCTTCGTCCTGTTCGCCGCCTTCCTGGCCGGCATGGCCTCGACCCTGGCGCGCGGCATGCGGGTGGACTGCGGCTGTTTCGCCGGAGTGCGCGACACGATCGGCCCCGGCACGCTGGTGCGCACCGGGCTCCTGCTGGCGCTGACCGTTCCGGCGGCGCTGGCCACGCGAGCCGCCTTCCGTCCGGTACACCTGGCGGTGGCGGCCGTCATCTTGGCCGTCCTGTTCGGACTGTCCACACTGGTCAGGCGCCGGACCACCCGTCCGGTCGGGCCGCGCACCGGCACGATCATCGACCTTCCGGCCCCGATCGGCGAACTCGGTGCGGGCTCCGAGTTCCTGCTCTTCGCCTTCGTCTCCCCGGACTGCGGGCTGTGCCGCCGCATGCTGCCCGAGTTCCGTTCGGCGGCGAAGGGGTTCCGGCTCGTGCTGGTGAGCGCCGCCTCCGAGGCGGAACTGCGTGAGCACGTGGCCGTACAGGACGACGACCTTCCCGTGGTGACGGGGCCCCGGGTGTTCGAAACCAACAACATTCCCTGGCCGCCCTACGCGGCGATCACCAGCGGAACCGGAACGGTACTGGCGCACGGCGGTGCCGCCAGTCCCGAACAACTGCACGCGATGCTGGCCGAGGTGCGATAGTGAACGACTCCCCCGAAAACCCCACGCCCACCGACGATCTCGTCCGCACGCCGCACACGTTGCGCCTGACGGACCGGGAACTGGCCTACACCGCCGAAACCGGACGCATCGTGCTGCGGGAAGAGGCGCTGACCGACGGCAAGTTCGACGGGCACGTCGCCAAGGCGGAGGTCTTCCTCACCGCCTACACCGCCGACGGCGCGGACCCGGCCACCAGGCCGGTGACCTTCGCGTTCAACGGCGGCCCCGGCTCGGCCAGCATCTGGCTGCACCTGGGTCTGCTGGGGCCGCGCCGGGTCCTGTCGGGCGACGTGGACTCCCCGGCACCACCGCCCTACCGGCTCGCCGACAACCCGGAAACCCTGCTGGTGCACAGCGACCTGGTGTTCATCGATCCGGTGTCCACCGGCTACTCGCGGGCGGTGAGCGGCGGCGACCCGTCCGGCTACCACGGCTTCACCGGCGATCTGGAGTCGATCGGCGAGATCATCCGTCTCTGGACCTCCCGCAACGGGCGCTGGCTCTCGCCGAAGTACCTGGCCGGAGAGTCCTACGGCACGCTGCGGGCCGCCGCGCTGGCATCGCATCTGCAGCAGCGGCACGGGATGTACCTGAACGGCCTGATCCTGCTGTCGGCGGTGCTCGACCTGGGCACGATCTCCTTCCCCGCCGGCGGTGACCAGTCGTCCGCGCTGTTCGTCCCCACCTACGCCGCCATCGCGCACTACCACGGCAAGCACGGTGACCGCCCGCTCGGCGAGGTGCTGGCCGAGGCCGAGGACTTCGCCTCCCGGGACCTGCCCTGGGCCCTGGCCCGCGGCTGGAGGCTGTCCGGCGCCGACCGCGCGGACGTGGCCCGCAGGCTCGCCTCCCTCACCGGGCTCTCGGAGTCCTATGTGGACCGGGTGGAGCTGCGGATCGAACACATGCGGTTCTTCACCGAACTGCTCCGCGACCGCGGCCTGGCCACCGGGCGCCTGGACGGCCGGTTCACCGGCTGGGAACCCGACGGCGGCGCGGAACGGATGAGCGACGACGCCTCGTACTCGCGGATCGCCGGGGCCTACACCGCGGGATTCAACCACTACGTGCGGGAGGAACTGGGCTACGCCAGCGACCTGCGCTACGAGGTGCTGTCCATGGACGCCGGTTCCCGGTGGTCGTTCTCGGAGTTCGAAGGACGCCCGGTGTCCGCGGTCGACGAACTCGGTTCGGCGATGCGCGCGAACCCCCATCTCAAGGTGCATGTGGCGTTCGGCCACTACGACGGCGCCACCCCGTACTTCGCGGCCGAACACGTGCTGGCGCATCTGGCCATTCCCGCACAGCTCCGGGGGAACATCGAGCGCGCCCACTATCCGGCGGGACACATGATGTACGTCCACGAACCCACCCGGATACGGCAGTCGGCCGATCTCGCGCGCTTCGTGGCCACCACGTCGAACACGGGGCGCGATCCGGAGTGACGGTGGCGAGCCCCGCCACGGCGGGGCTCAACCGAACGCCAGTGGCGCCGTCTCGTACGGTGGGGAAAGCAGGGCGAGCTGCTGGGGCTTCCACAGGGCCCCGTTGACGGTCAACCGCCCACCACGACGGAGCAGCCACACTTCGTCGTGCTCGAAATGGAGGAGCGCGTCCCCGGGAATCCTGGCCAGCACGGCGAGAACCAGCCGGAGCACATCGGTCTCCTGGGCCTCGAAGTCGCCGGACTTGCTCAGTCCGAAGTAGACCTCGACGGTCGGCGCGAAGCCGAACTCCTGCTCCACCGGGTCGGGCGGGTCGTATTCGGCGACGTCGACATCGAACCAGCCGCCTCCGCGCAGCGATCCCTTGGTGCCCGTGTGCGCTTCGGCGATTCCGGCGGCGCCCTCGGTCAGGGCGGACACGACCGCGCTCGGGGCGACCGGCGCCCCCAGTTCGAGCTTGTAGGTGATGGACACGAATCACATCCTGCCGTCACTGCGGGAAGGCATCGATGATGGTGCCGTTCCTGTCGATGATCTTCACTTCTTCGAGCCCCTTGACGTGCGGGAGGATCGCCTTCATCTCCTCCACCGTCATCGGGCTCCGTGCCATGTTGATGACGATACTGCCGGACTGTTTCTTCGCCTTGTCACGGAGCTCGCTCCGGACGTTGTCCCGCTTGTCGCTGCTCGGCGCATAGCAGTCCCACAGCTTGCCCTCCATGTTGTAGTCGGGGTCGCTGGTGCCGTTCACACCCTTCTCACCGGTGTTCTGGCTGATCTTGTACCCGGCCCTGGCCAGGATGGTCGCCGAATCGTTCTCGATCCGGTGGCCTTCGCGCTGTTTCGGACTTCCCACGGAGGTGTCGGTCGGTGTCCCACCGGGTTCGGAGTTCGGGTCGGGTTGTCCCGACGGCCTGGTGTGTCCCGTCCGGCCCGGCGGATTCGGTGGTGGCGTGCGGCCATCGGAACCTCCCGGCCGTCCCTGCTGCGCGGCTTCGAAGGTGGCCCGCTGCGCGCTGGAGATTCCCGCCCCGGCGTCGATGTCACCGTGTTTCTGCGACGGCCTTCCGGTTTCGCCGTCAACGCCGTCCCGGCCATGCCCCGGATTCTTCGGTCTCGCCATGACCGCCCTATCCGTCGAGCAGCTTGGTGAGGTTGGTCAGGCTGGTGATCAGCCCCGTGGTGTAGGTGAGAATGCGCCCCGCCCACTTGACCACCGCGGCGGCGATCTGCGCGGCGACCACCGGAATCGTGATCACGAAGATCGCCTCGGCCGCCCACACGATCACCCGGGCGACCAGGTCGGCGATGAGGTCGCGGACGATCTCGCGCGTCTGCTCCACCAGACCACCCGCCCCCTCGGTGGCCGCCGCCATCGCCGCGGAGATCGCGGCCAGGCCACCGAGTGCTTCCACGTTGTTCGCCATCATGCGCTGATAGGCGTCCGCGGCGTCGCCGTGCCAGTCCGGAAGGTCGCCGGCGAGCCGGGAGCGGAGGTCGGTGGCCATGTCGTCCAGTTCGGTGGCCATGTTGTTCCAGGTCTCCGCATGGGACCGGACCACGTCCTGCTTCCCGGTGAGCTCGTCCAGCATCTCCCGCAGCGGGTCGAAGTACTCCATGGCCCAGCCAAGGCCGTTGGCCAGCAGGGCGCTGATGGGGTCCATCACACTGGCCGCGACCTCGACCCCCAGTGCCGCGCCCGCCAGCACGTCGTCGACCCAGCCCTCGCTGTCGATCGCCTCGACCAGCCCCTCGATGCTGTCCGCGAGACCGGACCCGGTCCACGCCTCCCGGGAGGACCGCACCGGGGCGACCAGCGAGTCGTCCGTCATGCCACCTCCTCGGCGGCCGAGCGGATCAGGCCGGTGTGCCGGTCTTCCAGTGCTTCGTACTCTTCCGCGGTGGTGCGCAGCGATTGCGCGACCAGAGCGAGGTTTTCCTCCACATAGGAGAACAACTCGCCCTGCCGCGTGTGCCGGTCCTCCAACACGGCGGCGATCCACCCGCACAGCAGGCCGTAGGCTTGATCGTCCCGGGCGATCCGCGTGCCGGCCGCTTTCACCGCGCCGAACCGGTCCTTGATCGCCTCGACGTTGGCCGCGTGGGCACGGAGCTGCTCCACGTCGACGTGGTACCCCTCGCCCACGTTCACCGCCGGCCGAGGTAGGAGCGCAGGTCGAACCCTTCGTCGTCATCGCCGGAACCGCCGGGGCGTTCGGGAGGCGGGCCGGTGCGCAACCGTCGTTCGACGGTGTCGGCGATCGCGCGGGCCGCTGCGGCGGACCCGGTGCCCACAGTCTCGCTGATGATTTCCCGTGACTGGTCGGCGAGCCGGTTCCTCGCCTCCCCCAGCGTGGCCAGGATCGTCCTGGCGACGACGGCCGGGGGCGTCCGCTGGATCCGGTCGGTCAGCCGCAGGTCCACCAGCGCACCGGTGGAGTCGACGGTGACCTCGGCCAGCCCGGCCGGATCGCCGGCGGTGACCCGCACCGCCTGCAGCCGCTCGCTCATCGCCCGCGTGTCGGCCGCCAGCTTGTCGATCCGGTCCTTCCACGCGGCCAACCGCTCACGAGCCCCCTCCGGGTCGAGGATGCGTGCGTCCACGTCGCCCCCTTCGCGCCACGGCACCATTCGCAGGCTCGGAGTGTAACGGGCGAAAACCACGATAAGGGATGAAAGAGACAATCTCCCTCGACTGGCCCAACGAGCGATCCCACGAGGGCTCTGCTAGACGACTGTTAGACGACTGTTAGACGACTGCTAGACGACTGCTAGACGTAGCCCGAGGGGACCGACACCTCCGCCGGATGCCCCTGCCCCAGCACGAGGCGTTCGAAGAGGGCGATGTACTGCAGCAGCGACCGGGTCCCGAGGAAGGCATCGCGCACGCGGAACCGGGCCCGCGCGCCCATCTGCGCCGCCAGCGCCGGCTCCGTGAGCAGGTCGACGACGGCCCGGCCGTAGGCGGCCAGGTCCTGCGCGCCGACCAGCTTCCCGGACCGGCCGTCCTCGATCTGGTCCTGGATTCCGCCGATCCGGCTGGCCACCACCGGTCGTTCCTTCCACATGGCCTCGGCCACGGTGAGCCCGAACCCCTCGGCGATCGACTTCTGCACCACCACCTGCGCACGGCGCTGCAACGCGTTGACGATCGCGGCGTTCTCCTCGACGTCCACCATCGGGAGCGTCACGAGGTGGAGGCGTTCCTGTACCTCTCCGGGAAAAGCCGCGAAGCGTCCCCGCGCCTCCTCGAGTACCTCCTTGCCCTCGGGATCGTCGGAGATCGCGTCGACGGACGGTCCCGCGTAGAGGAGATGCGCTTCCGAACGGGGAAGGATGTGGCGCACGAACCCGTCGATCACCCCGATCGGGTCCTTCAGCCGGTCCCATCGCGAAATCTGCAGCACCACCACGTCATCCGGGCGAAGGCGCCGGCGCTCGTCCGCCTCGGCGCGCCGCTCGACCCGCCCCGGCGAGGTGTCCATGCGGAGGAAGGACGGCTCGACCGCGAACGTCCGGGAACCCTCCTGCAGCCCCGCGGCGGAGAGGATCCCGTCGACCTGACCGTCGGAGAGCACCTGGTTCTTGGGCGAGAAGATGTCGATCGCCGGGGCGATGAGGACGGTCCTGTCCGGATCGAGATCCTCCCAGACGTACTGCCTGCGGGAAAAGATGTAGGCGTCGGCCTGCCGCACGTAACCGCGCAGGAACGCCCATGCCGCGCGCGTGTGCGAGGACGGGGCGTCGATCCCGACGTGGCACCGCCACACGACCGGCACGCCGAGCCGCTTGAGCACGGGGATCATGCCCACCGTCTGCGGATCGTGCAGCAGGACGATGTCCCCCGGCACGATCCGCTCCGCGAGTTCCTCCCCCGCGGCGAGGGTGACCGACTCGTACACCTCGCGCGCCTCGTCGTCGAGCGGCAGGCCGTCACCGGCGGCGCCGTGCAGGTTGTTGTGGATGCGCTTGGTGACCGAGAAGAAGGCTTCGTTGCCTTCGATGACCTCCCACCGCTCGTCGATGCCGGCCCCCCGGCCGTACGCGAGCAGCGAAACGAGCATTTCGGCCACGCCGCCGCCCCGCGAGGTCGAGTTGACGTGCCACATCGCGTGCCCGCCGAGGAGGTCGCGGGCACGCGCGAAACGCTCCAAGAGCCGGTGGAAGGCTCCACCGCCGATCACCGGCTCGAACCGCTCCAGCGGAAGCGCCGCGATCGGAACCGAGTCGAGCAGGGGCATGTCTGGGAATTAGCCCGTTTTTCGCCCTCGAACCCTGCGACGCCGCCCGGCCCTCAAGGTCGCCTTGAGGGCGCGCCCCTGACACGAACAGCGGCCGAGCGTGGAACTCACGCGCCGGAGCGTGGGACACGAGCGCACGAGCGTGGGACTCACCGCTCGTGGTCCCGCCCTTCGAGCGGGGGCAGCGGAGTGGCTCCCCGCACGTCGAGTGCGTCGAAGATCAGCGTGAGATACCGGTTCCGGACGGCCTTTGTCGTGCCGGGGAGCGTCAGCGCGGCCACCCCCATCACGAGGATGCGGGGCAGGTCCTCGGCGAGGAGGGCCTGCCGGACCTCGCCGTCGGCCTGCGCCCTGCCCAGCAGTTCCCGGAACGGCTGGGCGAAGCGGGTGAGGGTTTCGCTCGCGAGCTCGATGAAGTTCCCGGCGAAGGAGATCAGCCCGCGTTCCTCGACGAGCACGTCGAGGATCCGTTCGACCACGTCCGTCAGCGATCCGCGCAGGGTGCCGCCGTGGGCCACGCCCTGGAGCATGGGGGCGATCTCGGTGTCGAACAGGTCGTCGAACACCGCGCGCGCGAGAGCCTCCCGATTCGGGAAGTGCCGGTAGAGCGTGGCAATTCCGACACCGGCCTCGGCCGCGATCTTCTCCAGGGAACCGGACCCGTCACCCCTGCCGAACACCCGCCGTGCGGCCGCGATGATCCGCGCCGTGTTCGACAGCGCGTCCACCCTGCGGCGCGGTGCACGAGAGTCATTTCCCGGCACAGCCACCCCCTCCTTCACCAAGGTCCACGCTAACCGAGCCTGTGACACCAATGGGTGATAGCCCCCTCTCGTTTCGATAGTCCACTATCGCTTCCGGGAGGTGTCCGATGTCCGTGCTGCTCTACCGGATCGGCAGGTTCGCCTTCACCCGGCGGTGGTGGCTGGTCGGCGGCTGGGCCGCGGTGCTCGCCGCGCTGACCGGACTGCTGCTGGCCTTCCCCGTGCACGTCAGCAACGAGGTGCGCATCGACGGAACCCCGTCCCAGCAGGTCATCGACGAACTCGCGGCGGCCATGCCGGAGGCCGCGGGCGGCCAGGGCATGGTGGCCTTCCGCGCCCCGGACGGCACCCGGCTCGACGAGGGCCCCGGCAGGCAGGCGCTCGTCGCGGCGGTCGACGGGGTGTACCGGTGCCCGCACGTCATCGACCCGCGGCGGGTACTGGCCGCGGAGCTGGCGAAGGGCCCCGACAGTGCCCTGCTGCGCGCCACTGCCGCGGTGGCCGGGGCGAGCGGCGGCCCGGCGCCAGGAGGACCCGCCCTCCTGCCGGCCGACGGCCGTCCGGTCCCGGGCGTGCTGGTCTCCGCCGACGGCTCGGTGGCCCTGCTGCAGTTCCAGTTCGACGTCCAGACCTACGAACTGCCCGCGGGCACCGTCGCGCGCACCCTCGACGCGGCCCGGGCCCCGGTGTCCGGGCTGGGCATCCGGGTACTGCCCGGCGCATCCATGATCGAGATTCCGGAACTGGCCGGGGCGGGCGAGATCACCGGCCTGGCCGTGGCCGCGATCGTGCTGGTGATCACGCTGGGCTCGGTGCTCGCCGCCGGGCTGCCGCTGATCATCGCGCTCACCGGTGTCGCGCTCGGGGTCGGCGGCGCCTTCGCGCTGTCGCACGTGCTGGAAATGCATTCCCTGAGCGCGGTTCTGGCCCTCATGCTGGGGCTGGCGGTGGGGATCGACTACGCCTTGTTCATCGTGAACCGGGAACGCCGCCTGATCCTCGGCGAAGGCCTCGACGCGCGGGAAGCGACCGCCCGTGCCGTCGGCACGGCGGGCACCGCCGTCTTCTTCGCGGGCAGCACCGTCGTCATCGCACTGGCGGGCCTGCTCGTCGTGGGCATCACCCTGTTCACCACCATGGCACTGGTCGCCGCGGCGACGGTGGCCATCGCGGTACTGGCGGCCGTGACCCTGCTGCCCGCCCTGCTCGGGCTGCTCGGCGAGCGGGTGTGCTCGGCCAGGGTCCGCGCGAAACCCCGCACCACCGGCCCCAAGGCGGCGCGACGGCCGGGCAGGCTGGTGCGGCACCGTCACCTCGCGCTCGCCTGCGCACTGGTGATCCCCGCCGTGCTGGCCCTGCCCGCGCTGGACATGAAACTCGGTCTTCCTTCCGGAGCCAGCTACCACTCCGGCACCGCCCAGCGGCAGAGTTTCGACGCCGTCAGCCGGGCCTTCAGCCCCGGCTACAACGGACCGCTGACGGTCGTGGCCCGCAACACCGTCCCCGGCGAAGCGATCCCGCCGGAGGCACTGGGGCGGGTCGCCGCCGCGCTCCGGGCGATGCCCGGAGCCGTCTCGGTCTCCCTGACAGGCACGAACGGCCGCGGGGACACCGCGATCCTGAGCGTCATCCCCGCGGGCGGGCCGAACGACGAGGAAACCCGGCAGCTCGTCCAGACCCTTCGCGACCGGGCCGGCCTGCTCGAACGGCAGGACGGCGTTTCCCTCGGCACCACCGGGTTCACCGCTCTCGCCCTGGACGTCTCCGCCCGGATCGCCGCGGCCCTGCCGGTCTACCTGGCCACCGTGTTCGGTCTGTCGCTGCTCGTCCTGCTGCTCGTGTTCCGTTCCCTCGTCGTGCCGGTCAAGGCCACCGTCGGGTTCCTGCTCAGCGTCGCCGCCACCCTCGGCGTGACCACCGCGGTGTTCCAGTGGGGCTGGCTGCGGGGACTGCTCGGACTCGACGCCACCGCCCCCGTGCTCAGCCTGCTCCCGATCGTGGTCACCGGCGTGCTCTACGGGCTCGCCATGGACTACCAGGTCTTCCTGGTCAGCTCGATCCGCGAAGCCCGCGTCCACGGCGAGACCGGGCACCGGGCGATCACCTCCGGCTTCGCCACCGCGGGCCGCGTGGTGACCGCGGCCGCGATCATCATGATCTCGGTGTTCGCCGGATTCGCGTTCAACGCGGACCCGATGGTCGTGCAGGTCGGGTTCGCCCTCGCCGTCGGCATCCTGGTGGACGCCTTCCTCGTGCGCATGACCCTGGTACCGGCGGTGCTGGCGATCGTCGGGGAGCGCGCGTGGTGGATCCCGCGCCGGCTCGACCGGGTCCTCCCCCGCCTGGACCTCGAAGGTGACCGGCTGCTCGGCAGGCTCCGGGGGGAACGGCCTTCGGGAGCACAGGCCCCGGTGCCCGCCGACCATCCGTGACCGGCCTCCGCACCGCGATGCGGTGGTCATACCGGGAGCGGCTCGGTCGCGTCCCGGCGGTCGCCGCCGGAACACGGGGTGCTCTGCGGGTAGTCGTAGAGCGGGATCGGTGCCGAGAGCAGGTGTTCACGACTGCCGTACGGTCCGGCGAGGACCGGGAAGGTGTGGATGTTCTGGCAGGCGGCGACGGGCCGTCTCGCCCACTCCGGTGGTTTCAGCAGCGACACGAAACGCAACCCGCACCCACCCAGCAGGATGTGTGTGGCGATGAGCGCCTGACGCAGCGCCACCGCACGGGAGGCCCCGGGGCCGATCGCCGTGTTCGTGTTCTCGATGCGGACGCGCAACCGGTACACCCCGTCCTGTCCTTCGACCGGTTCGGCACGCAGCCTCGCCACGGCTTCGAGCGGCCACCGGCGGCGCACCACCCGGCCCACGGCACCCAGGGCGGAGGTCTCCTCCCCGCCGGGAGCGCCGATCCCGGCCGTGAAACCGTCCACCAGGTCGCCGAACGGCACGACGAGGTCCGCCTCATGCGGTACGGCCTCGTCGAAGGACAGATGCCGGGTTCCGTCGACGTCGAGCGACTCCACGCCGGTGTACCGGCCGCCGGGCCCTCGCCGCTCGACGCTTTTCCCCTGTGTCTGCAGGAACCGGATCCGCGCCCGGAGCGTGACGTCGTCACCCTCACGGGCCTCGACGACACATTCGGTCTGCTGGCGCCACGATTCCACCGAACCGGCGACGACCGCCGCGACGGGCCCGTTTCGCTCGACCCACGGCCGCGGGGCCAGCACCCCGGACTGCCTCCGAACGAGGTTCCGGGGCGAGGATTCGCGGCAGGGGTGGAGCTGGTAGCCCTCGTAGAGGAGGGCGTCGGCCACCGCGCGCAGCGGCGCGAAGTCGGTCCCGGCTTCGTCCCCGCACCCGGTCATCGGTACCAACCCCTCTCCCCCGGCCCACCGCATCCCGTTGCCCGGACCGGATTTCCGGGCGTTTTTCACCCTCCGCCCACCGGCCCGCACGCCGCATCTCGCGGAAAGGATGATTTCCGGCCCGGGGTGAGCCGGTGCCGCGCCGGTCTCTACCGTGGGGCGCCATGGCCCGCACCCGTCTCTACCGCAACGGCGTCCTGGAAGCCGAGAACTTCCCCGCAGCCGACATTTCCGACCATCTGGGCGATCCGGGCGCCACGGTCTGGCTGGACATGTGCGCCCCCACCGAAGAGGATCTCGCGACCATCGCCGAGGAGCTGAGCCTGCACCGGCTCGCCGTGGAGGATGCGGTACACGAACACCAGCGTCCCAAGCTCGATCGCTACGACACCCACGCGTTCCTCACCGCCTACGCCGTCCGCCTCGACCCCGCCACCGGGGTGCTCGGCAAGGCCGAGGTCGCCGCTTTCCTCACCGAGCGGGCCCTGGTCACCGTCCGCAAGGACGAGGACTTCGACATCGACGACGTGGTCCGGCGCTGGGATTCCGCGGCGGAACTGGGCAAAAGCGGTGTCGGTTTCCTCGTGCACGGCCTGCTCGACCACGTCGTCGACAGCCATTTCGACGCCGTGCAAGCCCTCGACGAGGAAATCGAGGCGCTGGAAGACCTGGTCTTCGCCGAGGACGTCGACCACAAGGACATGCAGCGGCGCTCCCTGCACCTGCGCAAGAGCCTGGTCACCCTGCGCCGGGTGGTCCTGCCCATGCGGGAGGTCGTGAACGCCTTGATGCGCCGCGACTTCCACATCGTCGACGATGTGCTCATGCCCTACTACCAGGACGTCTACGACCACGTCCTGCGCGCCACGGAATGGACCGAATCACTGCGGGACCTGGTCACGACCATCCGGGAGACCCAGCTCAACCTCCAGGGCAACCGGCTCAACACGATCATGAAGAAGGTCACCAGCTGGGCCGCCATCATCGCGGTGCCCACCGCGATCACCGGGTTCTACGGCCAGAACATCCCCTATCCGGGGTTCGACCAGACCTGGGGCTTCTGGGTCTCCACGGCCGTCATCGTGATCCTCTCCGCCGCGCTGTACGTCGTGTTCAGGCGGCGCGACTGGCTTTGAGGCTCACAAGGCAGGCCCCCTAGGCCCCCGTGACGTCCAGTTCGGTGTACATACCGGCGGCGTAGTGCCCGGGCATGTTGCACAGCAGCTCGTAGCGGCCCGGTTGCAGCGTCACCGTGGTCCAGCCCACCGCGCCCGGTTCGATGCCGTCGCCCTCCCCCGCGCCGCAGTTGTTCGACGCCTCGCCCAGGCTGCCGGTCTCGTCCACCTTCCCGTCACTGCCGACCGGAAGGTTCCCGGCCGTCTGACCCGCCGCGAGCGGCAGCACCAGCACCTCGTGTGCCTGACTGCCCGCGTTGAACACCCGCAGCGACACCTGCCCGGGCCGCACCGTGGCCGGGCGCGGCCACAGCCGCATCATCCCGGGGCCGCCCATCATCCCGCGGCCCATGTCCGAGGCGGTCACGTCCACCACCTGCCCGGGCAGGACGGGCGCGCCGCAGCGGGTGGCGGACGGCGTGGGACGAAAGACCCCGGTCGCGGCGAGCACCGCGGTCGTCGCGACCCCGAGTACCAGGGCCGCGGCGATGACCAGGACCACGAGCCTTCCGCCGTGCAGCCGCTGCGTCTTCACTCTCCCGCCCCCGTCCTCGCGAGCCGTTCACCAGCCTGTTCCCCTTATCGGACCGAGGGAAACGACTCTTGTCCGGCGAGAACGGGGAAGTTCCCGACCCCGGCGCGCGGAGTACATCCCGCTCGCCCGGCTCCGGACACCCCACGGCGCCTGAGCGGGTGCCGGGGAGCCCGGCGCGCATCGAGCGCACCACGGCCTCCCCGGCACCACACGGGACGGCGGCACTCAGGACTTCGAGGGGCCGGGAAGGTTGTACTCCTTGGCGATCTGCCTGCCGTAGTCATTCCACCAGGTGTTGCTCACCGGATTCGCGTGGTACGTCGTCACCCAGTGCCCGTCGTCACCCTCCTTGACCCACTGGGTGGTCATGTCGTACTGGACGCCGTCCGGTTTCGCGTTCTTGTCGTACTGGATCGCGTTTCCTTCGCCATGGCTTTCGCGTTCCGCCTTCGCGGCGTCGTACTCCTGCTTCGCGGCGTCCCGCTCGGCGACCGCCGCCTGGTACTGCTCCTTGAGTTCCATGGCCTCCTGCTTGATGGCCGGCTTGTCTTCCTTGCCGGCCTGCTTGAACGCCTGCTCCTTGGCCGCGAACTCGCTCTTGAGTTCCTCGACCTTCTCCTCGTGCGCGGCAAGGTTGTCCTTCTTCGACGCCACCTTCGCGTCGAGTTCACCGGCCGGGCCTTCCTTGGTGTACTTGCCGACCTCTTTCGAGAAGTAATCCTCGTGCCACTTGTCACCCACGTTGGAGGGGAACTTCGTGCCCGAGCCGCCGGTGTACTTCATGCCGAAACTGGTGGCCCCAACCTGGTGCTTGCCCTGGTGCGAGTCGACCTGCACCTCGACCCCGTCGTGCCTGCCGAGCGGATGCGTCGCCTTCTTCGACGCCCCGCTCGCCGAGGTCCCGCCCTTGCCGGGCAGGTTGCCCGCGTCGTTGCCCCCGCCGGGACGGTCGGGCTTCTGCCCCTTCTGACCCTTTCCCGTGTTGCACTTCGGGGCGAGCCCGAGCGGGTCGCAGTCGGCCAGGGGATTGCCGACGTAGGCCGCGGGATTCGGCGCCGGGGCGAGCCCGAGCGGATCCTGGCTGAGGTACCGGCCGGTCGCGGGATCGTAGTAGCGGTAGAGGTTGTAGTGCAGCCCCGATTCGGCGTCGGCGTACTGCCCCGGGAACCGCAGCGGAGTGGCCGCCGGGCCGGGCTCGCGACCCCAGAGTCCCGGGTTTGCCTGCCACACCAACGATCCCGCGGGGTCGACGAGTTCCGTCGGCCGTCCCATCAGGTCGGTGACGATGGCGAAGAACCGCTCACCCAGCGTGGCCGACCGCTCGACCTGGACCACCGGGCGGTCGTCGCCGGGGTGGTGGTCCCAGGTGGTGACGGTCCGGGTGCCCCGCTCGTCGACGTGGACCTGCTCCACCAGCAGTGCGCCGCTCCAGGTGAATTCGTAGTACTCGGCCACCCTCGATGCGCCGGACGCAGTGGTGGTGACGCGTCGCTTGGCGATGCGCCGTCCGATCGGGTCGTAGCGGTAGAGCCACTGGTCGCCCTCGGGGGTGGCGAGCGCGACCAGGCGGTCGTGGCCGTCCCAGACGTACCGCCAGACCCGGCCGCCCTCGTGGCGCGCGAGCACGCGGCCCTGCTGATCGTGTTCGAAGGCGACGGCACCCGCCGAGACCAACCTGTTGCCGTGGTAGCGGCGAACCCCCGCGGTCGGCCCCGCGAGCAGTTCCCGCGCCTCGACCACGTTACCGGCGCCGTCGTAGCGGTAGGCCTCGCTTCCGCGCGGAGTGTGCACTTCGACGACGCGCCCGGCCGCGTCCAGCACGAGCCGGGTCTGCCCGGCCAGCGCGTCGTCGATCCCGGTGAGCAGCCCGTCCCGCCGGTAGGTGAACCGGCGGTGTCGCTGGGCGGTACCGCCCTGGACGGACTGTGCCACGAGGTTGTCGTCGGCGTCGAAGTCCTGGGAGACGGTTACGCGGCCGTCGACCGTGCGCGTGACCTCCCGGCCCCCCGCGTCGTGCCCGAAGCGCACCGTGTGCCCGGCGACGGTGAGCGAGACGGGATCGCCCGCGGCGCCGAGAGTCCACACACTGTCCACTCCGGACGGTGTGCGCCGGGTGACGCGGCCGTCGTCCGTGTACTGGTAGGTCAGCGTGCGGCCGTCGACGGACTCGCTGAGCACGGTGCCTTCGCTGTCGTAGCCCACCTTGAGCTCGACATCGCCCAGTACCGCCGAGGTCATCCTGCCGAGGGCGTCGTAGGTGTAGCGGGTGGTCCCGGTCGGGCTGCGGCGCTCCACGATGTTTCCGAGCGCGTCGTAGCCGTATTGGGTCACCC
>NZ_VJWX01000092.1 GCF_007713715.1 Amycolatopsis rhizosphaerae
GCCGCGAACTGTACGAGGAGTTGTCATGACCGAGACCGTGCTGCGCCCCTTCGCCGAGCAGGCGTACGCGCACGAGCTGGCCGCGCTGGCCGCCGCGGACGATCGGGAGCGCCCGCCGTCCTGGCGGCTGTCGCCCTGGGCGGTGGTGCGCTACCTGCTCGGCGGCACCCTGCCGGACGGCACCGCGATCACCCCGAAGTACCTCGGGCCGCGGCGGCTGGTCGAGGTCGCGGTGGCCACCCTCGCCACCGACCGCGCCCTGCTGCTGCTCGGTGTGCCGGGCACGGCCAAGACCTGGGTCTCGGAGCATCTCGCGGCGGCGATCAGCGGCGATTCCACCCTGGTCGTGCAGGGCACGGCGGGCACCGGTGAGGAGACCATCCGCTACGGCTGGAACTACGCGCGGCTGATCGCGGAGGGGCCGAGTGAGAAGGCGCTGGTGCCCGGCCCGGTGTACCGGGCGATGGCCGACGGCAAGGTGGCGCGCGTCGAGGAGCTGACCCGCGTACCGGCCGACGTGCAGGACAGCCTGATCACCATCCTGTCCGAGAAGACCCTGCCGGTGCCGGAGCTCGGCCTGCACGTCCAGGCCCGGCCGGGGTTCAGCGTGATCGCCACCGCCAACGACCGGGACAAGGGCGTCAACGAGCTGTCCAGCGCGTTGCGCCGCCGGTTCAACACGGTCGTGCTGCCGCTGCCCGATTCGGTGGATGACGAGGTCGCCATCGTGGCGCGGCGGGTCGGTGAGCTGGGCCGGTCGCTGGCGCTGCCGGTGCCGGACGCCGGGCTGGCCGAGATCCGGCGGGTGGTCACCGTGTTCCGGGAGCTGAGGGCCGGTCGCACCGAGGACGGGCGCACCGCGGTGAAATCGCCGTCCGGCACGCTGTCCACGGCCGAGGCGATCAGCGTCGTCACCGGCGGGCTCGCGCTGGCGGCCCATTTCGGCGACGGCGTGCTGCGTCCGCACGATGTCGCGGCGGGGCTGCTCGGCGCGGTGGTGAAGGATCCGGTGGCCGACCGGGTGGTGTGGTCTGAGTACCTCGAGACGGTGGTGCGGGAGCGCGACGACTGGGCCGACTTTTACCGGGCCTGCCGGGAACTCGCGGGATGAACGACCGGACTGCGGCGGCGGCGCCGCGGCCGGTGGTGGAGCTGCTCGGCATCCGCCACCACGGCCCCGGTTCGGCCCGTGCGGTGGCCGCCCGCCTGCGCGAGCTGCGGCCCGACGTGGTGCTGATCGAGGGGCCGCCGGAGGCCGAGGCGGTGCTCTTGGCCGCCGCCGATCCCGCGCTGCGGCCCCCGGTCGCGCTGCTCGCCTACGCCACGGACGATCCCTCGCGCGCGGCTTTCTGGCCGTTCGCGGTGTTCAGTCCCGAGTGGCAGGCGATCCGGTACGCCGTGGAGGCCGCGGTGCCGGTGTGGTTCTGCGATCTGCCCGCGGCGCACCAACTCGCCCGGGAACCGGAGGAGCGGGCGGGCCGGTCCGCCGATCCACTGGCCGGACTGGCGGCGGCGGGCGGTTACGACGATCCGGAACGCTGGTGGGACGACATCGTCGAGCACCGCCTCGAGGGCACCTCGCCGTTCGGCGTGATCGCCGAGGCCATGCGGGCCCTGCGGGGATCGTCCACAACGGACGGATCGGGGGCCGGGGGCGCCGAAGGCCCCGGGCGGCTGTTCGAGGCGCGGCGCGAGGCGTACATGCGCACCGTGCTGCGCAAGGCGATGAAGGCCGGGTTCGGCACCATCGCGGTGGTCTGCGGGGCCTGGCACGTCCCGGCACTGACCGGGCCCCTGCCTCCGGCCACCGCGGACCGCGCGCTGCTGCGCGAGCTGCCGAAGCACAGGGTCGCCTGCACCTGGGTGCCGTGGACGCACGGCAGGCTGGCCAGTGCGGGCGGGTACGGCGCGGGGGTGAGCTCGCCGGGCTGGTACGACCACCTGTTCGGCACGACGGGGCAGGTGACCGCCCACTGGCTGACGCGGGTCGCGAGGGTGCTGCGGGAGGAGGACCTCCCGGTTTCCTCCGCGCACGTGATCGAGGCGGTTCGCCTCGCCGAGGCGCTGGCCGCGTTGCGGGACCGGCCGTTGCCCGGACTGGCCGAGGTCACCGAGGCGACGAGGTCGGTGCTCTGTGGCGGCAACGACGTGCTGCTCGACCTGGTGACCCGCCGCCTCGTGGTGGGGGAGCGGCTCGGCGAGGTGCCCACCGGGGTGCCGCAGTCGCCGCTGGTGGCCGATCTGCTCGCGATCGCCCGGCGGCTGCGCCTGAAACGGGACGCGTTGCACCGGGAACTGGACCTCGACCTGCGCAAGGAGACCGACGCCGAGCGGTCGCGGCTGCTGCACCGGCTGGCCGTGCTCGGCGTGCCGTGGGGAGTGCCCGCGCCCGGGGCCCGCCGTGGCACGGGCTCCTTCCGGGAAAGCTGGTCGCTGTGCTGGCGCCCGGAGTTCGAGGTGGATCTGGTGGTGGCGGGCAGGCACGGCACGACGGTGCTCGCCGCGGCGACCGGTGTGGTGCGGGGGCAGGCGGCCGAGGCGAAGGTGCTGGCGGAGGTCACCGGCGCGGTGGAGAGCTGCCTGGTGGCGGGGCTGCCCGGCGTCCTGCCCGAAGTACTGTCCGCTGTGGACACTCTGGCGGCCGGTGGCGCCGATGTGGCGCAGTTGATGGCGGCCCTGCCACCGCTGGCCAGGGCCGGGCGGTATGGCGACGTCCGGGGTACCGACACCACCGCCGTGCGCTCGGTCGCCGGGCATCTGCTTGCCAGGATCTGCGCGGGACTCGCCACCGCGGCCCGCGGGCTGGACGACGAGGCCACCGCGAAGCTGGTCGAGCTGGTGCACGGGGTGCACGAGGCAACCGGGCTGCTGCCCGATGATGCGCGGGACCGCTGGCTCGACGCGGTGTCCCGGCTGGCCGGTCAGGACGGGCTGTCGCCGCTGCTCGCCGGGCGGCTGACCCGGCTCCTGCTGGACGCGGAGCGGCTGGCGGTGCCGGAGGTGGCGCTGCGGCTCGGCCGGGCGCTGACGCCGGGCGTGGCGCCGGAGCGGGCGGCCGGGTACGTGGAAGGGTTCTTCACCGGCGGCGCGGTGCTGCTGATCCATGACCTCCGGCTGCTCGGGCTGGTCGACGAATGGCTGTCGGCGATCCCGCCGGACCGGTTCACCGAGGTGCTTCCGCTGCTGCGGCGCACCTTCGGCGCCTTCGCCGGGCCGGAACGCCGGACCATCGGGGAGCGGGCCGCCGCCCTGCGCCGCGGTGGCGGATCCGTCCCCGCCGCCCCCGGCGGCCCCACGGGCGGGCCGGAGGGCGAGCCGTACGACACCGTCCGGGCCGAGGCCGCGCTGCCGGTGGTCGCCGCGCTGCTGGGGGTGCCGTGATGACCGCAGCTTGTCGTTTGTGGACAGTTCCGGGACCGGGAGGGCAGGCATGATCGGGGAAGCGGAGCGGCTGCGCCGTTGGCGGCTGGTGCTGGGCGGCGGCGCCGACGGTGCGGCCGACGGAACCGGCGTCGCGTTGTCGGCCGCGGACGGCGCGCTCGACGGTGCGCTGGCCGCGCTCTACGACGGTGGCGGGGACGGGGCCCGGCGTGGCGCCGGGCTCGGCGGTTCGGCGCCGAAGGTGGCGCGCTGGCTGGGGGACATCCGCCGGTACTTCCCGAACACCGTCGTCCGGGTGCTGCAACGGGACGCGCTGGACCGGCTCGGCCTGGAAAGGATGCTGCTGGAGCCGGAGCTGCTGGCCGCCGTCGAGCCGGACGTCCACCTGGTCGGCACGCTGCTGTCGCTCAACGCCGTGCTGCCGGAGCAGACCAGGCAGACGGCGCGCCAGGTGGTGCGCACCGTGGTCGAGCGGCTGGAGGCGCGGCTGGGGGAGCGGATGAGGGCCGCCGTCACCGGGGCGCTGAACAAGGCCGCCCGGACGCGGCGGCCGCGGCACGGCGACATCGACTGGGACCGCACGATCCGGGCGAACCTGCGGCACTACTCGCCGGAACTGGGCACGATCATCCCGGAGCGGGTGATCGGGTACGGGCGGCGGCAGCGGCAGGTGCAGCGGGAGATCGTGCTCGCCATCGACCAGTCCGGTTCGATGGCGGAGTCGGTGGTCTACGCCGGGTTGTTCGGCGCGGTGCTGGCCTCGATGCGCACGGTGCGGACCCGGCTGGTCGCCTTCGACACCGCGGTGGTGGACCTCAGCGACCGGCTCGACGATCCGGTGGAGGTGCTGTTCGGGACGCAGTTGGGCGGGGGCACGGACATCAACCGCGCGCTGGCCTACTGCCAGTCCCAGATCACCAGGCCGTCGGAAACCGTGCTGGTGCTGATCAGCGATCTGTACGAGGGCGGGGTCCGCGAGCAGCTGCTGAGCCGGGCCCGTGCCCTGGTCGAGTCCGGGGTGCAGGTGGTGGCGCTGCTCGCGCTGTCCGACTCCGGCGCGCCCGCCTACGACCATGAGAACGCCGCCGCGCTGCACGCGCTCGGGGTGCCCGCCTTCGCGTGCACCCCGGACCTGTTCCCGGATCTGATGGCGGCGGCGATCCTCCGCCGCGATCTGAACCAGTGGGTGTCGGCGCACGTCGAGTCCTCCTGAACGCGACGGCGCTTTACAAAAAACTCCTTCTTGTCAAAGTCGCTTTACAGTGTCTATCTTTTTGTAAAGCGGCTCAGCGAGGAGGACGTGGTGACGGCGGTCTCATCCGGGACGATCCCAGCGGGGTCGACCGAACAGTGGCGTGACAGGAAGCGGTATCTCTGGCTCATCGGCCTGGTCGTGCCCTCACTCGCCTTCGTGGCGCTCGGCATGCACCGGCTCACCGGCTGGGGGATCTGGTACTGGATCGGACCGGTGGTGATCCTGGTGGTCGTCCCGGCCATCGACCTGCTCGTCGGCCTCGACCGGGCCAACCCGCCGGACGACGTGATCGAGGCGCTGGAGAAGGACAGGTACTACCGCTGGATCACCTACCTGTTCCTGCCCATCCAGTACGCCGGGTTCGTCGCGGCGTTCTGGGTGATCACGCACGGGGGGCTGTCCGTGGCCGACAAGGTGGGCCTGGCCATCTCCATCGGCTGCATCGGCGGTATCGGCATCAACACCGCCCACGAACTCGGTCACAAGAAGGAAAGCCACGAGCGCTGGCTGTCCAAGATCGCGCTGGCGCAGAGCTTCTACGGGCACTTCTACATCGAGCACAACCGCGGGCACCACGTCCGCGTCGCCACCCCCGAAGACCCGGCGAGCAGCCGGGTGGGCGAGAACTTCTACCAGTTCTGGCCGCGCACGGTCTGGGGTTCGCTCAAGAGCGCGTGGGGCCTGGAGAAGAAGCGCTACGCGCGCCACGGACGGCACCCGTTCCGGCTCGGCAACGACGTGCTCAACGCGTGGCTGATGTCGGCGGTGCTGTGGGCCGCGATGGTCGCGGTGTTCGGCGTGGGCATCCTGCCCTATCTGATCATCCAGGCGGTGGTCGGCTTCTCCCTGCTCGAAGTGGTCAACTACATGGAGCACTACGGGATGCTGCGCCGCCGGACCGGGCCGGACGGTGCGGGCCGCTACGAGCGCGTCGACCCGTCGCACAGCTGGAACTCCAACAACATCGCGACGAACGTGCTCCTCTACCACCTGCAGCGGCACAGCGACCACCACGCCAATCCGACGCGCCGGTACCAGACGTTGCGGGACTTCGAGGAGTCCCCGGTGCTGCCCACCGGCTACGCGGGGATGATCGTGCTCGCGCTGTTCCCGCCGTTGTGGCGCAAGGTGATGGACCCGCGCGTGCTGGCGCACTTCGACGGCGACATCGGCCGCGCCAACATTTCCCCGCGCAAGCGGGAGAAGGTGCTCGCCCGCTACGCGACGGGGAGGGCGGCGTGAGCGCGTACGTCTGTCCCGGCTGCGAGTACCGCTACGACGAGACCACCGGGGAGCCGCGCGAAGGCTTCCCTGCGGGCACACGCTGGGACGAGGTGCCCGACGACTGGTGCTGCCCGGACTGCGGAGTGCGGGAAAAGATCGATTTCGAGCCCGAAGCATGACCGAGCGGAGGCGATGACGTGAAGATCGTGGTGGACCGGGCCAAATGCGAGGGCCTGGGCATGTGCGAGGCGATGGCGCACGAGTTCTTCGAGGTTCAGGACGACGGCACGATGGTCGTGCTCGACGAGAACCCGGGCGAGGAACACCGCACCGAACTCGCCGCGGCGGTGGACGCCTGCCCGGTGCTGGCCCTGAGCCTGAAGGACTGACGGCGTGGAGCGACTGGTCGTGGTGGGCGCCTCGCTCGCGGGGCTTCGCGCGGTGGAATCGGCCCGGCGCACCGGGTTCACCGGCCGGATCACCCTCGTCGGCGCGGAGGAGCACCTCCCGTACGACCGGCCGCCCCTGTCCAAGGCGTTCCTGGACGCGGGTCACGAAGGTGTCGTGACCCCGTTCCGCGATGCGGACGAACTCACCGGGGAACTGGGCGTGGAGTTGCGGCTCGGTACCCCGGCCGAAGCGCTCGACCTCGCGGAACGGGAGGTCGTCGTCGGCGGGCGCCCGGTGCCCTACGACGCGCTGGTGATCGCCACGGGGGCCGGCCCGCGCCCCTTCCCGCCGGGGGAGGGCATCGCGGGCGTGCACGCGTTGCGCACGGTCTCGGATGCGGTGGCGATCCGGGCGGCACTGGACGCCGGGGCCCGGACGGTGGTGATCGGGGCCGGGTTCATCGGCTCCGAGGTGGCGTCGGCGGCGAGGAAGCGCGGCCTGGCCGTGACCGTGGTGGAGGCGCTCGACCTGCCGCTGACCCGGTCGATCGGGCCGGTGGCCGGAACCGTGTGCGCCGGACTGCACCGGGCGGGCGGCACGGATCTGCGGCTCGGCACCGGCGTGGCGGGCATCGAAGCCGAGAACGGGCGGGTGACCGGGGTCCGGCTCGACGGGGGGACGGTGCTGCCCGCCGACCTCGTCGTGACCGGGATCGGCGCGCTCCCCGCGACCGGCTGGCTGGACGGCAGCGGGCTGCGGCTGCACGAGCGCGACGGGGGAGTGGTGTGCGACGCGACCCTGTGGACGGGGGCGCCGGGCGTGTACGCGGCCGGGGACGTCGCGCACGCGGTGAACCCGCTCTTCGACGGGGACCTGATGCGCCTCGAACACTGGACGAACGCCGCGGAGCAGGGGGCCGCGGCGGCACGGCACGCGCTCGACCCGGCGTCGGCGCGGCCGCTGGACTCGGTGCCCTACTTCTGGTCCGACTGGTACGGCCATCGCCTGCAGTTCGTCGGCACCCCGGTCGCGGACGAGGTGTGCACGGCCGAGCCCGAGCGGAAGGGGTTCGCCGCGCTGTACCGGCGGGGGGACCGGATCGTCGGGGCGCTGACCGTCGACCGGCCGCGTGACATCATGAAGTATCGCCGTCGCATCGTCGAGCGGGACGAGTGGACGGGCACACCGACCGGGAAGAAGCACGAGAGCAGCAGTGACCAGCCAGTTCACCACGACCGTCCGGGGCCTGGACAGCGGTGAGACCACCGTTCCGTTGCGGGCGCAGATCGTGCGGGCCGCCGCGAAGGTGACCTGCGAGACCGGCTGGTCGTCGGTGCGGATGGGGCAGCTGGCCGACCTGATCGGCGTCAGCAGGCAGACCGTCTACAACGAGATCGGCTCGAAGCAGAAGCTCGCCGAGGAGATGGTGCTCGCCGAACTGCGCAACTTCCTCGTCCTGGTGGAAAGCGCGTTCGAGGCGAATCCGGGCGACGTGGTGGCCGCGATCCGCGACGCCTGCCGCAATGTCCTCGAGTTCGCCGGGGACAATCCGCTGCTGCGGGCCGTGGTGAGTGCCTCGCACGGCAGCGACAACGATCTGCTGCCGTTGCTGACCACCCAGTCACAGGCGCTGATCGCCACCGCGAAGGCGGTGGTGCGCGACCGGCTCACGGCCTACACCGTGCCGCTGTCCGAGCACGAGCTCGAAGCGGCGACGGACCTGCTGGTCCGGGCCGTGCTCAGCCACGTCATGCGGCCCAGCGGCACCCCGGAGCGTTCCAGCGCCGACATCGCGATGATCGCCGCCCGGATCCTGGGCACCACCGCCTGATCCCCGGCCGCGCCCGTCAGGCCGACCGGTGCAGCAGGTCGGTGACGGCTCGGACGATCTCGTCCGCGTGCTTCACGTGGAGGAACTGGTGCGGCGCGTCGGCGAGGACGCGCTGCTCGCCGCGGGGCACGGAGGCGGCGATGGCGGCGTGCATCCGGTGGATCCCTTGGTGGAGGGCCTGTTCCAGCTCCTCGGAGGCGAACTGCGCCCAGTAGGGATTTCGGCCCATCGCCGTGTAGACGATCAGCGGGACATCGGGAAGGCCGCCGCCGTCCCGCAACTCGTCGTAGAGTTCGCTCTCGAAGTTCAGCGTTTCCAGGACCGCGGTGCGCCAGGCGGCGAGTTGCGCGGTGACCAGGGGTTCGCGCACCGCCTCCGGCCACTCCGCGAACACGCCGTCCAGCGCCGCGCGGGAGGCCTCGAACTGTGCGGCGGTCGGTTCCGGAAGCGTCGCGAGGTCCGGCTTCATCTTCTCGTTCAGCTCCGCGGCTTCGGGCGGCATGAAGTCGAAGATGTCCTCGTGCCCGGGGTCGAGCAGGAGCAGGGCGGCCACCTCCTCCGGGAAGAGCTGCGCGAAGCGGCGGGCGTAGAACGCGCCCAGTGAGTGCCCGGCCAGGACGTACGGCGCGGGTACGGCGGCGGCCCGCAGCAGTTCGCGGAGTTCGGCGGCGACGTCCTTCGCGCTGCGAGGCAGGGCGACCGGCTCGCTCCATCCGGTGCCGCCGCGGTCGTAGAGCACGCTCGTGGTCAGTTTCGCCGTTTTTTCCTGCACGTTCAGGAAATGCAGGCCGAACAGGCCCGCGCCGGGCAGGAACACGACGCTCGGCCCGCCCTCCCCCGAGCGGTGCAGCCACAACCGCCGTCCTCGGGCCGGGTATCGCTTCCCTAGTGGTGGTTCCTCGTCGATCGCGGTTACCGGGATCGGTGTGGACATCGTGCCTTCCCTCCGTTGTATTCTCAACTTTGCGAACGGTAGCAGATGTGAGAACATCTCGGGGTGGACTCGTTGAAGCTGCTGGTGCATCCGGTGCGGCTGCGCATCGTGCACGCGCTGTCCGGCGGGCGCGCGCTCACCACGGCCGAGCTGAGTTCGCGGATGCACGACGTGTCGAAGGCGACGGTGTACCGGCACGTCGGCCGTCTCGCCGACGCCGGAGTCCTGGAGGTCGCCGCCGAGCAGCGCGTGCACGGTGCGGTCGAGAGGCACTACCGGCTGAGGCGGGAGCGCGCGGTGATCGGCGACGAGGCCGTGTCCTCGGTGTCCAAGGAGGAGCACCGCCGGGTGTTCGCCGCCGCGATGGCGATCCTGATCGCGGAGTTCGGCGCCTACCTCGACCGGGACGCCTCGGATCCCGTCGCCGACTCGGTGGGCTACCGGCAGCACGCGCTCTGGCTGGACGGTGAGGAGCTCGCCGCGCTCATCGCCGAGTTGCGCGCCGCGATCGTGCCCAGGCTGGGCAACGAGCCGGTGCCGGGCCGTGCGCAGTACCTGCTCAGCCCGATCCTCTTCCCGATCGAGGAAGAGATCCGATAGAAAACCGGTGACGTCCGATTCGTCCGGATGTTCGTCACATCTTCACCAACCGTACTGTTGGTCGGTTTCTTTTCCGGCTACACGATTTGTTCCACCGCTGTACGCGGATTTGTCACCATGGGGTCCCGTTCGCGTGTCTTGGCCGGATTTGAATGCGCCTGTTTGGTTTTTCCGTTTCGTTCTCTCTGGAGGCACCGGTCGATGAGATTCAACAGGCGCATGGTCACCCGCGCGGGGATCATCGGGGTCGCGGGCTCGGTGGCCCTGGGCGGGGTGGTGGCCGCCGGAGCGTTCGCGCAGGACAGGCACGGCCACGACGGTGACGACGCTTTCCGTCTCGCGCTGACCGGGGTCGCGGCCAACGCGAAGGCCACCGGGATGAGCGCCCCCAACGTCCTTTCGCCGGAACTGGTGGAGCAGGCCGTCGCGCAGGGCTCGCTCAAGCTGGAGAACGGCACCGCCGACGTGCCGTACTACGGTTACCGCGGCGACGGCCCGTTCGTGGCCGCGCCCGGCGACCTGCCCGCCAAGGGACACCAGGTCGAGGCCTCGAAGACCGAGCCCGACAAGAACACCTACCTCGTGCTGCGCGGTCAGCGCGGCGCCGACCCGCACTACGACTACGGCACGCACTTCCTGTTCCAGGGCCACGAAATGGGCAAGTCCGGGTACATCACCCGGATCAACCTGGACGCCGACGCGGCGCACCGGGTCACGCTGCTGGCCACGACCACCACCGACGGCACCGCGCTGCCGACCTTCGACGGCTCCACCTGGGACCCGTGGGTGCAGCGCCTGCTGTTCACCGCGGAAAACGGCAACGCCGGCGGCGTGTGGCAGTCCACCACCGGTCCCAACGCACAGGTCGAGGACATCTCGGCGGCGCTGGGTCGCGCGGGTTACGAGGGCGTCCAGAACGACTCGGCCGGCAACGTGTGGCTGGTCGAGGACTCCGGCGGCACCACCGTGCCCGGCGACAAGGCCAAGCTGCCCAACAGCTTCGTGTACCGTTTCGTGCCCGCCGAGAAGGGCGACCTCAAGCACGGCAGGCTGCAGGCCCTGCAGGTGGTCTCCGCCCGCACCGGAACGCCGATCGCCTTCCAGGGCATCGACGCGGCGCACCCGACCGGCGGTGCCTTCACCGACGACATGAAGGACCTGCACACCTACGGCAAGACGTTCACCACGCGCTGGGTGACGCTGCACGACACCGCCACCGACCCCTCCGGGCAGGCGTTCGACGCCAACGCGCTGGCGAAGGCGGCGAAGGCGACTCCGTTCAAGCGTCCGGAGAACGGCCAGTTCCGCCCGGGCACCGGTTTCCGCGAGTTCTACTTCGACGAGACCGGTGACACCAACACCGACTCCACGGCGAACAACGGTTTCGGTGGCTGGGGCGGTGTGCTCAAGCTGGCCCAGACCGACCCGAAGGCCGACACCGGCACGCTTTCCCTGGTGTACAACGGGGACAAGGAGCACTCCGGGCTGGACAACGTGACCTTCGTCGACGCGAACCACATCGCCTTCGTGGAGGACGCCGGCGACACCCTGCACGCGCAGCGCGGGCTGCTGGACTCGGGCTACCTGTTCGACCTCAACGCCGACTACGCCCACGGCGCCCAGCCGGTGCGGTTCCTCGCCGAGGGCCGCGACGCCTCCGCGACCCTCGACTCGGCTCTGGGTGCCTACAGCGGTTTCCAGAACGACGGGGACAACGAGATCACCGGTATCCACCTGTCCAACGGTGACGCCTCGCCGCGGGGACTCCTCGGCGCCCAGGTGCCCACCCCGCTGGCGAACGGCTGGCGGCTGTTCTGGACGCAGCAGCACGGCGACAACGTGACCTGGGAAGTCCTCCCGGCCCGTCGCTGACACCTTGCCGCGATTCCCGTGAGGGGTCCCCTCACAGTCGACAAGGCTGTGAGGGGACCCCTCACGGCTTTCCGCCGAACCGTGGTGCTCAGTAGGCGACGGTGAAACGGATGCCGCGGTGGCGCGGGTTTTCGGCCTCGTCGAGCAGGGCGACCGCGAAGTCCTCCATCGAGATGGCCGAGACCCCTTGCCCGTCCACCACGAGTTCGTCGCGCCCCAGCCGGTACCGGCCGGTCCGCGGGCCGGGTTCGAGCAGGCCGGGCGGGCTGAGATAGGTCCAGTCCACCTCCCGCTCGGCGAGGCACAGCTCGAACTGCCGGGCGCACGCGAGCGCGATGCCCCGCAGCTCCGCCGGGAAGCCCGGATCCTCGACGACGGTCGCGCCGCCGGTCCCGGGCACGGTGAGGCTGGCGGCCCCGCCGACCACCAGCAGGCGGATCCCGGTGCCGCGCAGGCCCGCGAGCACCGCTTCGGTCGTGGCGACGAGTTCGGGTTCCCGTCCGGGCGCGGGCCGGGTGGCGGTGACGACGAGGTCGTGCCCGGCGCCGAGAGCGGCGACCCGGCTGCTGTCCGAGACGTCACCGGTGACGATCGTGGCGGGCAGATCCGGTGCCCGCGAGGGATTTCGTACCACGGCGGTCACCTCGTGGCCGCGAGCGGCCGCCTCGGTGACCACGCGGCTGCCGACGTTTCCCGCGGCTCCGAACACGGCGATGCGCATGATGGTCAGACCTCCACGAGTGGTTGCCGCCGCTGGGCGGGCTTCAGCTGGGCGATGACGAGTGCGGCGAGCACGATGACGGCGCCCACCGCCTGCAGCGGGGTGAGGGACTGGCCGAGCACGAGCCAGCCGAGCGCGGTCGCGACCACCGGGCTGAGCAGGGCGAGGAAGGTGACGCCGGTGGTGGGCAGCGCACCGATTCCCCGGAACCACAGCGGATAGGCGAGCATCGCGCCGACGACGGTGAGGTAGGCGTACCCGGCGAGGTTCGCCGTCGTGATGGTGGCGGGCGGCGGCCCTTCCACCAGCAGGGTGACCGGGAGCAGCACGAGCCCGCCCGCGACCAGTTGCCAGCCGGTGGTGGCCAGCAGCGGGGCGGGCGAACGCCACCGTTTGCTGAGCACGACGCCGGTGGCCATCACCAGTGCGCTGCCCACTGCGGCCGCCAGTCCGAGCGCGTCGAGCCGGGCGGTGGCCCGCAGCACCAGCAGGCCGACGCCGAGGACGCCGGCGAGTCCGGCGAGGGTGGTGCGCAGGGTCATCCGTTCGCCGAGCAGGCCGGTGGCCAGTCCCGCGGCCAGCAGGGGCTGCAGTGCGCCGATGGTCGCGGCGACCCCGCCCGGCAGCCGGTAGGCCCCGATGAAGAGCAGGGCGAAGAAGGCACCGATGTTGAGCGTGCCCAGGACGAGCGAGCGCCACCACCACTGCCCGCTCGGCAGTCGCCGGGTGAGCGCGACGAGCACGATTCCGGCGGGCAGGGCCCTGGCGAGCGCCGCGAGCAGCGGCCTGCCGGGCGGCAGGAGTTCGGTGGTGACCAGGTAGGTGGTTCCCCAGACCGCGGGGGCCAGCGCGGTCGTCAGCACGACGGCCCCTCGATTGCTTAGCACTAAGACAATCTATCTCAGCGCTAAGACAGTTTGCCTTGTGTCGTGGGTCACAGCGGGTCGGTGCGCCCTAAGCTGTGCTGATGGCGGATCACGTCGACCGTGTGCTGGAGCAGTGGGGAAAGCAGCGTCCGGACCTGGACGCGTCGCCGATGGGTGTGATCGGGCGGCTCAGACGGCTCACTCGGCTCATCGACGCCGAACTGGTCCGGACCTTCGCCGTGCACGGGCTCGACGAGCCTTCCTTCGACGTGCTGGCGACTCTGCGGCGCAATGATCCGCCGCACCGGCTCACGCCCAAGCAGCTGATGCGCTCGACCATGATCACCTCGGGTGGGGTCAGCCAGCGCCTCGCCCGGCTCGAGGGGCGCGGGCTGGTGCGCCGCACCCCCAACGAGGCCGACGGACGAGGGGTACTCGTCGAACTCACCGAAGAGGGCAGGGCACTGATCGACCGGGCCCTGCCCGACCACGTCGCCAACGAGCACCGGTTGCTGGGCGCGCTGGACGAGTCCGAACGCGCCGAGCTCTCGGACAGGTTGCGTGTCCTGCTGGAATCCCTCGGTGACACCATCGAATAGCGGCGCCGGGCGGTGGATCAGCCGATCCGGTCCCGCAGCGCGGCCCGCACGGTGGGCCAGTCCTCGGCGGTGATGGAGAACAGCACCGTGTCGCGCACGCTGCCGTCGGCGCGGCGCTGGTAGCGGCGCAGGGTGCCTTCGCGCCGGGCGCCGAGCCGGGCGATGGCGCGCTGGGAACGCACATTCCGGACGTCGGTCTTGAGCTGCACCCGGCCCGCGCCGAACACCTCGAAGGCGTGGGTGAGCAGCAGCAGCTTCACCGACGGGTTGACCGCGGTGCCCCAGACCGCCGGGGTGTAGGCGGTGCCGCCCACCTCCAGCCGCGCGTCGTGCGGTGAAACGTCCAAATAGGACGAAGTGCCGACGACGCTGCCCGCGGGCAGCCCGGCACAGGGCTCGAGCAGCCGGACGAGCCAGGGCACCCGCCCCGCCTGCCTGGCCTGCTCGAAGCTTTTGGCGTAGTCCGCGGCGCTGTCGGGCCGGGCGGCCAGGTGGCGCCAGACCGGATCGTGGTCGAGCACCGCGAACAGGGCTTCGGTGTCGCGTTCGGGATCGAGCTGGGTCAGTTCCACCAGCCCGTCGTGGAGTCGCAGTTCGGGTGCGGGAGGCCAGGACATGACCGGCCAGGGGGTGTCGGCCGGTCGCGGGTCGGAGATCACGCCGAGCGTGTCTCCGGCACCACCAGTTGAGGTCATGGTGCCCAGTGTCGCCGCTTCCGGGCCGAGGTGGAAGTGATATTCCGACTACCGAACCGGCTGGAACAAATCGTTATGCGGCAAGGGATCGCGGTCGGAGACCTTGCTGTCGGGCGGGTGAACGGTCGGCGAATTCGCGGGTGTCGTGAAGGCAGTGCCCCCGCCCGGGAGGGAGAACCGGGCGGGGGCTGTAAGCGCGCGCCGGTCAGGCGTGCGCGAGGGCCTGTTCCCAGGCGCCGTACCCGCCGATCAGGTCGGAGACATCGGCGTGCCCCGCCGCGCGCAGCACGCTCGCCGCGATCGAGGACCGGGTTCCGCCCGCGCAGTAGACGACGACCGGTCCCGGCGGAACCTCGCCGAGTCGCCGGGGGAGTTCGGCGAGCGGGATGTGCACCGCGCCCTCGATCGCGCCACCGGCCAGTTCGCCGGTGTTGCGCACGTCGAGCAGGGCCGGCGCCGGGGTCCGGTCGAGCACTTCCCGCAGTTCCGTCACGGTGAGCCTGCCGGCCCGCGTGAGCTCACCGGGGATTCCGGTGAACGCCGCTTCCGGCTCGCGCAGGTAGCCCACCACCGTGTCCAGGCCGATCCGGCCCAGCCGGGTGACGACCTCCTCGACGTTCTCCTCCGCGGCCACCACGAGGATGTCCTTGCCCGGCTCGACCACCATGCCCGCCCGCTCGGCGAACCGGCCGTCGGCCGGGACGTTGAGCGAGCCGCGCAGATGCCCGGCGGCGAACTCCTGCGGATCGCGCGTGTCGAGTACGACCGCGCCCTGCGCCCTGCGCGCCAGGAACTCCTCGGCGTCCAGCGCCCGCAGGTGCCCTGCCAGGTCGAACAGGCCGCGCTCCTTGCGGTTGAGCACCGCGTCGTAACCGAAGTACCCGGGCGCGGAAGGCTGGCCTTCGGTGACCAGTGCCAGGAACTCGTCTTCGCTCATCGGCGCGCAGGCGTAGTTGGTCAGCCGCTGGATGCCGATGGTGGACTGCCGCTCGGTGGACAGGTTCTTGCCGCAGGCGGAACCGGCGCCGTGCGCGGGGAAGACCCGGACGTCGTCGGGCAGGGCCATCAGCTTGTGGTGCACGCTGTCGTAGAGCATGCGGCCCAGCTCGTCGGCGGTGACCCCGAGCGAGGCGAGCAGGTCGGGCCTGCCGACGTCGCCGATGAACAGCGCGTCCCCGGTGAGCACCCCGTAGGCCACCTCGTCGTCGGCGTGCTCGTAGACCAGGATGCTGATCGACTCGGGGGTGTGCCCCGGGGTCTCCATGATCTGCAGCGTCACGTCGCCGAGGCTGATGCGCTCCCCGTCGGCGAGTTTGCGGACCGGGAACTCCGCGCCGGAGGCCCGCTGCCCGTAACCGATCCACGCACCGGTCTGTGCCGCCAGCTCAAGGTGGCCGGAGATGAAGTCCGCGTGGAAGTGGGTGTTGATGACCCCTTCGATGCGCAGCCCGCGCTCGTTGGCGTCCGCGAGGTACTCGGAGATGTCGCGGCGCGGGTCGACGATGACGGCACGTCCGGTGCCCTCGTCGGCGATCAGGTAGGAAGCCTGCGAAAGGCAGTCGAGGTAGTACTGCGTGAACAACATGGTCGATCCTCCAAAGTGGTCAGACGAGACCCTTGAGCATGGCGTGCCAGTACATGGCGGGAAGGCCGTAACGCTTGAGCAGCCACATGTCCTGCCGCGGTTTCGTGGTGTCGATGAACGGAATGCTCGGGGCGGGTTCGAGGTCGTAGCCGAACTCCGCGAGCAGCATCCGGTTCCTGGCGGTCACCACCGGGCAGGAGGTGTAGCCGTCGTAACGCTTTTCCGGCTCCCGGCCGGACAGCACGTCGCGCAGGTTCGCCACGACCGTCGGCGCCTGCTTGCGGATCGCCGCCCCGGTCTTGGAGGTGGGCAGGTTCGCCACGTCGCCGAGCGCGAACACGTTGCCGAACCGCTTGTGCCGCAGGGTGTACTGGTCCACGTCGACATAGCCGGACGGGTTGCCCGGATCGGCGAGGGGGCTGGCCTTGACGAAGGCGGGCGCGCTCTGCGGCGGTACGACGTGCGCGAGGTCGAAGGAGAGGGTCTCCTTCGTCCCGGCGGCGTGGTCGACGATGTCGGCCGTGCGGGCCTGGCCGTCCAGTGACACCAGTTCGCTGGAGCGGCGGACCTCGATGCCGTAGTTCCTGGCGACCTTCTCCAGCTGGTCGGCCCACACCGGGACCTTGAACATCACCGGGTCGGGCAGCACGAACACGACGCGGATGTCGTCGAGCACGCCCTGTTTGCGCCAGTAGTCGGCGGCCAGGTAGGCGATCTTCTGGGGCGCGCCACCGCATTTGATCGCGCCGGCGGGCTGGGTGAACAGCGCCGTGCCCGAGCGCAGGTTGCGGATCAGCTCCCAGGTGCGCGGGGCGAGGTCGGCGCGGTAGTTGGAGCTGACCGGGCCGGTGGAGAGGGCCTCTTCGAGTCCGGGCACCCGGTCGAAGTCCAGTTGCAGGCCGGGGGCGACCACCAGCGCGTCGTAGGACAGCTCGCGGCCACCGGCGGTGACGACGAGGTTGCGGTCGGGCTCGAACGTGGCGGCGGCCTCGCGCAGCCAGCGAACGCCCCGGGGGATCAGCCCGGCCTCGGGGCGGCCGGTGCGCCGTACGTCGGCCTGTCCGCCGCCGACGAGTGTCCACAAGGGTTGGTAGTAGTGCGTCGTGGCCGGGTCGAGCAGGGTGACGTCATTCGCGCCTGCCCGCCGGAGGCGGGCGGCGACGGTGAGTCCTGCGGTACCGCCACCCACGATGAGGATGCGGCCGGTGGGGAAGGGCTGTGCCATCGAGGGGTCTCCTTGGGCGAGCAACTCTGCTTGTACCCCTGGGGGTATGAAATCCACGGTACGCACGCCTCGATGGGGGTGCAAGCGGTCCCGTTTGTCCTTTTGCTGTGACCTGGCTTTCGGGACGAAAGTCCTTCCGTGGACAGGAAAACCTTGCCTAACTACGGTGACGGCGGGGCGGTGCGGGAACAGTGCACGCGTCCGCGGAGCGGATCCGCTGCACCAGGCCGAAGGCGAGGACGCCGAGGGAGCACGCCGCGGCCGCGAGGGTGCCCGTGCGCGCCAGCAGTGCCGCGACGGGGACGGCGACGACCGCCAGGCGGGCGCACTGCGAACAGCCGCGCACGAGTCCGCCGGCGGGGTCGACATAACTGCCCAGCAGCCAGCCGGACGCCGTGGCGGCGGCCAGCCAGACGGGATACCACCACCAGGGCAGCGGATGGGTGAAGCCGCCGATCGCGGCGCCGTAACCGGCGAAGACGAGGAGTCCGCCGATGGGCGCCGCGATGCGGCGTCGCAGGAGATTCATCGGGTGGCGGCGCTCAGCGCCGGCCGAAGGGCCACCAGGACCTGCGGGCCTGCGGCTCGGATGCGCACGAGCACCGCTTGGACTTCGGCACGTCGGCGAGCACCAGCTCGACGTGGCGGCCGCAGCCTCGGTAGGTCGGCTTCTGGCAGCGGGAACAGGTGGTTCGCTGGCACATGCTGTCCTCCATCCTCCGGGAACTGCCTCCATAGTACCCCCCGGGGTATATCAGTCCGTCGAGAGGCCGCCGGTTGGCCGTGAGGGGACCCCTCACGGCCAACCGGCCAGGGCCCGGGCAAAGTC
>NZ_VJWX01000093.1 GCF_007713715.1 Amycolatopsis rhizosphaerae
CCGGAAGGTGGGACACAACCGCCGGAAGGTGGGACACAACCGCCGGAAGGTGGGACACAACCGCCGGAAGGTGGGACACAACCGCCGGAGGGTGGGACTCGCCCATGCAAGGACCGGCTTTGCCGGGGCCCTGGCCCTGTTTGCCGTGAGGGGGTCCCTCACGGCAAACGCCCAAGCTGCGGGAACCTTCCTCAGGCGGCGGCGGTTTCCAGGGCGCGGGCGGTGAGGACACGGGCCAGGTGGGCCCGGTACTCGGCGGTGGCGTGCGGTTCGCTCACCGGGCTGGTGCCCTCGGCGGCCAGCGCCGCCGCGTCCGCGATCGACGCTCCGCCGGCCAGCGCCTCCTCGGTGGCCGTGGCCCGGACGGGGGTGCCCGCCATGTTGATCAGGCCGACCGAACCGCCGAGCACGGCGACCCCGGCGATGGCCCAGTCGATGGCCCGGCGGGTGAACTTCTCGAAGCCCCAGCCGACCCCGGCACGCGCCGGAACCCGGATCTCCGTGAGCAGTTCGTCCGGTTCGAGCGGCGTGGTGAACGGCCCGAGGAAGAACTCCGCGGCCGGGATCTCCCGCTGCCCGGACGGACCGCGCGCCACCAGCACACCGTCGGCGGCCAGGATCGCGGCGGGCAGGTCGGCCGCCGCGTCCGCGTGGGCCAGCGAGCCGCCGATCGTGCCGCGGTGCCGCACCTGCTGGTCGCCCACCACGCCCGCGACGTGCGCCACCAAGGGCGCGTGCTCGCGCAGCACGCCGTCGTGGTTCAGGTCGTGGTAACGCGACAGCGCGCCGATGGCGACCGTGTCGCCTTCGAGCCGGACGTAGCGCAGCTCGTCGATCGGGGCGATGTCGACCAGCACCTCGGGGACGGCGAGCCGCAGTTTCATCAGCGGCAGCAGCGAATGCCCGCCCGCCAGCAGCTTCGCGTCGTCGCCGTGCTCGCCGAGCAGCGCCAGCGCTTCGTCCACAGTGGACGCGCGACGGTAGGTGAACTGTGCGGGGATCACCGGTCGACCTCCTGCCCCGACGCGTCGATCACGGCGCTGACGATGTTGTGGTAACCCGTGCAGCGGCACAGGTTCCCCTCCAGCCCGACCCGGACCTCGTCGCGCGTCGGCTTCGGGTTGTGCTTCAGCAGCGAAACCGAGGCCATGATCATGCCCGGGGTGCAGAACCCGCACTGAAGGCCGTGCTGTTCGCGGAACGCGCGCTGCACCGGGTGCAGTTCGCCGTCTTCACCGGTCAGCCCTTCCAGCGTGGTGACCTGGTGCCCGTCGGCCTGCGCCGCGAGCACGGTGCAGGACTTCACCGACTCGCCGTCGAGCAGGACGGTGCAGGCGCCGCAGGAGGTGGTGTCACACCCGATGTTGGTCGCGGTCAGCCCCGCGGTCTCCCGCAGGAAGTGCACCAGCAGGGTGCGGTCCTCGACCTCTTCGGACACGGTGCGCCCGTTGACCTCGATCGTGACCTTCACTTGAGTTCACCTTTCGCTTCCGCCAGCGCTTCCCACACTCGCAGCGGGGTCGTCGGCATGTCGAGATGGCGCACCCCGAGGTGCGCCAGGGCATCCACCACCGCGTTGTGCACCGCGGGGGTCGAGCCGATGGTCGCGGCCTCGCCGATGCCCTTGACCCCCAGCGGGTTCAGAGTGGTCGGGGTGACCGAGTCGACCAGTTCGAAGTCCGGCAGCTCGGTGGCCGTGATGAACGAGTAGTCGGCCAGCGTGGCCGTGGTGGGGTTGCCGTCGGGGTCGTAGTTCATGACCTCGAGCAGTGCCTGCCCGATGCCCTGGCCCAGCCCGCCGTGCCGCTGGCCCCGGAAGGTCAGCGGGTTGATCACGGGGCCGGCGTCGTCGGCGGCGATGATCCGTTTGACCGTCACCTTGCCCGTTTCGGTGTCCACCTCGACCACCGCGAGGTGGGACCCGAAGGGGAAGGTCGGGGCGCCGTCACCGAACCACACGTCGGAGGACAACGCCCCCTCTTCGGCGTGCGCGGCGAGTTGTGCCCAGCTGATCGTGCCGCTGGAGGGGGCGCCCTTGACCTGCCACACGCCCTCGTCCACGTTCAGCTCGAGGTCGTCGGGCGAGGCCTCCAGCAGGTCCGCGGCGATCTCGCGCGCCTGGGCGATCACGTTGTCGGCGGCCCTGCGCACCGCGGAACCGCCCAGCTGCAGCGAGCGGGACCCGAAGGTGCCGATCGCCTTGGGCACCTCGTCGGTGTCGCCGTGGCGGATGGTGATCTTCTCCATCGGGATGCCGAGCTGGTCGGACAGCAGCATCGCCAGCGAGGTGTCCAGGCCCTGCCCGTGCGGGGAACTGCCGGTGTAGGCGGTCACCGTGCCGTCCGGGTTGATGTCCACCCGGCCGCTCTCGCCGCCGTTGTCGCCACCGGTGATCTCGACGTAGCTGGCGATCCCCAAGCCGAGCGCGACCTTCTCGCCCGCTTCGCGGCGGCGGCGCTGCTCGGCCCGCAACTCGTCGTAGCCCGCGGCTTCGAGCACCTTGTTCAGCGCCTGCTCGTACTGGCCGCTGTCGTAGTTCGCACCAGTGGGCGTCCGGTACGGGAACTCCTCGGGGCGGATGAAGTTGATCCGCCGGACCTCGGCCGGGTCGAGCCCGGTTTCGGCCGCGAAGAGGTCGATCCCCCGCTCGATCGCCGCGGTGGCCTCCGGCCTGCCCGCGCCGCGGTAGGCCGCGATCGGCGTCGTCGTGGTGACCACCGCGCGGCTGGCCGCCTCCACCTTCGGGAAGTGGTACACCCCGGAGGCCATCAGTTCGGTCAGCGTCGGCAGGAACGTCGCGCGCGGGTAGGCTCCCGCGTCCTGCACGACCTCCAGCCGCACCACCTCGATCGTGCCGTCCCGGCGCCCGCCGAGGGTGATCGTGTTCTGCTGGGCCCGGCCGTGGGTCATGCTGGTGAGGTTCTCGCTGCGGGTCTCCGTCCACCGGATCGGCCGCCCGCACCGCTTCGACGCCCAGCCGAGCACCACCGGCTCGGGGTCCGCGCCGATCTTCGCCCCGAAGCCGCCTCCCACGTCGGGGGTGATCACGCGGACCAGTGCCTTGTCCACCCCCAGCCCGCCGGCGATGGCACTGCGGCCGATCTGTGCGTTCTGAGTGGACAGCCAGACCGTCAGCCTGCCGTCGTCCCCCCACGCGCACGCCGCCCCGCGCACCTCCAGCGGCGCGGGCGCGACCCGCTGGTTGACGATGGTCCGGGAGACCACGACCTCGCAGCCGTCGAACGCGTGCTCGTCGAGCGCGGCGCCGTGCACCTGCACGAGGTTGCTGCCGTGGTCCGGGAAGAGCAGCGTCTCGTCCGAGAGCGCCGCGTCGATGCTCGCGACCGCGTCCAGCGGGTCGTAGTCGATGTCGATCAGCTCGGCCGCGTCGTCGAGCTGGTACCGGTGCTCGGTGAGCACCAGCGCGACCGGTTCCCCGACGTAGCGCACCACCTCGCCGGCGAGCCACGGCTCGCTGACGGGAGGGACCGCCCTCGGGGCGAGGTCGAGATCGGTGGCGGTGTACACCGCCACCACTCCGGGCGCCTCCAGCGCCGCGGAGGTGTCGATCGAGGTGATCCGCGCGTGCGCGATGGGGCTGCGCACGAACATCGCGTGCACGGCGCCGGTGAGCGCCTCTTCACGCAGATCCTCGACGTAGGTACCGCCCGTCGTGATCAGCTTCTGGTCCTCGATCCGGACCACCCTGGTGCCGACGATACTCAATCTGGCCTCCAACTCCGGCTTCTCGCCAGATCATGCCTTCATCGGCCACCGTACGTCCCGGCGGGTGGTTTTCGTTCCCTGGGGCCGGTTTTTCAGGAGTGGAAAGCTCGCCAGGCCAGTGTGGCCGCCAGGCCGAGACCGGCCAGCCCGATCGCGACGCGCAACGGCGTGGCGGGCAGCCTGCGCACGATCGCGGGCCCGATCCAGGAACCGGCGACGGAACCGAGGCACAGCACCGCGGCGGCGCCCCAGTCCACCTTGCCGGTGAAGGCGAACACGACGGCGGCGATGAAGTTGGCCGCGCCGGTGGCGATGTTCTTCGCCGCGTTGGAGCGGGCCAGCGACTGGGCCCAGACCGTCGACAGCAGCGCCAGCATGAGCACGCCCGCCGCGGCCCCGAAGTAGCCGCCGTACACCGCGACGGCGAACGCGGCGAGGCCCGCGGCCGGGCCGATCCCGTGCGCCTCGGTCCGCGTGGACAGCCTCCGCAGCCGCGGTCCGAGGAACAGCAGCACCGAGGCGCCGGCGATGAGGAACGGCACGATCGCGGTGAACGCGCCGGAAGGGGTGAGCAGCAGCAGCGCCGCGCCGACGGCCCCGCCGGTCGCGGTGATCGCGCACAGCGACCTGAGGCGGGCGCGCTGCCCGGCCAGTTCGGGCCGCGAACCCGCCGCCGCGCCGAAGGTGGTGCCGAGCAGGGCGACGGTGTTGGTGACGTTGGCCGTCACGGGGGCGAGCCCGACCGCCAGCAGGGCGGGATAGGACACCAGCGAGGCCAGTCCCGCGATCGACCCGGTCAGTCCGGCACCGATTCCGGCGAACAGGAGGAAGAGCAGGGTCAGCGGTTCGGCGGTCATGATCCGTCGAGTATCGCCACCGCCGTGCCGTTTGACGCCCCCTCTGTGCCCGAAACCACTGACGGCGCGCGGGAAGGCGGTGGAGCCGGTCGGACGTTGGCCGTGAAGGGTCCCTTCACAGCCGATACGACTGTGAAGGGACCCTTCACGGCTCGCCGCAGCCCCGGTCAGGGGCGTGTCCCACTGTGGCAGGTTGAGTTCTCGCTTCGGGCTGGGCGAGCGCCCGAGAGGGCTGAGGCTTCCCGTGAGGGGTCCCCTCACGGGAAAGCGCGGCTTCGTGCGTGGCCTTCACGCGCGGGAGTAGAACGTGTTCTACTAGAGGGGATGGCGAGGAGGTTTTCCGTGCGGTTTGGCATCGTGTTGTTCACCAGCGACCGCGGCATCTCCCCGGCCGCCGCCGCCCAGGCGGCCGAGGCGGCCGGGTTCACGTCCTTCAGCGTGCCCGAACACACCCACATCCCGGTCAGGCGCGAATCCGCGCATCCGCGCACCGGCGACGCGACCCTGCCCGACGACCGGTACCTGCGCACCCTCGACCCCTGGGTCGCGCTGGCCACCGCCGCCTCGGTCACCAGCACCATCCGGCTGTCCACCGCGGTCGCCCTGCCGGTCGAGCACGACCCGATCACACTGGCGAAGACGATCGCCTCGCTCGACCACCTCTCCGGCGGCCGGGTCACCCTCGGCGTGGGATTCGGCTGGAACGTCGACGAGATGACCGACCACGGGGTGCCTCCGGGCCGCCGCCGCACCATGCTGCGCGAGTACCTGGCGTCGATGCGGGCACTGTGGACCGAGGAAGAGGCCGCCTACGACGGCGAGTTCGTCCGTTTCGGACCGTCCTGGGCCTGGCCGAAACCGGTGGGCGCGGTACCCGTGCTGCTCGGCGCCGCCGGTACCGGCAAGAACTTCGCCTGGATCGCGCGCTCGGCGGACGGCTGGCTCACCACGCCCGCGGAAGCCGATCTGCCGCCGAAGGTTCAGCGGCTGCGCGAGCAGTGGGCGCAGGCGGGCCGGGACGGCAGCCCCGAAATCGTGGTTCTGGCGGGCAAACCGGACCCCGAAGCCCTCGCCGCCTGGGAGGACCTCGGGGTCACCGAGGTGGTGTTCGGGCTACCCGACCGATCCGAAGAGGAGGTCCGCGCCTACCTGGAACGCCTGGTGGGCAAGCTCGGCCTTCACTCCGCCGCCCCCTCGGTCAACGGAAGCAGGACCTGAAACCGGGTGTCGCCGGGCTCGGACTCGACGCGCAGATCGCCCTGGTGGCGCCCCACCACGATCCGCCACGAGATGTCGAGGCCGAGCCCCGTGCCCTTGCCGACGGGCTTGGTGGTGAAGAACGGCTCGAAGATCCGCTGCCGGTGCTCGGCGGTGATCCCGGGGCCGGTGTCGCCGATCTCCACCAGCAACCGGTCGCCGGACATCCCCGTGCGCACGGTGAGCCTGCCGCGCCCCTCCATGGCACCCACCGCGTTGTCGATCAGATTGGTCCAGACCTGGTTGAGCTCTCCGGCGTAGGCGGGCACGGACGGCAGCGAACGGTCGTAGTCCTTGACGACCTCGATCCCGTCCCCGATCTTGCCGCCGAGCATGACCAGGGTGGAATCCAGGCCCTCGTGTACGTCGATCCACTGGTGCGGCGCGCGGTCCATCTGGGAGTACTGCTTCGCCGCGCCCACCAGCGCCGAGATCCGGGTCGTCGAATCCTCGATCTCGCCCATCAGCATCTCGGTCTCCAGCGCGTAGGCCAGCCAGCGCACCGCGCCGTCGATGAACGACTCGCCCACCGAGTCGAGCACCTGGTCGAGACTGTCCGCGGTGAGCCCGGCGGCCACGAAGATCGGCGCCAGGTCCCAGCCCTGCTCCAGCCCATGGTCGGTGAGCCAGTCGGAGATCTCGTCCTCGCGGTCGGCCTGCTGCATCGCGCTCAGCTGCGGAGCCGAGGTCACCTGCTTGACCAGGCTCTCCTGCACGTCGATCAACTGTTCCAGCAGATCCGGGTCGATGTCCTTCTTCGCCAGCGCGGCGAGTTTGTGGCGCATCCCCGCGACCCGCTCCCGCAGGGCCGCCGTGGCGCGCACGGCCGCGGCGGCGGGATTGTTGAGCTCGTGGGTCAGGCCCGCCGACAACTCGCCCAGCGCGAGCAGGCGCCGCCGCGCGCCGATGAGCGCGTCGGTGTTGCGCCAGCCCAGGTACGAGCCCTGCAGCAGGTGTGTCGCCATCGGGAACCAGCTGCGGAACCGCTCGGCGAACTCCTTGGCGGGCAGGGCGAGGAAGGTCAGTTCGCTCACCGCGGACACGCTGGCCGCGTAGAACTGCTGGTTCTGCGCGTAGAAGAACTGCGTGGCACCGCAGTACGCGCCGCGCTGGTCCGAGCGCAGCATCTCGACCTCACCGCCGGCGCCGTCCTGTTTGGTCATCCGCAGGGCACCGGAGAGCAGGACGTAGAAGCAGGTCGCCGGTTCGCCTTCACGGATGATCTGCGTGCCGCCCTGATAGTGCTCGATGACCGCGTGCTCGCGGATCCAGTCGAGCTGGGCGTCGGACAGTTCGGCGAACAGGAACAGTTCCCGCAGGGACTCGCGGGTCGGCTTCGTCTCGGCAGGCTCGATCATCGGGCCTCCAGTGTCTTGCGGGACACCCGCACCCGGTCGGACCGATGACCAGCTACGCGATTGTCGATCATCGGGCCTCCAGTGTCTTGCGGGACACCCGCACCCGGTCGGACCGATGACCAGCTACGCGATTGTCGATCATCGGGCCTCCAGGTACCGATGCACGAGGGTGACCGCCATGGCCCCTTCGCCGACGGCCGAGGCGACCCGCTTCACCGACTGGGACCGCACGTCCCCGGCCACGAACACGCCCGGGATCGACGACTCCAGATGGTAGGGATCCCGCTCCAGCGGCCAGCCCGGCGGACGGCGCCCGTCGACGAGCAGATCGGGGCCCGTGCGGACGAAACCGTGCTCGTCCCGCACCACGGTGTCGCCCAGCCAGTCGGTGCGCGGGGCCGCGCCGATGAAGACGAACAGGTGGCTGGCGGGCACGGTTTCGAAATGCCCCCGCCCGTCACACAGGGTCAGCTGTTCCAGGTGCTCCTCGCCGTGGGCGCGGGTCACCGTGGTGTGCGTGCGGACGTGCACGTTGCCGATCGCTTCGAGCTGCTCGATCAGATAGTGCGACATCGACGCCTGCAGTGACTCGCCTCGCACGACGAGGGTGACGTCCCGGGCGTAGCGGGAGAAGAACACCGCCGCCTGGCCCGCGGAGTTGGCGCCGCCGACGATGTAGACGTGCCGGTTCTCGCACTCCGGCGCCTCCGTGGACGCCGAGCCGTAGTAGACGCCGCGCCCGGTGAGTTCGGCGACGCCTTCGGCCTCCAGTGCCCGGTAGGACACGCCGCTGGCGAGCACCACCGCGTGGGAGGCGATCTCGGTGCCGTCGCCGAAGGTGATCACGCGGGCGGAGCCGCGCGCCTGAAGGCCCACCACGTCGCGCGCGGTCAGCACCTCGGCGCCGAACTTCTGCGCCTGCCGCCGGGCACGGTCGGTCAGCTGCGCCCCGGAAACCCCGTCGGGGAACCCGAGGTAGTTCTCGATCCGGGAACTCTGTCCCGCCTGGCCTCCGGTGGCCTTGCGCTCGACGAGCACCGTGCGCAGGCCCTCCGAAGCGCCGTAGACCGCGGCGCCGAGACCGGCCGGGCCACCGCCCACCACCACCAGGTCGTAGAACGCCTCCGCCGGGCGCGTGGACAGGCCGACGGCGTCGGCGATCTCCTCGCCGGAGGGTTTGCGCAGCACCGTCCCGTCCGGGGTCACCAGCACCGGGATGTCGGCGGCGGTGGCGTCCGCCGCCTCCAGCAGCCGCTGCGCCTCCGGTTCGCCCGCCGAATACCAGCGGTAGGGCACCGAGTTGCGGGCCAGGAAGTCCCGCACCTGGTAGGAGGGCTGCGACCAGCGGTGCCCGACCACCTTCGTCTCGGCGACCGGCCGGTCTCCCGCCACGCGCCACGCCTCGACCAGCGCGTCGACCACCGGGTACAGCTTCTCCTCCGGCGGATCCCACGGCTTGAGCAGGTAGTGGTCGACGTCGACCACGTTGATCGCCTGGATCGCGGCGTCGGTGTCGGCGTAGGCGGTCAGCAGCGCACGGCGGGCGTGCGGGAACAGGTCCATCGCCTGCTCCAGGAAGGTGATGCCGTCCATGTTCGGCATCCGGTAGTCGGCGAGGATCGCCGCGACGGCGTCCCCGCGGAGTTTGATCTCCCGCAGGGCGTCCAGCGCGTCGGCCCCCGAGCCGGCACGGACCACGCGGTAGTCCTGTCCGTAGCGGCGGCGCAGATCCCGTGCCACCGAACGGGACACGGCCGGATCGTCGTCGACGGTCAAGAGAATGGGCAAGCTCACGGCGAAACCCTACGGGCTTTCCGGCGGTCAGTCGATCGTATGACCGCCGTTGACCGTGATGCGTTCGCCATTGACGAAACTCGCGCGCTCCGACGCGAGGAAGCAGACCGCCGCCGCGATCTCGTCGGGCCGCCCGAACCGTCCCAAGGGGACATCCGCCACATACTCGGCGCGGCTCCCCTCCGGCACCCCCTCGTGCCGCTCGACCGGGATCCACCCCGGGGCCACGAGGTTCACCGTGATGCCCCACGGGCCGAGCTCGCGGGCCCAGCTGCGCGTGAGGCCGATCTGCGCGCCCTTGGCCGCGCCGTAGGCCGACCACCGCGGCAGGCCGCGTTCGAAGATGTCCGAGCCGATCTGGATGATCCGGCCGCCACCGCGGGCCTTCATGCCCGGCAGGACGGCCTGCAGCAGCAGGGTCGGGCTCTTGACGAAGAACTCGAGCTGGTCCAGGTGCGCCCGCCAGGTCAGCTCCTCGACCGCGATCTCGCCGTGCGGGCCGGTCGCGTTGACCACCAGGACGCCGACCGGGCCGAGCCGCGCCTCGACCTCGGCGACCAGCGCGGGCACGGCCTCCTCGTCGGTGACGTCGGCGGCGAAGGACTCCGCCGTTCCGCCCCCGGCGCGGATCCCGTCGACCACCACCGAGGCCCCGGCGGCATCGGACCGGTAGTTGACCGCCACCGGCCGCCCGTCGGCGGCCAGCGCCCGCGCGATCACCGCCCCCAGTCCGCGCGAAGCACCCGTCACCAGCGCGACACCCTGTTCCCCGGCCACTCACGCCTCCTCGTCGTCACCCTTCCCGGCACGATAGCGGGAAACCGCCCGGCGGAGACCGACCCGCGGCGGGCCGGAGGACGACGGCCATAATCGTTCCCGTGCCCGGAAAGACCCGCGACGACCTGCGCGCCGACTGTTCCCGCTGTTTCGCTCTGTGCTGTGTGGTGCCGGCGTTTTCGGCCTCCTCGGACTTCGCGGTCGACAAGCCGCCGGGCACGCCCTGCGCCAACCTGCGCCCGGACTTCCGCTGTTCGATCCACGACCGGCTGCGCGAGCGCGGTTTCCCCGGCTGCACCGTCTACGACTGTTTCGGTGCCGGGCAGAAGGTCGCGCAGGTGACCTTCGGCGGCCGGGACTGGCGGCAGGCCCCGGAGGAAGCGGAACGGATGTTCGCGGTCTTCCCGGTCCTGCGCGACCTGCTGTGGTACCTGCACCATGCGGCGAGCCTCCCCGGCGCCGCTGAAGTCCACAGTGGACTGGAACGGGCGTTCGCCGAGACGGAACGGCTCACCCTTGGCGAACCCGGCGCGATCCTGGCCGTCGACGTCGCCGCGCAGCGCCGGAAGGTGAACGCGCTGCTCGTCCGGGCGAGCGAACTGGTGCGCGGGAAACGGGAGAAGGCCAACCTCCGCGGCGAGGACCTCATCGGCCGCGACTTCCGCAAGGCCGACCTGACCGCCGCCAATCTGCGCGGCACCCGCCTGCTGGGCGCCGACCTGCGGGAGGCGGTCCTGCGGCTGGCCGATCTCACCGGCGCCGACCTCCGGGGCGCGGATCTGCGGGGCGCCGATCTGAGCACCACCCTGTTCCTCACGCAGGCGCAACTCGACGCGGCCCGCGGTGACCGGTCCACGCGGATCCCGGAAACGCTGGCCCGACCGTCGCGCTGGAATGCCTGAGGAGACGCCGATCCGCTCCTTTCCCGGGCACCGCCGATGCGGTCACCCAAGCACCTGAAAGACCATTCTTCGCGGTCGTTCAGGCGCGGAATTCGAACCGTCGGCGATTCAGGAGGCGAGGTCGAGGGGATGGATGTCGGCCAATTCCGTAGCGATCCTGTCACGTTCCCGCTCAAGGTCGTAGCGGGCCTGCAGGTTCACCCAGAACTGCTCGGACGTGCCGAAGAAACGGGCCAGCCGCAGTGCCGTGTCGGCGGTGATGGCACGCTTGCCGTGCACGATTTCGTTGATCCGGCGGGGCGGAACGTGGATGCTGATGGCCAGCTTGTGCCGCAGATCTCAACGTCTTCCGGGCCCGCCTCGGTCCACCGGAAGCAGATTCGCCATTGATCGTCGACGCGGATGCCGTGCTGACCAAGTCGATCACCGCGTAGCGGTTCGAGGCGGTTGCCCGGAGGCACTGTCGGGTCCGTCAGGATTGCCGCAGCGTTGACCATCTCCAGCTTGCGCCGGGCGACCCGCTCCACGGCCTCGAACCGTTTGACCCGTGTACGGCGGACGGCCACGGCAACCACAACCTAACGGAGTAGATCCTTCGGGGCGTGGTGACGCCAGGACAGCTCGACGAGTGCGGTGAGGCGCCGCTCGTCCACCTTCGCCGGGTCGAACCGCACGCCAAGGCGCCGGGTCCCGCGGGTGACCTCGCCGAAGACGGCGGGGTCCTCCGCCACGACGGCGGCGACCTCCTCCTCGCCCAGCGCGAGCTGCACGTACCCGTCCTTGTCCACAGTGGCGAAGCCCTTGTCGCGGACCCGGAAGGCCACCATCCGGAAGTGGGTGCCCTCGGTCACCCCGGGCAGCGCCAGCGCGAGGCGGCGCAGGTCGGCCACGGTGCTCATCGTCGTCCCCTTCACCCGGCTTCCCGGTCCTGTCCGCACGGCGCGGCCGGACGCGCCCGCACCTCTGAGTATTCTGTCCGGGTGTCGCGACCAGAGCGGGCCGCCCCCGACCAGCACCCCAGCGGTGCGCTGGAACAGATCATCGCCCAGCGGGTGCGGGAGTTCCGTCTCGCCAAGGGTGTGTCGATGACCGAACTCGCCCGCCGCACCGGCATGTCCAAGGCCATGCTGTCCAAGATCGAAAACGCCCAGACGTCGTGCAGCCTGTCCACGCTGTCGCGGCTGGCCGAGACGCTCGACGTGCCGGTCACCGCCCTTTTCCGGGGGGTCGACGCCGAACGGGAGGCGGTGTTCACCCCGGCGGGCCGGGGCTCGCAGATCGTGCGCCGCGGCAGCGACGTCGGGCACCTGTACCAGCTCCTGGGCGCGCTGCACGGCGAGCACAAGCGCATCGAACCGCTGCTGGTCACCCTCACCGAGGCCAGCGAGGTCTTCCCGCTCTTCCAGCATCCGGGCACCGAGTTCCTCTACGTGCTGGAGGGCGTGATGGTGTACGGCCACGGCCGGGCCCGCTACGAGATGCGGGCCGGCGATTCGCTGGTCTTCGACGGGGAGGGCCCGCACGGGCCAGTCGAACTGGTCGAGGTGCCCATCCGCTTCCTCACCGTCACCGCGAACGGGCACCTCGACTGAGCCCGCCCTGAACCCTTGCCTTGACGTCGAGGTCAATGTTTACGCTCGGCTCCATGCGGATCGGTGAACTGGCCCGGCGGACCGGAACGACGACCCGGGCCCTGCGGTTCTACGAGACACAGGGCCTGCTCGAGGCGCCGAGGTCGGCCAACGGCTACCGGGAGTACGACGAGAGTCACCTCCGCATGGTCAACGAGATCCTGACCTTGCAGGGGTTCGGGCTCAGCCTCGACGACACGCGCCCGTTCGTGGCGTGCCTGCGCTCGGGGCACGAAAGCGGCGATTCCTGTGCCGATTCCCTCGAGGTCTACGAGCGCAGGCTCGCCGAGGTCGACGCCTGCCTCGACCGGCTCGGCGCGATCCGCGCGGGCCTGCTGGCCAAGCTGGAACAGGCGATGGCACGCCACCCGCACCCGTGCAAGGTCTCCCCCAGTGAGGAGTTGTGATGCCACCCGCCACCGGATCGGCCGTCGCCGCCGAGGTCACCAGCGTGACCGGCGAAACCTTCGAGCGTGAGGTACTCGCCCATCCGGTCCCCGTCCTGCTGGAGTTCTGGGCGCAGTGGTGCGGCCCGTGCCGGATGCTCAACCCGGTGCTCGACGAGATCGCCCGGGAGCGGGCGGGCAGCCTGGCCGTCCGCAAGATCAACTCGGACGAGAACCCGGACGTGGTCCGCGACTACCAGGTGATGGCCGTGCCCACGATGATCCTCTTCTCCGGCGGGCAGCCGCGGCAGGTGATCGTGGGGGCCCAGCCGAAGGCACGGCTGCTCACCGCGATCGACACCGTGATCGACGCCGCCCTCGCCTGAGCCTCAGCGCGGGAAACGCGCCGGGATCCGTGAAAGCGTTTCCCGCACGTTGTCCTCACTGGTCAGCTCGCGAGCCTCGGGCACGGTGACCCACCGCAGCGGTGCGTCGGGCTTTTCCGGGCGCGCCGCTGCCGGATCGCCGGTGGCGAGGGCGAATCGCAGGTCGGCGTGTTCGTGCGCGGGTTCGGTGTCATTGGCGGGCACCGGAACCACCACCACGTGCACGAGGCCGGCTTCCGGCCAGGGCACCAGATCCGTCAGGCCGGTCTCTTCCCGGCCCTCGCGCAGGGCGATACCGAGGGGATCACGCTCGCCGGGATCCCCATGCCCGCCGATCTGCAGCCAGGTCTGCTGGCGGCGGTGCCACCGCAGCAGCACGCGGCGGCTTTCCGGGTGCACGACGAGCGCGGATGCGGTGGCGTGCAAGGGAAGGGAGCGCTGCCAGGGGTCCGGCTCCGCCGCCACCAGCGCGCGGAGCCTGGCCACGTCCGCGGCCTCCGCGGCGTCCGCGGGCCGGTACTCCGACAACAGTTCCTCGATCCCCATGCGGCGAGCCTAGCTCAGACCGAGAAGGCGTTGATCTTCGTCGGGGTGACGCGGATGACCACGCGGCGGATCTCGTCCGGCTCCGGGGGCGCTTCCCCGCCGAGGTACTTGTGCGACAGCCGTGACGGAAGCTTCTTGTCCGGGTCGTCCTCCAGTTCGGCGATCCCCCGGATCTCCACCGAGTGGTACGGGTTCGCGGCGTCGAAGACGGTCACGCTGACCCTCGGGTCGGCAGCGATGTTGCGAACCTTCTGGCGGCCCGACGCCGATGAAAACAGCAGCGTGTCGCCCTCCCGCAGCACCCAGATCACCGAAGCGTGCGGTGCGCCGCCGGGGCCTGCCGTGGCGAGCGTGGCGAAGGTGCGCTCGTCGAGCAGGGCGCGGGTCGCGTCGTCGAAGGTGGCACTCATGACTTTCTCCTCAGGACACTTTCTGTAACAGAAGCCATGATCTGTCACCGGCGCCAGGAGCGGAAGAAGGCACTTTCCTGTCACAGGGGAACACCGGTGTGACCTTCCGGATGGCCGGTCTCTTCACGGCTCAACGCCACCCAGTGGAGCTTCTCCTGCTCACGGCGGGGCAGGCCCGCGACGACGAGGTCGTAGGAATCTTCGACCATCTCACGCAGGAGCCGGTCCGGGACCGAACCGTCGATCACCACCGTGTTCCAGTGCCGCTTGTTGAGGTGATAGCCGCCGGTGATCGCCGGGTACGCCGTCCGCAGCTGCACGGCCAGGTCCGGATCGCACTTCAGGCTCACCGACAGCGGTTTGCCCGTCAGGCGGCTCAGGGCGAAGATCTTCCCGGCGACCTTGAACACGCTGGTGCCCTCGTCGAACGGAAACTCCTCGCGGGCACCGGGAAAACTCAGGCACAGCTTCTTGAGAGCGGCAGATGTCATGTCCGCACCCTAGGACCTCGAAGTGGCCCGCCGGTCAAGCCCGGCGGGCGCGGGCCGCGAGGCGGTCGGCGAAGGCGATGACGAGGTCTCGCAGTTCGCCGGGGCGCTCGATGACGAACGGCCGGTCGAGGGAGGCGAGGACCGCGGGCAACCAGTCCAGCCGCTCCGCCCGCAGCCGCACGCGCAGCCAGCGCCCACCCGCCGGATCGGCCGCCGGATCGGCGTCTTCGGCGGCATCCGCGTCGGTCGCGGGCTCCACGCTCGCCACGCTGGCGGGGAGCACGCCCCGGATCCGCTCGACGGTCCCGTGGATGCGCAAGACCACCTCGTGCCGGTACGCGGCCGTGGCGAACCCGGACAGCACGCGCTGCGCCGGGTCTTCTCCGGCGGGTGCCTCGAACGAGCCGGGCAGGGTCCTCGCGTCGGTGATGCGGTCGAGCCGGAAGGTCCGGTCCTCGCCGAGTTCGGGATCCGTGCCCGTGACGTACCAGCGGCCCGAATGGGCGACGATCCCGAACGAGTGCAGCGTGCGCTCGCTGCGCCTGCCGCCGCGGTCGGTGTACCTGATCGAGACCGGCCGGCGATGGCGCACCGCGTCGGCGATGGTCAGCAGGACTCCGGCATCCGGCGTGGGGAACTCCCCGGCCGGTTTCGTGAAGGCGAGGGATTCCAGGACCGTGTCGAGCCGCCGGGCGAGTCGCTCGGGCAGCACGCGCCGGATCTTGGCCGCCGCGGTCTCGCTCGCGGTGTCCACCGTCGTCACCAGCCCCGTGCGGCGCCCGGCGACCAGTCCGAGCAGCACCGCGAGCGCCTCGTCGTCGCTGAGCATGAGCGGCGGCAGGCGGAAGCCGGGAGCGAGGCGGTAACCGCCGTAGCGGCCGCGCACCGCCTCGACGGGCACATCGAGGTCGATCAGCTGGTTCACGTACCGCCGCACGGTGCGGCCGTCGACGCCGAGCCGGTCGGCGAGTTCGGCCATCGTCCGGGTGCCGCCCGACTGCAACAGCTCCAGGAGGGTGAGCACGCGGCCGGTGGGGCGGGACATGATCCGAGCCTAGCGCGAATACTGGACCTGTTCTGTCCACTATTTGTTCTAGCGTGCGAAGGACCCAGACTCCACGACCCCAGGGAGAACACCATGGACTTCGTCTCGATCCGGATCATCACCGCCGACGTCGCACGCCTCGTCGAGTTCTACGAGAAGGCCACCGGGGTGACGGCGACCTGGTTCACCGAGGACTTCGCCGAACTCACCACCCCCCGCGCCACCCTCGCCATCGCCGGCACCCGCACCGTCCCGCTGTTCGCGCCGGGCTCCTCCCGCCCGGCCGACAACCACAGCGTGATCCTCGAGTTCCTGGTCGACGACGTGGACCGCGCTTACCGGAACCTGGCGGGCGTCGTCACCGACTTCGTCACCGAGCCGACCACGATGCCCTGGGGCAACCGGTCGCTGCTCTTCCGCGACCCCGACGGCAACCTCGTCAACTTCTTCACCCCGGTCACCCCGGCGGCCATCGAGAAGTTCAGCCGCTGACGCGGGAGCGGGAGCCCCGGGGAGCCGGGGCCCCCTCAGGCGGGCTTGCGGACCAGTCCGGTGAAACCGGCGACGAACAGGGTGACGAACGCCCAGGCCAGCGCCTGCAGCACCCAGGTCGCGGCCACCACGAACTGCCCGCCGGGCACCCCCGTGTCGAGCCGGCACCGCTGCAGCGCGTCCGTCTTCACCAGTGGCGCCGCACTGTCCAGCGCCAGCCCGATCTGGTCCACGAGCGCACAGGTCCCGGAAGCACCGGTGCGGACGACGAGCCCCGCCGGGCCCGCGATCCCGGCGACCAGCAGCACGGACATCACCAGCACCCCCAGCCACCACAGCAGTGCCATCGCGGGCCGGTACCCGTAGCCGACGGTGAGCCCGGTGAGGCGATGCCACAACCGGCCGCGAAGGCCCAGTTTGCCCCGCCGCAGCAGATCCCGCTCCCGCGCGAGGTGGATCCGCCGGACGTCGCGCTCGTGCCCGGCGGCGCGATGCGCGGCGGCCAGCTGGAAGTACGGCTGACTGGTGTAGTGCGTGGTACGCAGGGCGAGCAGCTCCAGCCACTCGTCCAGGCTCGCCTTCCGCGGGAGGCCGTGGTAGGTCAGGCCGTCCAGCCGGATCAGGCCGGGCGTGAACGACAGGGGCAGCAACAGGTCCCCGGCCACGCTCACCTCCGAAGCGTTGAGCACGAGCTGCCCCGGCTCCGCGGTGAAGGCGTGCCCGCCGTCGCAGACGAGCCTGCCGCCGATCCGGGCCCCGACGAACCGCAGGGTGCCCGTGTCGTGATGCCCCTCGGCGTGGAAGCCGCGGTTGAGCATGAGGTTGCTGCCGGTGCGCAGGTAGTCCGCCACCAGGGCCGGTCCCGCCGGGTTCACCAGCCACGCCGCGGTGAGGTTGAGCTGGCTGCCCAGCACCGCGCCGGAGAGCCGGATCGTGCCGCGCGGTCCCCCGCCCTCGGCGCGGAACCCGTCGCTGAGGAACAGCCCCGCCCCGGTCGTGAGGTTGTTGCCGTGGAAGGCGGGGCCGTCGGGATGCGTGTTGGTCAGGTGTGCCCCCGACAGGTCCAGCACGCTGCCGATGGCGGCCCCGCCGAAGTTGACCGTGCCCTCCGGGCTGTCACTGTCGAGCCGGACCCTGGCCAGCATCACGCTGCGTTCGACCTTCGCCTCGTAGGCCACGACGTTCGTGCCCGCCAGCCCCGAGAGGTCCACAGTGGACAGCCGGCTGCCCGTCAGCCGTACCGTTTCCCCGGTCCGGCAGTCCAGCAGGTGCAGCGGAAGGCTGGTCTCCACGTCGCTGAGGTCGAGACCACCATCGATCAGGGCACCCCGCAACCGGATGCCGCGCGGATCCGGCACACCGCCGCCGGGCCAGGGAAAACCGTCGAGGAGCAGCGCCCGGATCACCGAGCCCCGGATGGTCCGCTCCGCGGCGCCGGTGAGATCGAGCTGCCTGCCGCCCAGCACCGTGTCGACGAGCCGCCGTTCGGTCCGGGTCAGGTCCGCCAAGGTGAAACCCACGCGGGGCAGCCTAGAGCCTGCAACCAACTGGTTCGTGTGGCGGTGCGAGTTGGCGTGCCCACCGCGGGCGGTGGGCACGCCGGCCACCTTCGGAACCGCTCCCTCAGCAGGCTCCGTTGTCGGTCCACACGC
>NZ_VJWX01000094.1 GCF_007713715.1 Amycolatopsis rhizosphaerae
AACGAGCACGTGTCCTCCGCTGTCGTGACGCCGGGAAGGGGGTGGGCGGCGCGGGCGCGCGTGTAGTAGCGGCACGCGCGGGTGGCGCAGCACATCTTGCGGATACGCCAATGCCTGCGGAACTCCTCGGGCCGGGACAGCCGCCCGGGGTGGAGCCCGAACCGGAGGTAATGCCTTGTGCCGTAACGCTCTTCGTCCCGCCCCGCCTCGAACGCGACGGTGGCCCAGCCCAGCCAGGCGCGGCGGAGCACCATCGAGCAGCCGTCGCGGCCTGCCCTGACCCGGCGGCGGCAGAACCGGTGCAGCACGCGGAGATCCGGCAGGCCTTCGGAACAGGTTTCCGCCGAGGCTCCCGCGACGTGGTCGATCACCACGTGGCCGGGGTGGCGGGGATCGCCGTGGAACAGGACGGGCAGGCCGCAGGAGGAACAACCGAAGGTGTCCAGCCACGCCATGGGCAACCCTCCTCGGTTCCGCGCAGCGACCAGTGTGACGCGCGACACGCGGCCGTTGTCAAGAAAGGGGCGCCGACAGGACGCGCGATTGCCGCCGAAAGGACCAACGCGGGCACCCGGCCCGGCCGATTCTCCCCGGCGGGCTTGGATAGCATGGCGCTCCGGCATTTTCGCTTCCGTTGCCGCCCCGTGTTCACCTACGGTCGTGGCCCGGCGTGCGGTTCGGGCTCGAGGAGATCAGGGGGTTTTCGTGGAGCGGGCTTTCCAGGTCGATCTGCGCGGCGTGGTGGAGTTGCTGAGCCACCACCTCTACGGCAGCCCTCGCGTCTACGTCCGGGAGGTGCTGCAGAACGCGGTCGACGCGATCACCGCCCGCCGCGCCCTCGACCCCGGGGCACCGGCGCGCGTCGAGATCGAATCGCCTGCCGCCACCGGTGACGGCACCGTCCGCGTGCACGACACGGGGATCGGCCTGACGGAGGCCGAGGTGCACGAGTTGCTCGCCACGATCGGCCGCAGTTCGAAACGCGACGATCTCGGCTTCGGCAGGCACGAGTTCCTCGGCCAGTTCGGGATCGGGCTGCTGTCGTGCTTCCTGGTGGCCGACGAGGTGCGGGTGCTGACGCGGTCGGCCACCGGTGGGCCGACGGTTCAGTGGCGCGGCCACGCCGACGGCCGGTACGAGGTGTCTCCCGCCGAGACCGAGCGCGCCGAGCCCGGGAGCACGGTGATCCTGGTGCCCCGGCCCGGAACGGGCCAGTGGCTGGAAAGCGCGGTCATCGCGGATCTGGCCCGGCTGTTCGGCGGACTGCTGCCGATCGAGGTGACGGTGGACGGGCGGGTGGTCACCGGGGACGGGCCGGTCTGGCAGAGGGCGTACCCCACGGTCGCCGACCGGGAACAGGCATTGGCCGCCTACGCCGAAGACGTTTTCGGGTTCACCCCGTTCGCGGTGGTCGATCTGTCGGTGCCCGAGGCGGGCCTGACCGGGCTGGCCTTCGTGTTGCCCCAGGCCGTCAATCCCGCGGCACGCGCGGGGCACCGGGTCTACCTGAAGCGGATGCTGCTCGCGGAAGCCGTCGACGGGTTGCTGCCGGAATGGGCCTTCTTCGTCCGGTGCGTGGTCGACGTGACCGAGCTGCGCCCCACCGCCAGCCGGGAGGCCCTCTACGAGGACGACCTGCTGGAGAGCACCCGCGAGGCTCTGGGGGCGCGGCTGCGCGACTGGCTGATGGAGTTGTCCACCACCGACCCGGTCCGGCTCACCGAATTCCTGCGGGTGCACCAGTTGGGCGTGAAGGCGCTCGCGGTGCACGACGACGAGATGCTGCGCCTGGTGGACCGCTGGCTGCCGATGGAGACCAACGCCGGGCACGTCCCGCTGGCCGAGTTCCGGCGCCGGTTCGGCACCGTGCGGTACACGCCGTCGGTGGAGGAGTTCCGGCAACTGGCCGCGGTCGCCGCCGCGCAGGGGGTCGGCCTGGTCAACGGCGGTTACACCTACCACAGCGCGATCGTGGAGCGGTTGCCCGCGATCGACCCGGACGTCCGGGTGGGCAGGCTGGACGCGGCGGAGCTGGCCACGCGCTTCGATCTGGTCGATCCCGCCACGGAACTCGCGCTGCGGCCGTTCCTGTCCACCGCGCAGGCCACGCTGGACCGCCTGGACTGCGAGGTTTCGCTGCGGGCCTTCGAGCCGCCGTCGCTGGCCGCGCTCTACCTGGTGGACCGGGAAAGCACGCACCGCGCGGAGCTGCGGGCGACGAGGAAGGTCGCCGACGACCTGTGGGCGGACCTGCTGGGGGATCTCGACGGCACCGGTTCCGACCGGCCGCAGCTGATGCTCAACCACCGCAGCCCGCTGCTGCGCCGGATCGCGGGCCTGCCCGATTCCCGGCTCGCCGTGACGGCGGTGGAAGCCCTCTACGTCCAGGCGCTGCTGCTCGGGCACCACCCGCTGCGGCCCGCCGATTCCGCCTTGCTCAACCGTTCCTTCGCCGGCCTGCTGGAATGGGCCGTGCACGACCAACAGGGGGAGACCGCGTGAGGCGCACCGAAGAGGAACTGCGCGGGCTGCTTCGCGAGGCCGGGGAACTGCCATTCGGGGACGGGCAGAACGCGCGCCTGGAGGATCTGCTTCGGCACGCGGAGGCGGGTGGGCACGAGCGGCTGGCCTTCGACATCCGGCTGCAGATGATCACCGCTTACGCCTTCGGCCCGGCCAAGATCAGGATGTTCGTCCCGTTCGCGCGCTGCCTTGCCGACTTCGACCGCAATCCGGCGCAGTACGGGCCGTGGGTCGAGCGCCGGCTGTTGTGGTCGTTCAAGCACGTGGTCGAAGCGATGACGGACTTCCCCGAGATCCCGCTGGCGCGGGTGACGACCGCGCTGGACGATATGGAACGCCGATTCCAGGCGGGCGGTCACAGCCCGCATGCGGTCTACACCTACCGGCACCACGCCGCCGAGCATGTCGGCGACCGTGCCGCGGCCGATGCCTGGTACGAGAAGTGGGTGGCCGCACCCCGGGACGGGTTGTCGGACTGCCTGGCGTGCGAACCCAGCGACCGCGCCGAACATCTGAGCGCACGAGGGCGGGACGAGGAAGCCATCGCCGTCGCGGAACCGGTGCTGCGGGGGCAGACCGGCTGCACCGAGCAGCCGCAGCGGATTCTCACCTCACTGCTGTTGCCCTACGCGCGCACCGGGGAGTCCGCCGCGGCCCGTGCGGCGCACCGGCGCGCGTACCGGATCCTGCGAACGCGCCCCAGCACGCTGGGCATGCTGGCCGAGCACGTCGAGTTCTGCGCGCGGACCGGTAACGAGGCGCGGGGACTGGAACTGCTGGACCGCCACCTCGGGGGGCTGGACGAGGCGCCGACACCCTTTTCCGCCATGATGTTCGCGGCTTCGGCGGCGTTGCTGCTGCGCCGGGTGGGGGAGTCGGGCCACGGCAACCTGAGGATCCGCCGTCCGGCTCACCGGGAGCGGCCCGCCACGGAACCGACCGCCGACGAGTTGCGGGACACCCTCGCCGCGCAGGCACTGGAGATCGCCGCACGGTTTGACGCGCGCAACGGGACCTCGCACCAGTCCGGACGCGTCCGGGCGCTGCTCGCCGCCGAACCGGTCGCGGACCACCTTCCGCTGTCGGCCACGGCCGGGCGGACTGCGCCGGTGGTCGCGGAGGTTCCGCCCGCCGAGGTGTGGGCGGGGCTGTCGGCGGCGGAGTTGCTGGACCGTGCCGAGGAGAGCCTCCAGCGCCAAGAGACCGACACTGCGAAGGAAGCCCTGCGCCGCGCGGAATCCCGTGGGGAGGAGACAGGGGAGAACGACCCCGTGCTCACCGGGCGCGCCGTGGTGCTGCGTGCCGTGCTCGCCAAGCCGGACGGTGACCCCGACCTCGTCGAGGCGGAGTACCGCGAGGCGGTGGGGCATTTCGCCGCCGGGGGCGACGAGGACCGGCGGCAAGCGGCGCTGGGACGGCTCGGATTGTTGCTGTGCGAGCACGGGCGGGCGGCCGAAGGCCTGCCGCTGCTGCGTTCCGGTGTGGCCCACTTCCGTGCCGGGGACGGCGGGGGCACCGGCCCGCGGCTGGTGTGGGCCCTGCTCCGGCTGATCGCGGGTCTGTCGGCGGCCGGTGAGACCGGCGAGATCGGGCGACTGTTCGGCGAAGCGGACGCCGCGGCGCGCCGGTGCGACGATCCGCTGGTGTCCGGGTCGGTCGCCTGGGCCCGGCTGGACTTCACCTCGATCGACGATCCGGAGAAGGCTGTGCCGGTGGCCGCCGCGGCGGTGGAGGCCTACCGGAAGGCCGAGGCGCCCCGGCTGGTGTCCGTCGCGTGCTACCGGCTGTCGATGCTGAGGCACGCCAAGGGGGACCGGGATGGCGCCCTCGAGGCGGCCACGGAGTCGGTGGCGGGCCTGCCCGCTTCGGCGCCGCCGGCACTGCGGGCGTCGGTACTGCGCTGGCACGGGAATCTGCTCACCGCCTCGGGACGGGCCATGGAGGCAATCCCCGGTCTCGTCTCGGCGGTGTCCTACGCGCGCATCGCCGGAGAACGCCGTCTCGAAACGGAGTGCTGTCAGGCGCTCGCGGTCGCCTATCAGGAGGCGGGGCAGCACCTCGACTGCGCCGAGGTGGCCGAGGAGGCGATCGACGGGTACGAGGAACTGGGCGAGCCGTCCGCGGCCGACGGGTGCCGTTACCTCCTGGCGCAGGCACACCAGGCCATGGGCGAACTCGGCGCGGCGGTGGCACGGTACGAGGAGATGATCGCCCGTGGGCGGGAGCGCGGGGAAACCGGCGCTCTGGCACAGCTTCTGGCGGAGAGCGGCGACCTGCTGGACCGGCTGGACCGGGACGCTTCGGCGGCCGAGCGTTACCGGGAAGCCGGTGACGCCGCGGCGCTGTCGGATGACCCGTACCGGGTGGCCTACTGCCGGTACCAGGAAGCGCTTTCCTTGTTCTGGGCGGGCCGGCGGGAGCAGGCGCTCGTAGTGCTCGGCGAGGCGGACCAGGCGGTCGCCGCTCTGCCCGGGGAGGAGCCCACCGCGAAGGCGTGGCACGAGGCGCAACTGCACGGGAATGCGGTGCGCATTCTGCGCGGCACGGGGAAGCCGGACGAGGCGGTGGGCCGGGCGGAGCGCGCGGTGGCCTGCTTCCGGGCGGCCGGGGCAGCGGAGCGGGCCGCCGGAGCGCAAGTGACCCTCGGGCAGGTGCTGCGGGAGGCGGGACGCGCGTCCGACGCCGAGCCGGTGCTGCGAGAGGCGCTGGCGGCGCTGAGCGACGGCGAGCGGATCCACCGGGGTGCCGCCGCGACGCTGGGCGCGGTGCTCGCGGAACTCGGCCGGGAAGAGGAGGCGGCCGAACTTCGCGCCAGGCTCGCCGAAGGCTGACGCCTGTCGAGCCCGGCCGTGCGCCGCGTATGCGCTGAGTCCTGCTGCCCGCCCAGTGGCGGTCGTACCGCTTCGTACGGCGTCGTGCGTAGCCGGAAGATACGAGCCGTTTCGGACGACTCGGACCCTCGCGCCATGAGTCACTTCCCTCGGACAACTTCACCCCGGCGATTCCGGGGCCTGGACGAAACACGAGGGGACGGTCACCGATGGCGAACGAGAGAGACCAGGACCTCGGCGGGATCCGCCGCGCGCTGGCGGTTTTCCTGGCGCTGGCCTGTGTGGGCGTGCTCGTGCAGATCTTCACCGGGGTGCCCTACCCGAAGGTGCCGCCGGGGCCCATCATCCTTGCGGTGACGGCATTGCTGGTGGCCGTCGTCCGGTGGCGGTGGATGCCGGTGCTCGGGCTGCTCGTCGCGCTGTTCCTCAGCGTCGGCGCGGTCGCCTCGGGCACGACGCTGCCGCGGCTGGCCGAGCCCACGCGGCTTGGCCCGTTCGCCGGTACCTGGCTGCAGATAGTGGCCCAGCTCGCCGCGATCGCGGCCGGTCTCGCCGGGGTCTTCGCGGCCTCACGAAAGGCCCGCACCGGGACGGCGGCGCCCTTCTCGGGGGAGCGTCGGACAGGCCGGTAGCGGGCGATTGATTCGCAGCGAAGGGCCCCGCTACTCCGTTGGCGTGCGCCGCCGGTAGAGCCGGGCGGGCCTGCCGACGGTGCCGGTGCTCCATTCGCCGGTCTCTTCGAGATGGGGGTCCATGTGACGCCGGAAGGTGTCCTTCTGGAGTTCCTGGATGCCGGAGACGGCCTCGTGCAGGCGCCGCAGTTCATAGAGCGTGAACGCGGTGTCGAGGAGCCCCGCGGGATCGGGGCGTTCGTCGTAGGCCGATCGGGCCCAGCGGACCGCCTCGCGCACGACGTCCGCGTGGTCGAAGCCGAGTTCGTCCCGCTCGCCGGGGAGGACGACGTCGAACCCGTCGATCGGGGCCAGGATGACCTCGTCGTTCACCTGGTCTTCGAGGCGGTCGGCGCGGACGAGATCCACGTGGGCGACGCTGAGGACCCGGCCGCGCGGGTCGCGTGCCGGGTCGTCGAACACCTTGAGCTGCCGTGGGTGCTGCCCGGTGACCCCGACCTTGTCGCGCAGCGCCCGCAGGGCGGCCTCGTCGAGCCTTTCGTCGAGGCGCAGGAACGTCCCGGGAAGCGCCCAGCTTCCCTCCTGCGGCCGCCGGTGCAGGAGCGCGGCCAGGCGGGACCGGCGGCCGTCGCGGAGGACGGTGAGCAGGGCGACGTCGACGGCCACCGAGGGGTGTGGGTAGTCGCTGAGCCGCTTACCGTGCTCGTCCTTCCAGACCATGCTTGCCAAGTTAGCGTACATCTGCTCTTATTTGTTAGCGCAAGTTCGCGCAAACTAACGAGGAGTGGGGTTCGTGCACTTGTTGGATCTGCACCTGGGCAAGCCCGCCTGCCGTGGCGCTCTCACCGTGTTCCCGATCTGGAACGGCGGCGCGACCGGCGATCGCCGCTACGACCTCGGCACCGGCAGTCTCGCCGTCGAGGAGCGCGCTGAGGGACCCGTCGTCGAGGAACTCGTCGTCACGAACTCCGGATCCTGGCCGGTCCTGGTGCTGGAGGGGGAACTGCTGCAGGGAGGCTGGCAGCACCGGGTCGCCGCGCGCACCGTGCTGGTGGACGCCGGGGCGAGCGAGGTGCTCGACGTCCAGTGCGTGGAGAAGGACCGCTGGGCCGGTGCCCGGCGGCACGCCCGTACCGGCACCAGGGTGCCGCCGCGGGTGCGGGCCCGGACGCGGGAGGGGCAGAACGCGGTGTGGTCGGAGGTGGACCGTTACGAGCAGCGTTACGGCCGCAGTGAAACCGCTTCCCTCGCGCAGGCCACCCAGGCGGTCGAGTGTGAGGCACGGGAACTCGTCGCCGGTCTGAAGCCCCTGCCGTTCCAGAGCGGCGTGCTGATCGGGGTCGCGGGGCAGCCGCTGCTGCTGGAGGTGTTCGACTGCCCGGACACCCTGCGGCAGGCGTGGGACGCGCTGCTGCGGGCGGCAGCGGTAGACGCGGTCGGCCTGGCGCCGGTTCCCACCCCCGGCCGCAGAGCGCGCCGGTTCGCCGACCGCGTGGGGAAGGTGAACCTCGCCGACAAGCGCGACGCCGGTCTCGGCAGCCAGGTGCGCGGAGTGTCGGAGTACGTGCTGCTCGACTGCCTGCTGTGGGAAGGCGGCACCGTGCACGCCACGGCGCTCAACCCGAGGCATGAACTGGTGGTGGCCCAGTGAGCCGGCTGAACGCCCGGCAGGCCGATCGTGCCGCTGGAGCGCTCCTCGGGGCCGCCGTCGCCGATGCGCTCGGCGTGCCCTACGAATACGGCTCGAGGCCGCTGGAGGAACAGCCGCGGATGCACGGCGGCGGTCTGGGCGGGTACGCGCCCGGACAGTGGAGCGACGACACGGAAATGACCGTGTGCCTGGCCCGGGTGGCCGCGACGGGACTGGACCTGCGGACCGAGGACGCGCTGAACGCCATCGCGACGGCTTCCGGGGGTGGTATGCCGACGACCCGCCCGATATCGGCACGCAGACCCGTCGTGTTCTCGGCGAGGCGGCGCGCCGCGGCGGTACCGCCGCCGACCTGACCGGGATCGCCGCCCGGCTGCACGCCGAGACCGGACGCACCGGCGGCAACGGCTCGCTCATGCGCACCGCTCCGGTCGCGCTCGCGCACCTCGGCGACCCGGCCGCGATCGCCGGGGCGGCGCGCGCGGTGAGTGCCCTGACTCACCACGACCCGGTCGCCGGCGACGCCTGCGTCCTGTGGTGTTCGGCCATCGAGCACGCGGTCCGGACGGGAACGCTCGACGTGCGGAGCGGGCTCCCGCACGTCGATGCCGCCTTCTGGGGCCCCCTGCTCGATCAGGCAGAGCGTGTCGGGCCGGAACACTACGCCGGGAACAACGGATGGGTGGTCGCCGCCCTGCTGGCCGCCTGGTCCGCGGTCTCGCCCGCTTCGTCCTATGTGGACGGTGTCGTGCGCGCGGTCAACGGTGGCGGTGACACCGACACCGTGGCGGCGATCGCCGGTGCGCTGCTGGGCGCCCGATACGGCGGCAGTCTCGTCCCGGCCCGGTGGCGGCGCCTGGTGCACGGCTGGCCCGGGCTGCGAGCCCGCGACCTGGTGCGCCTGGCCCTGCTGACGGTCGAGGGCGGCGGGACGGACGCCGACGGGTGGCCGTCCGCGCCGGCCGTCCCGTCCTATGCGGGGGTGCCGGAGATCGTTCGTGCGCATCCGGACGACGGCGGGGTGCTGCTCGGATCGGTGGGGGCGCTGCGGCCGGGGGTGGCCGACGCGGTCGTCTCGCTGTGCCGCCTCGGCGGCAAACAGGTGCCGGTGACGGAGGATCCGCGTGACCACGTCGAGTTCTGGCTGGTCGATCAGGAGGACGCCAACAACGACGTTGCCGCGGTCGTCGCCGACGCGGCCGGGATGGTGAAGACCCTCCGCGAGGAGGGCAAACGCGTGTTCGTGCACTGCGTTCACGCGCAGACCAGGACCCCGCTGGTGGCGGCCGCGTACGGGTCGCTGGTCACCGGTTCTTCCTTCACCGAATCCCTGCGGCGGGTCCGGACCGTGCTCCCCACCGCCAGTCCCCGGAGTTCCCTGGTGCGGCTGCTGCGGCAGGCTCACGACGGCCGCGGGCTCGACGGGTGACGCGCGGGCTCATCCGGACGCCCTGTCGACGCCGAGGATGCGGAGGTAGATCGCGGTGAGTTCGTCGACGAGACGCTCGAAGCCCTCGCGGTCGGCCGGGACTTGGCGGGCGAAACGGGCGAAGATCCCGGTGATCGCTTCGGCGACCACCGCGGGGGTGGCGGCCGGATCGGCCTTTCCCGCCTTGGCCAGTCGCTCGACGTAGCGCGCCACCCGTCGCGTCGGCCGCCGGGTGATCTCCTGCCAGATCTCGCGGATCCGCTCATCGGTGATGGCCTGGTGTTCGATGACGGTGAGCAGCTCGTGGTTCGCCGCGTGCGCGGCGAGAAAGGCTTCGGCCGACGCGCGCCCCAGCGCGTAAGGGTCGTTGACGTCGACGTCCGGGATCTCGTGCCCCGCAAGGAATTCGTCGCGCACCCGGGCCGCCACTTCGCGGAACACGTCGGCCTTCGTCTCGAAGTAGGCGTAGAACGTGGGGCGGGAGACCTCGGCCTCCGCCGTGATGTCGGCGATGGTCGTGCGCGCGTAGCCGAGGCGCGTGAACACCCGTGCCGCGGCATCCAGCAGGAGGCTCCGGGTCTCGTGCCCCTTGTCGGCCCGCAACGCACGGGCGGACGCCCACTCCGGCCGTCCCGGAGCATCCGTCATCGCCCCTCCTCCTTGAGCTCGTCGAGGATCCGTGCCCGCAACCGGTATTTTTCGACCTTGTTCGTCGGCGTACGCGGGAGGTCGGGAACGATGCGAACGTGCCGCGGTCGCATGTACTTCGGCATCGCGCCCGCCGCGAACTCGTGCACGTCCTGTTCGGTGAGCACCTTACCGTCGCCGCTGACCACGTAGGCGACGACGTCGTCCTCGCCGCCCTCCCGGCTGGGGATCGAGAAGACGGCGGACAGCTGCACCGCCGGATGCCGGTTGAGGATTTCCTCCACCTGGAACGAGGAGAGGTTCTCGCCGCGCACGCGGATCCGGTCGCCGAGCCGGTCGACGAAGCAGAACATGCCGTCCGCGCCGCGCACGGCGGCGTCACCGGTGTGGAACCACAGGTTGCGCGTCGCCGCGACGGTGGCTTCGGGTTTGCCCAGATATCCCGCAGGCACCAGGCCCGGCAGCCGCGGCCGCACCGCGAGCTGGCCCGGTTCACCATCGGCGCAGTACCGGTCGTGCTCGTCGAGGACGGCGACCTCCAGGAACGGGCTGGGCAGTCCCATCAGGCCCTTGTGCCGCACCTCGTCACCCCGCAGCACCGGCATGCCCAGCGCGGTGGTCAGCTCCCGGATCTCGGCGTGGGAACGGCCGCGGTAGAGCTCGGGTGGCGTGCCCCCGCCCGCCTCGGTCTCTTCGATCACGACCGCCAGCGGGGCCCCCGACTCCGTCTGGCCGAACCCTGCCGTGACGAAGTCGATCCCGAAGCGCTTCGCGACCTCCGCGTGGTGTGCGGGCAACGGCTGCATGTGCACCTTGTTGAGCGTGTTGCGGCGGTCGTCCTCACCGGCCGGGGCGTTCATCAGCCAGGGGATCATCACGTCGAGCAGGATCGCGGTGGTGGCCCCGCGCGAGGCGATCCGCCGCCAGAAATCGCCCGAGCTGAACCGGTTCCACACCGCGACCTCGCACCCGGCCCAGGCCGCCCGTGCGATGTTCGCGATCGCGCCGCCGACGTGGTAGAGCGGCAGGTCGTTGTAGATCACGTCGTCGGTGGTCAACGCCCGGCGCAGGTTGAAGGTGTACTGGGCCAGCCACCGGTACGGCTGCACCACGCCCTTGGCCGGTCCGGTCGTGCCGGAGGTGTAGATGATGTTGGCCGGGTCGTCGAACTCCACGGTGACCGGTGGCCGTTCGGCCGGGGCCTGAAGCTCCGCCCAGGCGAGTTCGGGCAGCCGGGGGCTGACGTCCTCGCGCGTGGCGACGTGGTCGTGTGCTCCGGCGGGCGGTGCGTACACCGCCACCGTCGGGGCGCCGTCCAGATCGTCGGCGACAGCGTTGAGAGCCGGCAGCAGCGCCGGGTCGGTCACCACCATCGCCGGTGCGGTGTCCCGCAGCTGGTAGGTCAGCAGGTGACCGGTGTAGGCGAAGTTCACCGGGCAGTAGACGGCACCGGCCTTCCAGATGCCGAACATCATCAGCGCACTGGCGAACGGGTTGGCGCAGAAGACACTGACCCGATCGCCCTTGGCGATGCCGTGGGCGGCCAGGTTTCCGGCGATGGCGTCGGTCCGGCGGGCGAACTCCGCGTAGGTCAGCGTGATCCCGTCCTCACCGTAGTGGAAGAACGGCCGGTCGCCCGCGGTGGCGGCCCAGTGGTCGAGGCGTTCGGTCACGAGCTCGCCGTCGGCGCGCAGCAGAGCGGTCAGGCCCGCCTGGGTGGTGTCGGTCATGGTGTGTCTCCTGTCCGGGTCAGGGCCGGGTGCCGAAGGACGGCCGTCCGGTCAGTGAAGGCAGCAGCCGATAGGCGTCACGCACCCAGTCGCACAGCAGTGGGCGGCTGTCGCGGGGATCGATGATGTCCTGCACACCGAAGTGCTCGGCGGTGCGGAACGGAGAGGTGAGTCCGGCGAGTTCGCGGGCGATGCGCTCGGTCTCGGCGGCCGGGTCGGCGGAGGCCTCGATCTGTGCCCGGAAAGCGGCCTCGATACCGCCTTGCACGGGCAGTGAACCCCAGTCGCCGGACGGCCATGCCCAGCTGCGGCCGGCTCGGTGCCGGTTGACGATCCCGGCGCCGCCCACGCCGTACACCCGCCGCACGATGAGTTCGGCCTGCGGCACGCGGGCCTGGTAGACGGCTGTCAGAGCGCGGGCACCGTGGCGGATCGTCCCCCGCCGCTCCGCGGTACCGCCGATCGTCATGCCCGCCTGGTCGGTGAGGCTGACCAGGGGCAGGTGGAAGGTCTCGCACAGGTCCACCAGGCGGGTGATCGCGAGCGCGCCTTCGACCGACATCGTGGCGCCGGAGAACGGGTCGGCCGCGAGGACACCGACCGGGTGGCCGTCGAGCCGTGCGAGCGCGGTGTAGGTACCGCCCCCGTATTCGGCGTAGCGGAACACCGAGCCGCGATCGAAAACCGCCTCCAGGATCGGCCCGATCGCGTACGGCCGCCGCCGGTTGCGGGGCACGGCTCGCAGGAGCACCTCGTCCCGGCGGTCGGCCGGATCGGCCGAGTCGCCCACCGGGGGCAGCTCGAACACGCTGGACGGCAGGTAGGACAGGAACCGCCGGATCATCTCGAAGGCGGCCTGCTCGTCGGCGGCGATGCGTTCGACCGTGCCGTTGCCGCGGTGCACGCCGGCACCGCCGAGCTGTTCCTTGCCGAGGTCCTCGCCCGTCGCGGCCCGCACCACCGGTGGTCCCGCCGTGAACAACTGGCCGATGCCCGCCACCATGACCGACAGGTGCGACATCACCAGCCGCGCCGCGCCGAGCCCGACGGTCGGTCCGAGTGCGGCGGCCACGACCGGGACCAGCGAGAGGTTGTCGACCACGGCGTCCCAGCCCGGGTTCACCGGCACATAGGTGAAGCCCAGCTCCTGCACCATCTTGACGCTGCCGCCACCGCTGGCACCGTCGAGCAGCCGCACCACCGGCAGGCGCATTTCGCGCGCGTACTGCTCGGCGAAGATCTGCTTGCCGTGCACCGCGCCGTCGCCGGACCCGCCGCGCACGGTGAAATCGTCCACCCCGAACAGCACCTTGCGGCGGTCGATGCGGGCCGTGCCCGCGACGAAGTTGGCCGGCAGCACCTTGCCCTCGGCATCCGGGAAGCCGGTGAGCACACCGATCTCGGTGAAGCTGCCCGCGTCGGCCAGCGCGTCGATCCGCTCGCGCGCGGTCAGCCGCCCCGCGGTGTGCTGGCGCCGCACCTTCGCCGGGCCGCCCATCCCCAGCGCGTCCGCACGGCGACGGGCGATTTCGGCCACCTCGGCCGACCAGTCGGCGTCCACGGCCTCCACGGCCGCCTCGCCGGCCTCGTCACCGGGATGTTCGGCCGGTTCGCCGTGGACCAGGGGCGCTCCCTCGACGACCAGGTCACCCGGGCTCACCAGTACCTGCCCGATCGTCATCGCCGCAGGGGCACCCACCACGTGTTCCATCTTCATGGACTCGATGACCGCCACTGCCGTGCCGGGGCCGACGGTCAGCCCGGCCTCGGCCTTGAGTTCGACCACCGTGCCGGTCATCGGCGCCGCGACCGCGACCGCGCCTTCCGGCACCTCCGGCACCTCCGCCACCTCCGGCGTATCCAGGGCGACGGGGTTCGGCGGCGCGGCGGTGGCGCGCGGTGTTGTGCGCGTGTGGGCGAGCAGCGACGGCAGGCGCCGTTCGAGGAAACCGGTATCCCAGCGCGTGCCGGTGAAGGCCGCGTCACGGAGGATGCCCTGCACCAGGTCCAGGTTTGTCGGCACGCCTTCGACGAGGAAATCACCGAGCGCGGCATCCAGGCGGGCGGTGGCCGCGGCGAAGTCCTCGGCGTGGCAAACGACCTTCGCCAGCAAGGAGTCGTAGCGCGGACCGGCCTGGTAGCCCGCGTACCCGTAGGTGTCGACACGCACGCCAGGTCCGGACGGCGGCACGAACGCGGAGATCCGGCCGGCGCCCGGGCGGAAGGTACCGTCCTCGCCGAGCGTTTCCAGGTTGACCCGCGCCTGGATCGCCGTACCGCGCGGGTCCGGGGGAGCGGTGAGCCCCAGCTCGGGCAGCGTCGCCCCCAGTGCGACCCGGATCTGGGTTCTGACCAGGTCGATGCCGGTGACTTCCTCGGTCACCGTGTGCTCGACCTGCAGGCGAGGGTTCGCCTCGATGAAAAAGAACTCCTCCCCGTCGACGAGGAATTCGAACGTGCCCAGGTTGTCGTAACCGGCGGCCCCGGACAGCCGCAGCGCGGCCGCCAGTACGCGCTCACGGACCGGCTCGTCCAGCCACGGGCTCGGCGCCACCTCGACCAGTTTCTGGTGCCGGCGCTGGATGGTGCAGTCGCGCTCCCCGCAGTGCTGCACGTTTCCGGCACGGTCACCGACCACCTGCACTTCGATGTGCTGCGGCGTGGAGAGCAACCGTTCCGCGTACAGCTCGCCGTTTCCGAAGGCCTGCGACGCCTCCGAGCGGCAGCGCTCGAACGCGTCGGGCAACTCGGCCGGGTCCCGAACCGCGCGCATGCCCCGTCCGCCGCCGCCGGCCACCGCCTTGAGCATCACCGGGCCGTGCTGCGCGGCGAAGGCCCGCGCTTCGGCGAGTGTCGTCGCGCGACCGGTGCCGGGGAGCACGGGCACGCCCTGTTCGATCGCGAAGGCCCGCGCGGCGGCCTTGTCACCGAAGAGATCCAGCATGTCCGGCCGCGGGCCGGCGAAGGTCAGTCCCGCCTCGGCGCAGCGCCGGGCGAACTCGGCATTCTCGCTGAGAAAGCCGTAGCCGGGATGGACCACCGAGCAGCCGGCCCCCCGGGCGGCGGCGATGATCGCCTCGATGCCGAGATAGGCGGCCGCACCGGCTCCGGGGATCGGCACCGCCTCGTCGGCCGCCGCCACGTGCGCGGAGTCCTTGTCATCCACCGGATGGACCGCCACCGCGCGAAGGCCGAGTTCGTGTGCGGCGCGCACGATGCGGACGGCGATCTCGCCGCGATTGGCGACCAGGACGGCGCTCATCCCACTCCATCTGTTGACGTTGACGTTAATGTCAACACCGTAGCGTCCGTCCGGGATGCCGACAAGGCCGTTCTTCGGCGGCCGTACCGCGGACCCCGGCCGCCCGCCTTTCGCCGTATCGCGGCCTTTTCGGTCCGCGGTCGCATTTGCCGCTGATCGGCCCCGTTCGGCGACAACACCCGAAATGGACCGGTAAATCCTCGATTCCTCCCTACCGTGGTGGGTGGCGATTCCGATCGCTCTGTGCTGCTCCGGGGCGGCGGAATTAGCTTCCTTGTGCACGGAAAGAGAATTTACGCCGAAGTCGGTGGCGGCCGACGAAAGTCGGTTCCGGATTGGTGTGCGCCGTGGGTACGTTCCCTTTGTCATCTCCCGTCAGGTCCCCCCCAAGAAACCGGAGAGATAAGAATGTCGCTGAAACGAAGGCTTCGTCGTGTCCTTTTCGGGGCCGCGGTCTGCGCGAGCGCGGTCGCGGTGGCGGTCGCGGCACCCGGCAGCGCCGGTGCGGCCACGGCCGCGCACCAGCAGGGGTCCCACCACAAGATCGTCATGCACCGGGTGGGCGCGAAGGCCAGGCCGATGGCCGCGAGCAGCGGCCTGCAGTGGGGCGGCGGCCCCGTCCAGCACAACACCAAGGTGTACCTGGTGTTCTGGGGCTCCCAGTGGAAGAGCGACGCCAACGGCGTCCAGTCCTATCTGACCAACTACTTCGCCGGGCTCGGCAACGGATCCGAGCGGTGGAGCAACGTCATGGACCAGTACACCGACAACAGCGGAAACGCCTCGAGCGGGAACCCGGTGCTCGGTGGCGCCTGGGTGGACAGCGCTTCCGCCGCACCGTCCAGCGCGAGCCAGTCGGCCATCTCCGCCGAGGCCAACCGCGGCGCCAGCCACTTCGGTGTCTCCGGGGTCAATGCCGACATCTTCGTGGTCAGCCCCTCGGGGACCAGCCCCGACGGCTTCCCGAACTCCGGTTTCTGCGCCTGGCACGACTGGAACGGCAACGTCGCCTACACGAACATGCCGTATGTGCTCGATGCCGGTTCCGGATGTGGTGCGAATTCGGTGCAGAACAAGCTCGACGGATTCAGCATCGTCGGTGGCCACGAATACGCGGAGGCCGAAACCGATCCGCAGGCCGGGAACGGCTGGGTCGATTCGAGTGGCCAGGAAAACGGCGACCTGTGCGCCTGGCAGGGCCTGACCGCGCTGTCCGAATCGACCGGCACCTTCGCGGTCCAGCCGACCTGGAGCAACGCCGTGGGCGGGTGCGCCACCTCGGCCTGATCCCGGAGAGCAAGGCGTCCCGGCCCGTCCCGAGATCATGATCGGGGGCCGGTGTGCCGCGGCCGGGCGCCGCCTGCCATCCTGTGCCGCCAGGAACGTGGCCCGTGGCTTCGCCGTGAGGGAAGCCGCGGGCCACGCCGTCGTGCGGACGAGAGGACAGCCAGTGGGCGTCATCAGCTGGATCGTGCTGGGCCTGATCGCCGGGGTGATCGCCAAAATGCTCATGCCCGGCAAGGACCCGGGCGGCTGCATCATCACCATGCTGCTCGGCATCGGCGGAGCCTTCGTCGGCGGCTGGGTCGGCAAGACCCTCTTCCACGTGCAGCTCGGCAAGTTCTTCGACCTGCGCACCTGGGGCCTGGCCATCCTGGGCTCACTGATCATCCTGGCCGCCTACCGCCTGCTCACCGGCAAGCGCCGCGACTGAGTTTCCCGCGCCGTGAGGGGCCCTTCACAGTCGATACGACCGTGAAGGTCCCCCGTCACGGGAAGTGCTCGGGCGGGATCAGGGCCGGCGGGATGTGGCCAGCCAGGAGAGTCCGAGGCCGGCCAGCGCGAGGACGGCACCGGCCAGGCCGGTCCACCGCAACGCGCCCGCGGCGACCAGGCCGCCCCCGAGTGCCGAGCCGAGCGCGTTGGCCAGGTTGAACCCGCTGACGTTCACGGCGACCGACAGGGTGGGCGCGTCCCCGGCGTGCTGGAGGATCAGGCCTTGCAGCGGTGCGATCGTGGCGGTGGAGAGCAGCCCGAAGACGAGCACCGCGACGACGGTGGCCGGCCGCGACGGGGCGGCGAACGGCAGGGCGGCCAGGAGCACCGTCAGGGCGAGGAACACGATCCGCACCGTCATGGTGGGTGAGACCTCGGTCAGCCGCCCGGCGGCGAGATTCCCGAACAGGCTGCCGACGCCGTAGGCGAGCAGCAGTGCGGAGGCCGCGCCGCTGGAGAATCCGCTTACCTGCACCAGCAAGGGCACGAGGTAGGTCAGTACCGTGCCCGTTCCGGCGAACCCGATCGCGGTGGTGGCGATGGCCAGCAGCACCGGGCGGCGGCGCAGGACCCGGAGCTCGGAACGGATGCCGGTGGCCGGTGCGGGTGTGCGTGGCATCGCCACGGCCAGGACGGCGCCGCCCGCGGCGGCGATGATCGCGACGGCCAGGAACGGTGTCCGCCAGCCGAGGGCCTGGCCGAGCAGGGCGCCGAGGGGGACCCCGAGTACGGTCGCGACGGTCAGCCCGGACACCACGGTGGCGATGGCGCGGCCGGTCCGCTCGGGTGGCACGATCGTCGTGACCACGATCATCGAGACGGCGAACAGCGTCCCATGGGACAGCGCGGCCAGCACCCGGCCCACCACCAGCAGGCCGTAGGAGGTCGCGACCGCGCAGACGAGGCTTCCGGCCACGAACAGTGCGATCAGCCCGAGGACCAGGCCTTTGCGGGGCAGGCGGGCGGTGACCAGGGTGATCAGCGGGCCACCGATCACGACCCCGAGGGCGTAGACGGTGACGAGCTGGCCGGTGCCTGCCACGGATACGCGCAGTCCGGCCGCGATCTGCGGCCGGAGGCCTCCTACCAGGAGTTCGGCCGTGCCGATCGCGAAGATGCACAGGAGGACACCGGCGAGGACGGGGGCGGGCCGTCC
>NZ_VJWX01000095.1 GCF_007713715.1 Amycolatopsis rhizosphaerae
GGTGGTGACCGGGGTGATCGTGTCCGGGCTGGTTTCGGGTCTGCTCAACACACTTTTCACCGGAACCGCGATGTCGGTCGGCGACGCGCCGAGGCCGGTGGCGAGCGCGGGCTACAACTTCTGCCGCTGGCTGGGCGGCGCGGTGGCCGCGACGCTGGTCGGACACGTCGCGGGCTGGCTCGGCTCGCCGCGCGCCCCGTTCGTGGCGGCCGCGGTGCTGTGTGTGCTCGCCGCGGGCCTGCTCGCGGTGCGGCAGCGTTCGGCCGATCCGCACCGGTTGCCCGCCGGAGCCGCGCTGATCGGCGAAGAACTTTAAGATCTATTTACCTGATCTTTGGGATTACCTGGTTTTTCTCGCCTACCTTCGGTCTCCTTCCCCTGATCGAGCGATGGAGGCCCGGTGATCCTGCCCCTGTTCGTCCATGCCGGCGGTAGAGCCCCGCTGACCTGCGAGTACCGCTGCGGCAACGCCTGTGCGCATGAGGCACCGAACACCTCGGACAACGAGTACTTCGGCGAGGTCGCCAGGGGGGTGCTGTCCCGGCGCGGCGTGTTCAGGGCGGGGGCCGTGATGGCGGCCGCGGCCGGGGGCTTCGCCGCGCTGTCGGCGACCACCGCGCCGCCCGCCCTCGCCGCACGGCCCGGGCACGGGACGCACGGGAGGCCGGTGCCCGGCACGGATTTCCGGCCGGTGGCGCCCAACAGGGCCGACGCGCTGACGATCCCGCCCGGGTACCGGCAGAACGTGGTGATCCGCTGGGGCGACCCGGTCGTCCCGGGGGCGCCGGAGTTCGACGTGACGCGGCAGTCCGCCGCCGCGCAGGCGCGCCAGTTCGGCTACAACAACGACTTCGTCGGGCTGATCCCGCAGGGCCGGGACCGCTACCTGATGGTGGTCAACCACGAGTACACCACCGAGGTCCAGATGTTCCCGGCCGGGCGGTACGACCCGGCGAATCCGACCCGCGAGCAGGTGGAGATCGCCTGGGCGGCGCACGGGTTGTCGGTGGTCCAGGTGGTGCGGGGGCGTGACGGCGGACTCGAGGTGGTGCCGAGCCGCTACGGCCGCCGCATCACCCTGGACACCGAGTTCGAGGTGCGCGGACCGGCCGCGGGTTCGGTCCACCTGAGGACGTCGGCGGACCCGACGGGCCGGAAGGTCCGCGGTACCCAGAACAACTGCTCGGGCGGGGTGACCCCGTGGGGCACGGTGCTGTCCGGTGAGGAGAACTTCCACCAGTACTTCGCCAACTCCGAACAGGTCACCGACCCGGTGGCGCGGGCGCGGCTGAAGCGGTACGGCGTGGGCAAGGGCGCGAGCACCCGCAAGTGGGAGCGGTTCGACCGGCGATGGGACGTGGCGGCCGAACCCAACGAGCCCAACCGGTTCGGCTGGGTGGTCGAGATCGACCCGAACGACCCGGCTTCGACGCCGGTCAAGCACACCGCGCTCGGCCGGTTCAAGCACGAGGCCGCCACCGTGAAGATCACCAAGGATGGCCGGGTCGTGGTGTACTCGGGCGACGACGAGCGGTTCGACTACATCTACAAGTTCGTCTCCAAGGGCAGGTACAAGCCCGGCACCAGCGCGCACGCGCGGCGCCACAACTCGGCGCTCCTCGACGAAGGCACGCTCTACGTCGCGAAGTTCACCGGGGACAGCCCGGCGGGCGAGATCGACGGCAGCGGGAAGCCGCCGGCCGACGGCGAATTCGACGGGACCGGACAGTGGATCCCGCTGGCCGCCGGCAACAGGTCCTTTGTGGACGGTTTCACCGCCGAGGAGGTCTGCGTCTTCACGCGGCTCGCCGCGGACAAGGCGGGCGCGACGAAGATGGACCGGCCGGAGGACATCGAGCCGAACCCCGTCAACGGCCGCATCTACGCCGCGCTGACCAACAACAGCGACCGCGGCGCCGCGGGCAAGGCGGGCGCCGACGAGGTGAATCCCCGCAACGGCAACAAGAACGGGCATGTGCTGGAGTGGGAGGAGGCGGGCGGCGACGCGGCCGCGACCACCTTCTCCTGGCGGCTGCTGCTGGTCTGCGGCGACCCTTCCACCGCCGACACCTACTTCGGCGGTTTCCCGAAGGACCAGGTCAGCCCGATCTCCTGTCCGGACAACCTGGCCTTCGATCCCTACGGCAACCTCTGGATCGCCACCGACGGCAACGCGCTCGGCTCCAACGACGGGCTGTTCTCGGTCCCGGTCGACGGTCCCGAACGCGGGCACGTCAAGCAGTTCCTGACCGTGCCGGTGGGGGCCGAGACCTGCGGCCCGGTGGTCACCGGTGATTTCGTGGTGGTCGCGGTGCAGCACCCGGGTGAGGACGGCACTCCGGCCGCCCCGACCTCCCACTGGCCGGACGGTGGCAACGCGATGCCGCGTCCGGCCGTCGTTTCCGTTTGGCGCGACTGCCACTGACAGAAGGGTGGGCCACCGCGGCGGTGGCCCACCCTGGTCAGACCTCCCGCTCGCGCCGGGGATGGGCGCCCAGTGCGAGCGCGACCAGGGATCCGGCCAGCAGGCAGATCCCGACGGCCCACATCCCGGCGCGCTGGCTGCCGGTGAGGTCGGCCAGCCAGCCGGTGAGGTACGGCGCGGCGAACCCGCTGATGTTGCCCAGCGAGTTGATCAGGGCGATTCCGCCCGCCGCCGCGGTGCCGGACAGGAAGTTCGACGGCAGCGCCCAGAAGGTGGGCAGCGCGGAGATCACGCCGACCGCGCACAGCGTCACCGCTCCCATCGCCGCGTACGGGTTGCCAAGGTACAGCGCGATCGGGATGGCGATCCCGCCGAGCACCATCGGCAGCACGACGTGCCACTTCCGTTCCCCGGTCCGGTCGCCGTGCCGCGCCCAGAACACCATCACCACGGCCGCGACCACGTACGGGATCGCGGTCACGAGCCCGGCCTGCACCACCGAAAGCTTCGTGCCGAACTGCTGGTTGAACCCGGCGATGATGGTCGGCAGGAAGAAGCCCAGCGCGTAGAGCCCGTAGGCGATGGCGAAGTAGACGAACGCCAGCGCGAGGATCCGCGGGTGGGTGAGGGCCTTGCGCAGCGGCCAGTGGAACTCCGCCTCCGTCGCGCGGCGCTCCGCGTCGAGTTCCGCGGCGAGCCAGGTGCGTTCGTCCTCGTTCAGCCAGCGCGCCTTTTCCGGCCGGTCCGTCAGGAAGAACCACGTCACGAAGGCGAGCAGCATCGCGGGCACGCCTTCGACCAGGAACATGAACCGCCAGCCCGTCAGGCCGAACACGCCGTTGCCGTGCGCGATGAGCAGGCTCGACACCGTGGAGCCCAGTGCCGAGGACACCGGGACCGCGGTCATGAACAACGCGACCGCCTTCGCCCGCTGCGCCTTGGGGAACCAGTAGGTCAGGTAGAGGATGATGCCGGGGAAGAACCCGGCCTCGGCCACCCCGAGCAGGAACCGCAGGACCACCAGTGTGGTCGCGTTGGGCACGAAGGCCATCACCGTGGCCAGCGCGCCCCAGGTGATCATGATCCGGGCGAGCCAGCGGCGTGCGCCGAACCGGTGCAGCGCCAGGTTGCTCGGCACTTCGAGCAGCAGGTAGCCGAGGAAGAAGATCCCCGAGGCGAACCCGAAGGCGGTCGAGGTGAGGCCGAGTTCCTTGCGCATCCCGTTCGGTGCGGCGAAACCGATGTTGACGCGGTCGAGGTAGTTGACGAAGTAGAGCAGCGCCAGGAACGGCATGATCCGCACGGCGACCTTGGTGAGCACGCGCGTGCCCTCGGCGGTGGTCCTCGTTGACATGTCCGCATCTCATGCCACGGCGACTGGCCAGTCAAGGTCGTTTTACGGTATAGGCATGTCGGAAAGGCCACTCGCGCTCGTCACCGGAGCTTCCCGCGGGATCGGCGCGGCCATCGCGCGCGCCCTCGCCCCCACCCACCGGCTGCTGCTCGGCGGCCGGGACACCGAAGTGCTGTCCCGTCAGGCGGCGGAACTGCCCGAGGCCGAACCGTGGCCGGTGGAACTCACCGACCCGGACGCGGTGCGGGAGGCGGCCGCCCGGATCGAGCGGCTGGACGTGCTGGTGCATTCGGCCGGGCTGGCCGAACTGGGCACCGTCGAGCGGACCGAGGCGGACTCGTGGCGGCGCCAGTTCGAGGTGAACGTGGTGGCCGTCGTGGAGTTGACGCGTCTCCTGCTGCCCGCGCTACGGGCCGCCGGAGGGCATGTGGTGGTGATCAATTCGGGTTCCGGCCGCACCGCACGCGCGGGGTGGGGGGCCTACGCGGCCAGCAAGTTCGCCGCGCGCGCCTTCGCCGACGCGCTGAGGGCCGAGGAGGAGCGCAACGGCCTGCGGGTGACGTCGGTGTTCCCCGGCCGTACCGACACCGAGATGCAGCAGGCCGTGATCGCGGCCGAGGGCAAGGAGTACGCGCCGGGCGAGTACCTGCGTCCCGAATCGGTGGCCGCCGCGGTGCTTTCGGCCGTGGCCGCCACCGCGGACGCGCATCCCGCCGAGATCATCCTTCGCCCCCGCTCGCACTGAGCGGCGGTTCAGCCCCGCAGGCGGGCGGCGGCCTCGCGGGCGGCTTCCTGTGCCTTCGCGCGCTCCACCCGGACCGGCTCACCGTCGGCGATGACCTTTTCGCCCGCGACCCACACGTCGCGCACCCGGCGTGAGCCGGAGGCCCACACGAGGTTCGCCAGCAACTGCTCGTCCGACACGTCCAGTCCGGCGGCGAAGGCGAAGTCGTCGGTGTCGATGTGCACGAAGTCCGCCCATCGGCCCGGTTCCAGCGCGCCGATGTCGTCGCGGCCCAGCGCCTCGGCGCCGCCCCGGGTGGCCATCAGCAGCGCGTCCACCGCACGCACCGCCGTGGAGTCCTTTGTGGATAGACGGGCCAGCAGCGCGGAGAGCTGAACCTCCTCCCACAGGTCCAGGTCGTCGTTGCTGGCCGGGCCGTCGGTGCCGAGACCGACCGGGACCTTCGCCGCCCGCAGGTCGGTGAGCCGGGCGAAACCCGACGCCAGCTTGGCGTTCGAACCGGGGCAGTGCGCCACGCCGACACCCCGCGCGGCGAACAGCGCGATGTCCTCATCGGACAGATGCACCGCGTGCGCCGCCAGCACCCGGCCGTCGAGCAGACCCATCTTGTCCAGCAGGCGGGGCACCGAACCGTGTTCCGCCCGCTGCCGCTGGTCCTCGTCGGCGGCCTCGGCGACGTGGATCTGGACCAGCGCGCCGCGTTCGCGCGCCGCCTCACCGGTCAGGCGCAGCGCCTCCGGCGGCAGCATGTACGCCGAGTGCGCGGCGAAGGACAGTTCGATCCTCTCCCCCGGACCGAACCGCAGGCCGTCGGCGTCGATCCACCGCGCCGCCGCGTCGATCATCGCGCGCCAGTCGACGTTCGGCAGGTCGATGATGGGGCCGCCGAGCACCGCCCTGGCACCCGTGCTCAGCACCGCGTCGGCCATTTCCTCCGCGTGGAAGTACATCTCCGCGCTGGTGGTGACGCCGTGGCGCAGCATCTCCAGCGAGCCGAGGACCATGCCCGCCCGCACGTCCTCCGCGCGCAGATTCGCTTCGAGCGGCCAGATGATCTCGTTGAGCCAGCGCACGAGCGGCAGGTCGCCCCCCATCCCGCGCAGCAGCGTCATCGGGCTGTGCGCGTGTGCGTTCACCAGGCCCGGCAGCAGGATCCCGGTCAGCTCGGTGACCGGTGCGGCCGAGTCCGGGGCCGCGGCGCGCGGTCCGCAGTAGGTGATCCGCCCGTCGTCGGCGACGTCCACCACCGCGTCGCGGAGCACGGAACACGCCGGATCGCAGGGCAGGACGACCGGAGCACGGAATCGACGCGACATCGCTTCAGTCTAGAGCCCGAGTCCGGCGTCCCCGCCGGGGAAACACCTAGTCCAGCAGTCCGCTGCGCCAGGCCCAGGCGGCGATCTCGACGCGGTTGCGCGCGCCGATCTTGCTCTGGACCGAGGCCAGGTGGGTCTTCACCGTGGACAGCGACAGGTACAGCTCCGCCCCGATCTCGGTGTTGGTCAGCCCACGCGCGGCCGCGCGCACCACGTCGAGTTCCCGTGCCGTCAGCGGCTCCTTCGGCGGCGCTTCCACGGTCTTCGCCGAGCGGCCGTTGAAGTGCTTGAGCAGGCGCACCGTGATCTGCGGGGAGACCAGCGCGTCACCGCGGTGGGCCGCGCGGACCGCCTCGATCAGCAGGGCGGGCCCGGCGTCCTTGAGGAGGAAACCGCTGGCGCCGTTGCGCAGTGCGGTGTGCACGTACTCGTCGAGGTCGAAGGTGGTCACCACGACCACCTTCACCGGATCGGCCACCGTGGGCCCGGCGAGCTGCCGGGTCACCTCCAGCCCGTCGAGCCCGGGCATGCGGATGTCCAGCAGGCAGACGTCGGGGCGCAGTTCCCGCGTCTTCTGCACCGCGCTGACGCCGTCGGGGACGTCGGCGACCACCTCGATGTCCTCCTGCGAGTCGAGGATCATGCGGAACCCGGTCCGCACCATGCTCTGGTCGTCGGCGATGAGCACCCGAATCACTGCGGTCTCCCCCTCATCCACGCGGTCTACGTGCCGTGCAGTGGCAGCCATGCTTCCACCAGCCAGCCGCCGTCGACCGGCCCGGCGGTGAGCCTGCCGTGCAGCAGCTCGACCCGCTCGCGCATGCCGACCAGACCGTAGCCTCCCGAACCGCCCGCCGGACGGTCCACCCGGTACCCGTCGTTGTCCACCCGGATGTGCAGCTCGTCGCCGACCGTCTCGGCGAGCACGTGGACGCGGCTCGCGTTCGGGGCGTGCTTGCCCACGTTGGTCAGCGACTCCTGCACCAGCCGCAGGGCGGACCGGGCCACCTCCTGCGGGACGTCCGCCGAGATCCGCAGGTCCGCCTCGGTCGGCACGCCGTGGTGTCCCGCCTCGACGAGCCCGCGCAGATCGGCTTCCAGATCGGTGGTCGCCTGCTCGGCGGTATGGGTGGAACTGCGCATGCTGCCCACCAGCCGCCGCATCGCGACCAGCGCCTCCGTGCCCGCCTCCTCGATGCGGCCCAGCGCTTCCATCGCCATCGCCGGGTTCTGGCCGCCGATCATCTTCGCTGCCTGCGCCTGCACCACGATGCCGGTGACGTGGTGGGCCACCACGTCGTGCAGTTCCCTGGCCAGTGCCATGCGCTCCGAGGTCTGTGCCTCGGTGACCGCCGCCTCGACCGCGCGAGCCCGTTCCGAGTCCCGAGCCCGGAAGTACAGCCCGACCGCCACCGAAATACCCAGCAACAGCAGCGCGCCGATGAACAGCGTGGAGAGCGAGACACTCGGCGCTTCCAACACACTGAGCCCGACGGCGACCGACATCAGCGCGATGGCCGCACTGGCCTGGGCTCGCGTGGTGTAGCGGACCAGGAACACCACGATCGCCATCCCGGCCAGCACCTGGGTCGGCGGGGGCGTGTAGAACAAACGGTCGGAGCTGACCGGGCTCGCCCCTCCGGCGACCCCGGAGACCAGGAACGTCACGGACATCAGCACCGCCGCGAGCACGGGCGAACGGGCGGCGTACACCGCGAGCGCCGCGCCCGCGACGGAGCACAGCAGGAGCGGGAAGAGCCACGGCCCGCGGTGCAGGGTCTGGTTGAGTTCCAGGAACAGCGGCAGGCACAGCAAACCGATGAGCGGCCACTGCGCGAGGGCCAGACTGGTGACGGCGGCCGGCGGTCGCTGCCGCTGCGGCCCCCGGAACCGGATGCCCATGGCCACCGCACCGGCCAGGAGCAGCGCGCCCGCGCCGAAGGTCCCCACGAGCCCGCTGGTCAAGTGCCCCCCGCCCGAGCGCATGACCACGGCGAACAGCGCGGCGAAGGTGAGTGCGACGGTGGAGGTGAACGCCGAGGCGGGGCGTTCGCGGCGCACGGTCGCCATGACCAGTTCGAGTCCGGCCACCGTCTCGGTCAGCGACAGGCTGTTGAGCAGGGTCGAATAGGCGGCGGCGGCGGTGAGGTGGATGAGCACGGTCGACCCGACGAGCACCGCGGCCGCGGTGAACGCGGCGGCAGCGGGCCGTCGCTTCGCCCACAACGCGCAGGCGAACATCGCGAGGATGCCCGGCAGGAGGTAGAGATCGCGGCCCTTCGGCCCGATGTCGTCGAAGGCGGCGGGGAACACGATCAACAGGTCGCCCAGCAGTGCCGCGAGCAACACCGCACCCTCGAGCCCCAGGTGGCGCCAGGCCCAGTTCAGGCGATCGGAGAAGGACACACCGCGACGGTAGAGGACCGCACCGCCCGCCGACCTTGGCCGGGTGGCGGTCCCCGGCTGTGACCCTGCTTGGCATGAATCCACAGTGGAATGGCCGGGGGGTCCTGTCCGGCCGGGGGTTGGTGAAGCGGTACGGCGAGCAGTACGCGCTGGCCGGGGTGGACATCGACATCGCGGCGGGGGAAGCGGTCGCGATCGTCGGCCCCTCCGGTTCGGGCAAGAGCTCCCTGCTGCACGTGCTGGCCGGCATCCTGCGCCCCGATTCGGGTGAGATCCGCCTGGGGGACGAGCGGATCGACCAGTTCTCCGAGAAGCGCCGCAGCGAGTTGCGGCGCCGCGAGTTCGGGTTCGTCTTCCAGCAGGGGATGCTGGTCGCGGAGCTGACCGCCGAGGAGAACGTCGCGCTGCCGATGCTGCTCGGCGGGGCGGGACGCAGGCAGGCGCTGACGGCGGCGCGGGAATGGCTGGCCAGGCTGGGGCTCGGCGGCCGGGAGGGCAGCCGCCCCGGCGAACTGTCGGGCGGGCAGGCGCAGCGCGTGGCGATCGCCAGGGCGCTCACCCACCGGCCGAAGGTGATCTTCGCCGACGAGCCGACCGGCGCGCTGGACAGCCGCACCGGCAAGGACACCATGAACGCCCTGCTCGACGCCGCGACCGAAGCCGGGGCGTCGGTGCTCATCGTGACCCACGACCGTGAGCTCGCCGCGTCGCTGCCACGGGCGGTGACCATCCGCGACGGGCGGATCACCACCGGGGTGACCGTCGGATGAACCCGGTGCAGTTGGCGTTCCGGGTGTTGCGGGCCGACCGCCGCACCCGGGTCTCGACCCTGCTCATCGCCGTCGGTGTGGCCGTCGCGACCGGCCTGGTGCTGCTGCTGATGAGCCTGCCGCAGGCGACCAAGGCCAGGGCCGTGCGCACCGTCTGGACCGCCACCTACAGCTCGCCCGCCCCGGCCACCATGATGTTCGCGAAGAGCGAGGACTTCACCGAGGGCGACCCGGTGACCAGGGTGGACCTGGCGGCCAAAACCGATCCGGCCGCCATCACGCTGCCCCCGGGACTGCCGCGGTTCCCGCGGCCCGGCGAGGTGCTCGTCTCACCCGCCCTGCTGGAGCGGATGCACAAGCTGTCCCCCGCCCAGCTCGCCGACCGGTTCCCCGGCCGGGTCGTGGGCACCCTCACCGACCAGGCGCTCGCGTTCCCCGGCGAACTGGTCGCCGTGGTCGGGCACACGCCCGATTCGATGCCGTCCGGAGCAGCGGCGCTGCCCGGTTTCCGCGGCAGCGAGCACACCGACGGTGATCCGTCGCTGAATCTGCTGGCCTGGGTGGGGATCGTGGTGCTGCTGGTGCCGAGCCTCGCGCTGGTCGGCTCGTCGTCGCGGCTGATCGCCGCCCGCCGGGAACGGCGGCTGGCCGCACTCCGGCTCGCCGGAGCCACGCCCGGGCAGGTCACCGCGACCGTCGCGGCGGAGACGGGGATCGCCGCCGTGGTCGGTGCGCTGCTCGGCCTGGCCGTCAGTCCCGTGCTGCGCTGGCTGGCGACCTTCGTGCCGTGGGGCGGCGGAACCTGGTTGGCGGGCGATTTCCGGTTGCCGCTCGCGGAGACCGCATCCATCGTCGCGGGGATGCCGGTGCTCGTGGTGCTTGCCGCGGTGCTCGGCCTGCGCCGCGTGATGCGCAACCCGATCGGTGCCGCCTCCGCGCAGACGCCCAAACCACTGCGGGCCTGGCGCCTGCTCGCCCTGCCCCTCACCGGGGCGGCCTTCTACTTCGCGGTCAGCGGCAAGAAGATCGAAGTGCCGCTGGTGATGCTGACCTTGTTCCTCCTGCTCGGCTCGGTGCTGGTGGTCGGGCCCTGGCTCACCTACGCGGCGGGCCGGATCTTCGTGCGTCTCTGGCGCAGGCCCTCCGGTCTGCTCGCGGGCCGCCGGCTGCTGGACGATCCCCGCGGGGCGTACCGGGCCTCGGCCGGGGTGGTGCTCGCGGTGCTGGTCGGTTCCATGGCGCTGACCCTGATGGCCTGCTTCGAGGGCATGTCCGGGGGCGGCGGCAGCTTCCGGGACCCGGTGCTGCTGGCCTACTCCGAGAACGACCAGGCCGCCGCGCTGGTGTCCAGGGTCGATGCCCGGCTGGCGGGGTACGGTCAGCGGGCGCGGGCGGTCGCGCTCGGCGAGGTGTCGCTGACCAGGGGTGGCAGCCATTACCGCGCCCTCGTCGTCCCGTGCGAGCAGGCCGGGCAGCTGCTGCGGGTCGAGGTGGGCTGTCTCGGCACGCCCGCCGTCTACCTGCCGTCCGGGGCGGGGAACCTCCGGATCGCCGGGCACGAGGCGCCCGTCCCACTGGCCGAGGGGGTGCGGGTCGGCGGGTTCCACGCCCTCGACTCCGACGTCACGATCAATGGGATCGTCGACCCGGCGGTACTGCCCGCGGGGGTGGAGCCGGAGCAGACGATCGTCGCCGTCTCCACCGAGGGAAGCGATCCCGAAGTGGTGCGCACGGTGCTGGGGGCGGGCGGTGACAGCGTCTTCGGCCGCGACACCTACCTGGCCGAACAGGACGGCGCGCTCGGGGACCTGCGGCGGGTGACGGTGATCGGGCTCGTCGTGGCGGGGGCTTTGGCCGGCGGCAGCGCGGCGATCTCGACCGCGGGTTCGGTGCTCGACCGGCGCCGCACCTTCGGCGCGCTGATCGCGGCGGGGACCCCGGTGCCGGTGCTGTCCCGGGCACTGCGGGCAGAGGCCGCACTCCCCGCGCTGGTGGCCACCGTCGGCGCGGGCGGCATGGGCGTCGGAGTCGGGCTCGGGTTGTTCCACCTGATCCAGATCAAGCGGCCGGGCGCGGTCGCGGCCGTGACGGCCTGGGCCAGCACCCCGGTGGTGCTCGGCATCGGGGTGGCCCTGCTGGCCGCGTCGGTGTGCACCCCGGCGCTCAACCGGGTGCGTGCGGAGCCGCTGAGCGACGAATGAGACGGCCGGGGCGACCCCCTCGGGGGTGGGGGCGCCCCGGTGCTCACAGCTCCGGCACGCGCTCGAAGATCAGGTCGCGGCTGATCCGCCCCTCTTCGTTCGCGCGCTGCTCGAACTTCGTCACCGGCCGCCAGCTGGGGCGGGGAGCCCAGTCGGGGAAGCGGTTGCGCAGCAGCGGCTCGGCCGAGCAGACCTCCAGCATCTGCTCGGCGTAGTGCGCCCAGTCGGTCGCCAGGTGCAGCATGCCGCCGGGAGCCAGCCGCGAGGCCACCAGCCGGACGAACTCGGGCTGGACGAGCCTCCGCTTGTGGTGCCGCTTCTTGGGCCACGGATCGGGGAAGAAGATCCGGACACCCGACAGGGAATCCGGCGGGATGTGCTCGGTCAGCAGGATCACCGCGTCGCCGTGCAGCAGCCGCAGGTTGGTCAGGCCCAGCTTCTCGGCCCGCAGCATCAGCTGGCCGAGGCCCGCTTCGTACACCTCGACCGCGACGTAGTTGACCTCGGGTTCGGCGGCCGCGAGCTGAGCCGTCGTCTCGCCCATACCGGAACCGATCTCCAGCAGGACCGGGGCGGGCCTGCCGAACCAGGCGGCGAAGTCGATCGGGCCGGGCGGCAGCTCGGACACGCGGCGGCCGAGTTCCGGCCACCGCTGCGTCCAGGCCCGCTGCTGCCCGACGGTCATCCGGCCGCCGCGCTGCACATAGCTGACCACGCTGCGCAGGCGCGGTTGATGCTCGCTTTCCACGACTCCCAAGTTAGAGGCCGGGGGCCCGGGTCACCGCAGGTGGCCCGCCTTTCGGGGGGCACCACCCGCCCGGGGTGTCAGCGCACCGCCTCGAACTCCCCCAGCCGGGACCGCAACCCGGCCGGGCCGGCCACCGCGATCGGTTCGGGCGTGCTCCCGGTGTGGGCGGGCAGCACGTCGATCCACCCGGTGTGGCGGCTGGTGTTGAGGATCGTGGTCGGGATGTGGTGCCCCGATCTGCCGCGCTCGGACGGCATGAACTCCCAGTACCCGGAGTCGCCGTCGGCGACCCACGGCACGAACTCCCAGCCCGGCCGCCGGGACAGCAGGTGCGCCATGCGGTCTTCGATGCGGAACCCCGCCGCCCGCGACTCGAGCCTGCCCTCGGCGAGGGCCCGCAGCCACCAGGGGGCCGGGATCGGCTCGTTCCGCTCGCTCATCCTGCGGAACAGTGCGAGCACCTCGGCCTCCGGCGCGCGGTGGATCCAGGCACGGCGGATCCCGGCAGGCGTGGTGGCGGAAATCGCGTCACGCGGCAGTTCGAGCGCCTGGGACCACTGAAGCGCGTCCAATGGTTCGAGAGTGGGCTGCGGCGCGGCGTTGCGCGGAGGGGGAACGGGCAGACCGAATTCTCGTCCGACATCCACTGTCAAGGGTCACCTCCGTGGAGTCTCCCGACGTGGTTACCCTTATTTTCGCTGGTCAACGACCCTGTTGTCCGCTCCCTGTGAGGCCGGCCACAGAGGCTTTACGGGTTGTTAACCCGAGGCCGCCAACGCGAGTGAGGATTTCTTCGATTAAACCTCAGTTTTTGTCGCGTACGACACCCGCCGTGAATACGAGTAGGCAGAAGGCCGCGAAATAGAGCCCGTACCAGCCCGCGCTCAGCGGCAGCCCGGGGTGCCAGCCTGCCACCTGGTTCGCGGCGAAGAATGGCAGCCACCGCTGGACCCCGGGAGCCCAGAAGGCCAGGCCCTCGACCAGTTGCGTCCACCCGAGCACGATCGCGACCGCAGGAAGCGGTGCCCGCACCAGGAGACCGACGCCGAGCCCCAGCAGCGCGGTCAGCGCGAACAGCACGGACTGCCCGAGTACCGCGCGCCAGTCCGCGGCGGTGTGCAGGCCGAGGTCGACCTCGGGGTCCACCACGGTGGCCAGCGCCCACGAGCCGAATCCGGCGGCGAGCCCGACCAGCGCCGACCAGCCACCGACCACCATCGCATTGGCCAGCACCTGCCGCCGTCCCGGTGAGGCCTGCCGGACGAGTCGGCGCTCCACGGTCGCGGCGAGCACCGCCATCACCAGGATCACCGTGCGCCCGAACGTCTCCGCCGTCTGGGTGCCACCGACGGTCACGGGCAGTTCGTCGCCTTCGACGATCAGGCGCGCCGCGCCGAGACCCGCCGACGCGACCACCGCGAGCACCGCGGCCCACCAGGTCACGGGCGTGCTGAACAGTCTGACGCGCGCTGCCGCGAGCAGGCTCACTCCTGACCCCCAGGGTTACCCGGCCGGTTCCCCCGGCCCACTGCATGAAATGCCTGCTCCAGTGAACCCTGTTGCGCGCCGAGCCGCGTACCGGGTCACCACTCACCGGCCCAGGGCGGAAAGGACAGGGCCCGGGCCACCCCCCGAATGGCGGCCCGGGCCTGTCTCCCCTGTTCCGGCGCGACGTTCCCCGAATTCACGCCCTCGCCGGAGTTCCCCTGTGGTGGTCTTTCGTCAGGCGTCCCGCCGCTTCGCGACCGCGAGCGCCGCGCCGAGCAGCACCAGCGCGACGGCCGCGAAGTAGGCCAGTGCCCAGCCCTGCCCGAGCGTGGAGGTGGACAGCGGGGCCCCGGCCGCCACGTCGCGGCCGACGTTGGTGGCACCGTTGCCGGTGAGGAACTTCTCCGCGACGTTGAACGGCATCCACCGGTAGATGTCCGGCCCGATCGACGGGATGAGCTTGACCAGGCTCTCCACCGCCAGCGAGTAGATCAGCAGCAGTGCGATGGCGCCCGCGCTGTGCCGCAGCATGATGCCGACGGCGACCGCGATCACCGCGGCGAACGCGTAGACCACCCCCACCCCGGCGACGTTGATCCAGGCCGCGGCGCTGTCCAGCGCCAGGTGCGCGTGCGGCTTGAGCAGCCTGCCGACGCCCCAGGAACCGAAGGCGCTGATCTCGCCGATGACCAGGGCGAGCACGGCAACCACGGTGGTCTTGGCGAGCAGCGCCGAGGTGCGGCCCGGCACCGCCTGGAAGGTGGTGCGGATGGTGTTGAACCGGTACTCGGTGGTCACCGACAGCGCCGCCAGCACCATGATCACCGCCATCCCGAAGCTGTAACCGAACTGGGTGGAGGCGACGGTGGCGGAGAATTCGACGTCGTTGGCGTTGCCGACCACGAGCGCGGCGAACCCGATGGTCAGCACGAGCGTGGTCAGGGCGCACCACCACGGTGAGCGGGTGGTGAACAGCTTGATGCGTTCGACTGCGAGCAGAGTCATTGGTCTTCGTCTCCCCTAGTTCGCGCTCGGCTCGAGCAGCGCCGCGCCGGTGGGCAGGCCGGTCTGGTACTCCACGGAGTCGCCGGTGATCTGCATGAACGCCTGCTCCAGCGAACCGGTCTGCGGGCTGAGTTCGTGCAGCACGATCTGGTGCTGGGCGGCCAGCTCACCGATCTTGTCACTGTCCATTCCGGACACCAGGATGCCGCCGTCGGAGTCGGTGACGGCGACCCCGGCCTCCGCGAGCTCGGCGCGCAGCCGGTCGAGGTGCGGGCTGCGGACCTTGACCGTGTTCTCCGCGGCCCTGGCCACGAACTCCTTCGTGGTGCTCTGCGAGATGAGCTGCCCCCGGCCGATCACGACCAGGTTGCCCGCGGTCAGTGCCATCTCCGAGAGCAGGTGGCTGGAGACGAACACGGTCCGGCCGTCCTCGGCCAGCCGCTGCATGAACCGGCGGATCCACAGGATCCCCTCCGGGTCGAGCCCGTTGACCGGTTCGTCGAACAGCAGTACCTCCGGGTCGCCGAGCAGGGCCGCGGCGATGCCCAGCCGCTGCGACATGCCCAGCGAGAAGCTCCCGGCGCGCTTGCCTGCCACCCCGGTCAGGCCCACGGTCTCGAGCACCTCGTCGACCCGGCGCGCCGGGATCTTGTTCGACTTCGCCATCCAGGTCAGGTGGGCCCGGGCGGAGCGGTTCGGATGCACCCACTTGGCGTCCAGCAGCGCGCCGACCGTCCGCAGCGGGTGCTTCAGGTCCTGGTAGCGCTTGCCGCCGATGCGGACCTCGCCCGCGGTGGGCGTGTCCAGCCCGAGGATCATGCGCATGGTGGTCGACTTCCCGGCCCCGTTGGGGCCGAGGAAACCGGTTACCTGTCCGGCGTCCACGCTGAAGGACAGGTTGTTCACGGCCAGCGTCTTGCCGTATCTCTTGGTGAGGCCGGATGCCTCGATCATGGCTTCTCCCCTGATCAGAGCCTGTGCTTAACCCTGTCGGCCCATCTTCTCGGATCAGGCGCCACCGACGCGTCATCCTGTGGTCCGAACTTCCACCCGACTGCGGTAGTAGCTTCCCCTGCGCCCGTCACGGGCGGGATCGGTGATGTCCCTGACTCGCCCCTGACCTTTCCCCGGCCCGGCTCGGGGTCGGTTCAGGCGAAAGTGCCGTTCTGGCCGGGGCGGATCAGACCGGTTTCGTAGGCGAGGACGACGGCCTGGACGCGGTCGCGGAGCCCGAGCTTGGCGAGGATGCGCCCGACGTGGCTCTTCACCGTCGCCTCCGAAAGGAACAGCGTCTCGGCGATTTCGACGTTCGACAGGCCCTTCGCGATGAGCACCAGCACCTCGCGCTCCCGTTCGGTGAGCGGCGTCAGTGCCGACTCGTCACGCAGTTGCCCGGCGCCCGCGCTGACGAAACGGTCGAGCAGGCGGCGGGTGACCGAGGGCGAAACCACGGCGTCGCCGCTGGCCACCGCGTGCAGTGCGGCCACCAGCTGGGCGGGCGGGATGTCCTTGAGCAGGAAGCCACTGGCCCCGCCCTGCAGCGCCGCGTACACGTATTCGTCGAGGTCGAAGGTCGTCATCACGAGGACCCGCGAGCTGCCCGATTCGACGATGCGCCTGGTCGCCTCGACCCCGTCGAGCACCGGCATGCGGACGTCCATCAGCACCACGTCCGGCCGCAGCGTGGCGGCCAGCTCCACGGCCTCGGCGCCGTTACCGGCCTCACCGACCAGGTCGACGTCCTGCTGGGCGCCGAGCACCATCCGGAACCCGGCCCGCATCAGCTCCTGGTCGTCGACCACGACAACACGGATCACGAGGCCAACCTAACCGGCAGGGTGGCGCGCACCCGCCAGCCACCGCCCGGAGCCGGTCCCACGTCGAGCGTGCCGCCGTAGACGTGGGCGCGCTCACGCATCCCGATCAGCCCGTTGCCCCCCGGCAGCGCCGTTCCGACCGGCACCAGCTGCCGCGCCTTCCCCGCACCGTCGTCGATCACCTCGACCTCCACGACCTGCGGACCACGGCGGATCCGCACCTCCGCCCTGGCGCCGCGCCCCGCGTGCTTGAGGGTGTTGGTCAGCGACTCCTGGACGATGCGGTACACCCCGAGCGAGACTCCGGCGGGCAGGCCGCCGAGGCCGCCTTCGACGTCCAGCCGTACCGGGAGACCGGCCTGCCGCACCCGGTCCACGAGCTCCTCCATCGACTCCGCGTCCGGCTGGGGGATGCGTGGTTCGGCCGCGGGGTCCTCGTTGTTGCGGAGCACTTCCAGCAGGCGCCGCAGTTCGGCCAGTGCCTCCCGGCCCGTGCGTGAGATCGTCTCCACCGCGCGCTGCGCGAGATCGGGATCGGAGCGCACCGCGTAGGACGCACCGTCGGCCTGGACCACGATGACGCTTACCGCGTGCGCGACCACGTCGTGCAGTTCCCTGGCGATGCGGCCGCGCTCCTCCGCGACCGCGATCCGGCTCGCCTGGTCCCGTTCGGTTTCCAGCAGGTGCAGCCGTGCTTCGACCTCCTTGTGATAGGCCTGCCGGGCGCCGACGAACTCGCCGAGCACCCAGCAGAACGCGAAGACCAGCAAGGTGATGATCGCCCCGCCGATGCTGCCGGAGGTCCGGGTGAAGGCGAGCAGTCCCGCGCTGGTGAGCACGAGCCCCGCCAGGTAGTAGGCCGCCTGCCTGCGCCCGACGTACACCAGGAGCGTGTACAGCGCGATCACCGCGCCGAGGCTGCCGACGCCGAGGTCCAGCGCGCCGTGCACGGTGGCGGCGACCAGCGCGACGCAGGCCACGGTGAGCGGGTACCTGCGCCGGAACACCAGCGGCAGGGCCATCGCCAGGTCGACCGGGATCGCCACGTACCAGGGTGGGGCCGTGGGGTGCGGCGTCAGCGAGTCGACCAGGAGCAGCAGCAGGTCCGCCATCAGCAACAGCGCGGCGAGCAGGCTGTCCCCGGCCATCGGGTGTGCCCGCATCCACAGACTCAGTCGCCGCATGCGCTCACCCTAGGTGCATCGAGCGACAGCAGGATCCGTTGTCGACTTCACCTTGTGCCCGTCGGGCAGTCCTATGCTGTGAGGGGTTCGAGGCCCAGCAGGGCGGCTGTCCTGTCGTAGACGATGCGGGCGAGGGCGTCGTCCTGGGCGAGGGGGTGAGGGTGGTGCGG
>NZ_VJWX01000096.1 GCF_007713715.1 Amycolatopsis rhizosphaerae
GCCAATACTCACGCGACTATGCCGGGGACCTGGTCGATACGACTGTGAGGGGGCCCCTCGCGGCAATCCGCGGCCCCCTCTCAGGGGCTCGCTCCCGTGAAGGGGCGGGTCAGAGGCCGTGGCGGCGGTCACCGGCCACCCGCGCGGCCAGTTCCCGTTCGGCCTCCGCGGTGAACGGGCCGGTCCGGTGCCGGTCCAGCGCCTGCCGGGTTTCCTCCTCCACGAGGTCGGCGTTGATCGCCGCCCCCGCCGCGAGCCCGGCGGCGGCCGCGCCGACCACCTGAGCCATCGGATCGGTGACGTTCCCGGCCACCCACACCCCCGGCACCGCCGTCGCGCCCCCGGGATCGGCTGGTACGGCCGTCCCGATCACGGCTCCGTTGACCACCTTGTCGGCGGCCTCCAACCCCAGCCCGGCGAGGAAGCCGGCGCGGGCGGCCGGACGCGGGGCGACCACGATCGCTTCCCGCGGCACCAGTTCGCCCGAGCGGAGCCGGACACCGGTGAGCGCGTCGCCGGTCACCTCCAGCGCCGCCACCTCGCCGGGCACCACGCGGATTCCTCGGGCCGCCAGCCGGGCGGTATCCGTGACGGCGGGCTGGCTGAGATGGCCGAAGAGGACCACGTCCTCGCTCAGCTGGCGGAACAGCAGGGCCTGGTGCACCGCCATCGGCCCGGTGGCCAGGACGCCGATCGCCCGGTCCCGGACCTCCCAGCCGTGGCAGTACGCGCAGTGCAGCACGTCCCGCCCCCACCGCTCGGCCAGCCCGGGAAGATCGGGCAGTTCGTCGACCGCGCCGGTGGCGACGAGCAGGCGCCGGGCGGCCACCGTGCGGCCGGTGTCGAGCCGTACCCGGAAGCCGTCGCCTGCCGTCTCGGCCGACAGCACGCGGGCATCGAGCACTTCGCCGCCGTAGCCGGTGACCTCGGCCCGGCCGAGGGCGCGCAGTTCGGCAGGCGGCGTGTTCTCGCGGCCGAGATAGTTGTGCACGTGCCCGGCCGGGGCGTTGCGCGGCTCGCCCGAGTCGATCACCAGGACCGAGCGCCGGGACCGCGCGAGTGCGAGTGCCCCGCTGAGTCCCGCGCTGCCCGCACCGATGACCACTACGTCGTACTTCTCGCTCTTCATGGTCTCGACTATTCACACGGACCGGCGGCGCTGACAAAGTTCCTTGCCGGAACAGCAAATCACCGGTGTGCGCCGAGTGCGGCGGCCAGCGCTTCCCTGACCTCGCCGTCGCCCGGGGCGGCCCGGTCCCGTTCGGCGGCGAGCACGGCCAGCGAGGTCACCGGATCGGACAGTCCACACGAGACAAAGCTGTCGAAGACGGCCATGTCCGGGGCGACGTTGACGCAGAAGCCGTGGCTGCTGACCCCGCCGCGGATACGCATGCCGATCGAAGCGACCTTGCGGTGGTCCGGGGTCCACACGCCGACCAGGCTGGGACCGCCGCGCTCGGTTTCCCGCCGTACCGCGGGAAAGCCGAGCGCGCCGAGGGCGGCGATGATGCCCCGTTCCAGCCAGCGCACTACGTCCGCCGGGCCGCGCTCGCGCACGTGCGCGACCAGGTAGCCGACGAGCTGCCCCGGGCCGTGGTAGGTGGCCTGGCCACCCCGGTCCACCGGCACGGTGGGCAGTCCGGACGCCGCGGACGGCAGGTCCGCGGGCGAGGTGCGGGGGCCGAAGGTGACGACCGGGGAATGCGACAGCAGGAAGAGCCGGTCACCCTCCCGGCCCTCCTGGCATTCGGTCACCCAGGCCTTCATCCACTCCGATGCCGTGGCGTAGGGGATCTCGCCAAGATCCACCCGGGTGAGATCGGGGAACGCCGAACGCGTGGTCACCGCGCGATGATACGACCGCCGGCTTCCCGGAGATCGACGATGCAACCCGATGGGCCCGATCGGCGTAGGAGCGGGTGACCGTGAGCAAACAGCACTCAGGAGGCCACCGGTGCGAAGTCGCGACGACGAGTTCGCCGAGTTCTTCACCGCGCGCTTCGATTTCGCCCGGCGGATCGCCTATTCCCTGTGCCGGGACTGGGACGAAGCCGAGGAGATCGCCCAGGCGGCGTTCGTCCGGATCTACAGCCGCTGGAACCGCGTCCGGCGGGACGGGGCGGACGCCTATCTGCGGATGGTGGTGACCAGGGGTTTCCTCGACAACCACCGGCGTGGCCGGGCACGTGAGCGGGCCGTCGCCGAGCCGCCGGACCGTCCGGCGCCGACGGAAGCAGCGGGCGGGGAACCACTGGCCGAAGCGCTCCGGCGCGTGCCGCCCAAACAACGGGCCGTGCTCGTCCTCCGCTTCGTGCAGGACCTGTCCGTGGAGCAGACCGCCGAGACACTCGGGTGCTCCGCGGGAAACGTCAAGAGCCAGACCATGCGCGGCCTCCACACGTTGCGCGCGGCTTACCAGGAGCTGACCGGCGAACCGCTGGCAGCGATGAGGAAGGGGTGAGGTACGTGAACGACGACGAGACCCGGGAGGCGTTGCAAACGCTGCTCGACGAACCGGCGCCACCGGCAAGGACCGGCCTGGAAGACGTGGTACGGCGGGGACGGCGCCGGGTGCTGGCGCGGCGGCTCGGCTCCGCCGCCGCGGTGATCGCCGTGGTGGCCGGCGTGGGGATGGCCTCGACGAGCCTGCGTGCGACACCGGGAACCGTGGAGTCCGCCTCGGGTGGCGGTTCACTGCAGGGATGGCAGACCGTCGACGTGCCGGCGGTCGTCGTCATACCGAAAGGCGATCTGACGCTGGAAGAAGCCGCGAAGGTCGGACCGGTGTGCCGGAGCCGTGCCCAGACCAGCGTTTCGATTGAGGGCACGACACTGCCGGAGCAGACGGTCGTGCAGGCGTTCCTCCAGGCGGTGGCCGCGGCCGCACCCGGTGCGAAAGTGGTCCAGACCCACCTGTCCTGGGAGCCGCCGACGAGGGGCATGCTGCGGGCCGACATCACGGGCCAGAAAGCCGCCGGCGGGATCGACCTGATGGCCGACCGCTACCGCGGCACCGCGCAACAGGCCGCGGACGCGGATGCCCACGCCGACGGGAACTGTTCGTCACCGCAACGGCGGACGCTGCCCAACGGCGTCGTCCTGCAGTTGTACAGTCCGCAACTGCTCAAGGGTGATCTGCAGGTCCAGTCGCTGCGCGTCTACGGCCCGAACGGACGGATGTACGTGCTGACCATGCGTGCCTACCTCACGGGAGGCGGCAAGGTCGTCCGTCCCGACCCGGGAGCCTTCCCGCTGTCGGAATCGCAGTTCGCTCAGGTCGGCGTGCGACTGGCTGACTTGCCGTAGGGCGCGTACGGCAGGCGAGCCAGCGCGAGCGCACGCCGCTCGATGACCCGCATCCGGTCCGCCCGTTCGGCCGGATCGGCGTGCGGGGGCGCCTGGGTCACCTGGCCGGGCCATTTCCGGTAGAGAAGCCCGCATTCGGCGAGAAAGTAGCCGTCCGACACGGCACTTGCCGCGAGGAGAAGGCCGGTGTCTTCGGAGGCGGGTAGTGCCATCCAGCCACCCAGTGCCACCACCAGATCATGGCGGAGGCACAGGGTGGCTGGATGCACGTGGGTGCGATGGCCGTGGGTGCGCCAGTGTTCGAGAACCGACCCTCGGGGCAGGACGCCCGGCAGCGGATCGCTCGCGAACCCGGCCGTGGTGCCGTCCGGCAGCAGGTCCCGGGCCGCCGAGGTGGTCCAGCCCACCTCAAGATGCGCGGACAGCACGCCGATGTCCCGGCTCAGCACGCCCGGGGCGAGGCGATCGTCCGCATCCAGCACCTTGACCAGTTCGCCCTCCGCGCGGGCGAGCGCCATCGTCCGCGCCACGCCAGGCCCGCCGCGCCTGCCGCTGCCCAGGCTGATCCTGCCGTCTTCGGGGAGCGCTTCCCGAAGGATGCCGTCCTGGCCGTCCTCCTGCACGATCCACTGCCAGGTCCAGTCTTCCGGCAGATCCTGCTCGCACAGCGACCGGTAGGCCTCGGGGAGGTAAGCGACGCTGGGCGGGTGGACGGCGGTGATCACCGAGACGCAGTGCTTCGTCACACCGGCCATTGAACCCTTTCCGCCGGTGACCCGCCGGTCCCTCTTGACGCGTGGTGGTTTCTCTTTGATGAAGTTGTCGAGCACGAGAACAGGAAGCGCCGTGTCCCTTCCCCTGCCGCAGGCTCCGGTATCAGTGGACGGAGGTTCGGATGTCCCTTTCGGGGGTCATGAGCGCGAAACGCAGCTTCTGGCCGGGACGCGCCTGTGCCGCGGCATCCACATCGGACGAAACGACCACGGCGATGACGGGGTAGGCGCTGATCACCGGATGGTCGGCGAGGAACAACGTGGGCCTGCCAGAGGGAGGGACCTGGAGCGCGCCGGGCACCATCCCCTCGCCGCGCATCTCTCCGCGCTCGACGCGCGGCAGGGCGGTTCCGTCCAGGCGGATGCCGATCCGGCTGATTTCCGAAGTGACCGTGTACGGCTCGTTGAGCAGGGTTTTCAGCGCCGTCTCTTCGAACCATTCGTGCCTCGGCCCGGGGATCACCCGCAGCGTCAGCGTGCCCGTGTCCGGGACGGCGAGAGGAGTGGACAGCCGGGGCGGGGGTGCCGTCGACGGCGGTCCGACGGTCAGTTCGGTACCGGAGCGGAGAGGGCCGGGGCCCAGGTCCGACAACAGGTCCGTCGCCCGCGAGCCGAGTACGGGAGGGGTCGAGATGCCGCCGGCGACGGCCAGATAGGTGCGAATGCCTGCTTCGGGCGGGCCCAGGCACAGGGTCGAACCCGCGGGCAGGTCCAAGGGGGAGTTCATCGTGCGCACGGTGCCGTCGATGGTGACGGGACAGGGCGCGCCGGTCACGGCGATGGTCAGGTCGCCACAGGCGCGCGCGCTGAACCCGCCACCGGTCACCTCCACTCCCGCCGTGTCCTCTTCGTTGCCCAGCAGCCGGTTGGCGAACCGGAGTGAGCCGCGGTCGGCGGCCCCGGACCGGGGAAGGCCGATCCCGGCGAAACCCGGCCTGCCCAGATCCTGCACCGTCGCGAGTGGACCCGGCTGGAGAATGGTGAGCCCGGGAACGCATTTTTCGCTAGACCATGATTCTGGCATTCGTCGTCGTCTCCTTCTGCGGTCCTGAAACCGCCGACAAGGGGACCCCCTCCGCGAGCAGCCTCGCCCGCACCGCCTGCGCTATCGCCACCGCCCCCGGGGTGTCTCCGTGTACGCACACGGAGTCGGCGCGCACCGTGATCGGCGTGCCGTCGATAGCTTCGATCGGTTGTCCGGTCGCGAGCCGGACGCACCTCTCGGCGATCTGCTGCTCGTCCATGAGCACCGCGCCGGGTTCCCGGCGCGACACCAGCTTGCCGTCCGGGGTGTAGGCCCGGTCGGCGAACGCTTCGCTCAGAGTCTTCAGCCCTGCTTGACGGGCGAGCCCGAGCCAGGGCGAACCCGCGAGGCCCAGCACAGCGAGGTCTTCGCCGCACTGGCGGATCGCGGTCACCGTCGCGCGTGCCTGCGCCTCGTGCCTGCCGAGGGCGTCGTACAGCGCGCCATGGGGTTTCACGTAGGTGACGGTGCCGCCGACGCTGCGCGCGATGCCGGACAGTGCGCTGATCTGGTAGATGATCTCGTCGACCAGGGTCCGCGGTTCGACGTCGAGGAACCTGCGCCCGAATCCGGCGAGATCGCGGTAACCGACGTGCGCGCCGATCGCGACTCCGTGCTGTACGGCCAGCCGGCAGGCCCGCCGCATGGTGCCCGGATCGCCGGCATGGAAGCCACAGGCGATGTTCGCGCTGGTGACGATGCGCAGCAGCGCCTCGTCGTCACCAAGCCCCCACTGGCCGAATCCTTCGCCGAGATCGGCGTTGAGATCCACGGATTCTCCCTTCGACTGCCCGGTGCGGTCCGATCCCGCCCCGGAATCGGGGAAGCTGGACGTTCCGTCTGCGAGGCGCTCTTCGCGGTGGTGCCGGAGTTTCCTCGACCCGGCAGGCTTCGCAGGCGATTTCCCGCGCGCCGACGATGCCGGTCTCGTGATCGATGACGGTCTGGACGAACCAGCCGTTTCCCTTGCCGTTGCCGCAGAGTTCGCAGTGGCGGATCATGCCGTGCCCCTGAACTTCCCGCTCTCGCCGTACCTGGCCCGGTCGGCTCTACTTGGCGACCAAAGGTACAGATTGTTCAACGATCCTGCAAGTCTTTCGTTGAGTTCTTCTGCTGGGCATGCCAAAACGGCCTGCCACCTGGTTTTGCCTGGTGGCAGGCCGGGGTGAGGACGGATTCCGGGGAGAGTCCTTACCCGCGAGTACCGGTCTTCGGCTTCCGGCGCACCCAGAACGCCGCGAACCTGGCCCGGGTGCGCCGCGTTTGCACGGTTTCCCGCGGTTTGCCGCCCCGGCGCTGTCGCAGCTTCGCCGAGTGTGAGTGCAATGTGGTGCGATTGAGGCAGGCTTCGCACGGCAATTCGCGTGAAGTCACGAGCCCGGTCGAGTGGTCGATGACTGTCTCCAGCGACCAACCGTCGTTCTTGTCGCTGCCGCAGATACCGCAGCGGTCGATCATTCGAGTCACGATCTTCCCGTTTCTGGTGTGCTCCCCCACGGCTTTGGTGTTCCTCCAGTGTTCTCGATGCCGGTAACCGATCGGGTTCGCCGGCCCGTCCGCCCACCGGCCGGATGTCGCACGTCGCGCCCCCGGGTACGGCCCGGCTACGGGACTACTGGAACGTCCGATATGGACCGTCTTCATGAGACATAGCGGCGCAGCCGGTTCGCCAGCGAAGGATCGCGTAGTTTTCGCAGTGCCCGCTGTTCGAGCTGGCGGATCCGCTCCCGTGAGACACCGAGTTCACGTCCCGCCTCATCCAGCGTGCGCTGGCGGTCGTCGTCGAGGCCGCAGCGCAGCCGGATCGCCTGCTCTTCCCGCGGCGTGAGAGTGGCGAGGAGATCTTCGATCTCGTGCCGCAACGGCCGGCGATCGGCCCGGTCCTGGGCGGGCTCGTGGATCGGGTCGCGCTCGAACCCGAGCACGCTGTCGAGGCTCAGTGGTTCCTGGTTGTAGGAAAGCAGCGCGCTGACCTCCGTGGTGGACAGTCCGAGTTCTTCGGCGGTCTCGGCGTGGCTGGGCGGCCGGGCCAGCCGTGTGCCCAACTCGTTCCGCGCGCGGACGACCTGGCTGACCTGCTCGGCCACCCGCACCGGAATCCGGATGGTCCGGGACTGGTCCGCCAGCGCCCGCCTGATCGCCTGGCGGATCCACCAGATCGCGTAGGTGGAAAACCGGAAGCCTGGCGCGTAGTCCCATTTCCCGATCGCGTGGATCAGGCCGACGGTGCCCTCCTGGATCAGGTCGTGCAGCGCCAGCCCCTGCCCGAGGTAGCGCCTGGCGACACTTGAAACCAGACCGAGGTTCGCTTCTACCATCCGGTCCCTGGCGGCGCGGCCTTCCCGGGCGATCGTCTCCAGATCGGCCCTTCGACCCGGTTTCGGGGTCGCGGTGGCCAGCAGATACTCGGCGTAGAGCCCGGCCTCGATCCGCTTGGCGAGACGTAACTCCTGCTCCGCGCCGAGTGGTCTAGTCCCTCCGGCGTCGAGTGTCGGCTCCACCTGTCCTGTTCCTCCGGAATACACCGTTGCGAAACCTCGCTCGAGCCTGCCCGAAGCCGGTGACAGGACGGTGTCGCCGAGTGGTCCCGCCCCCGCGGCACCGCCCCAGGTGCACTCGGCCGGTGGTACGGCCGAGTGCGGGAGGACTACGGTTTCGCTACCCGGTCCCTGATTTCTCCGTACCGTGGACATTAAGGACCGGTTCGTCCTCGAAACGATCCGAAGAACGCAAACTGTGTCGGCGGCCGGTCCGGACGGATACCGGCTAACCTCGGCGGCGGAAGGAGAGCGTCGGCTTGCGCTACCAGCTGCTCGGTCCTGTGGAGCTGTCCGACGGGACGCAGCCGCTTCGGCTGAGCGGGCCCAAGCGTCGCGCCGTCCTCGCGGTCCTGCTCCTCAACGCCAACCAGGTGGTGCCCGAACAGCAACTGCTCGACCTGGTGTGGGGCGACAATCCGCCCGCCACCGTGCGGGGGCAACTGCAGATGTACGTCTCGCAACTCCGCAAGCTGATCGGGGAACCAGTGATCACCCGCCGGGCGCCGGGCTATCTCATCGAGGTGCGGCCGGGTGAGCTGGACCTGGACGTCTTCGACGAGGCGGTGGCCCGTGCCCGCGCCGATCGCGAAGCGGGGCGGATCGAGGCCGCGGTGGACGGCCTGCGGGGCGCGCTCGCCCTGTGGCGGGGCCCGGCCCTGAGCGATGCCACCGAGCCGTTGCGGGCCGCGGCCGGTCCTGGGCTGCGGGAACGGCGGCTCAGTGCGCTGGAGGAGTACTTCGATGCTCAGCTCGCTGCGGGCCATCACACGGAGGTGGTGGCGGACCTCGGCGTGGCGGCCGAGGAGAACCCACTGCGGGAACGTCTCCAGGCTCTGCTGATGCTGGCCCTGCACCGGAGTGGCCGCACCTCGGAAGCCCTCGCGGTGTACCCGGCCACCCGGGCGCGGCTGGTGGCGGAACAGGGCGTCGAGCCCGGTCCGCTTCTGCAGAAGGCGCACAGACGGCTGCTGAGCAACGAGGACGAGGACGGGACCGCGGCACCCGCGGCCGCCACGCCACGCCAGCTGCCCGCCGATATGAACCGGTTCGCGGGACGCGTCGCGGATCTCGCGAGGTTGGACGCGATGCTCACGACGAGCGTCGGCCGGGCGGAAGTGATCGTGATCGGCGGCGGGGCGGGGATCGGTAAGACGACGCTCACCGTCCACTGGGCACACCGGGTCGCCGACGGGTTTCCCGATGGGCAGCTGTACGTGAACCTCGGTGGCTTCGGGCCCTGTGCCAAGAGGACCACGCCGGACGAGGTGGTGCTGGGTTTCCTGGAGGCGCTCGGGGTGCCCCCGCTCCGGATGCCGAGCAGTGCGGAGGGCAAGTTCAGCCTCTACCGCAGTCTGCTGTCCGAAAAGCGCATTCTGATCATCTTGGACAATGCCCGTGACGCCGACCAGGTTCGCCCGCTGTTGCCCGGTTCTCCCGGCTGTTTCACGGTGGTGGCCAGCCGGGACCAGCTGCCGGGCCTGGTCGCGGAGGGCGCGTATCCGATCACCCTCGACCTGCCCTCCGCGGAGGAGGCGAAGGAGATCCTGCTCAGGAGGGTCGGCCGGGAACGCGTCGCGCGCGAACCCGGGGCGGTCGAGAGGATCACCGAGCTGTGCGCGAGATTGCCGCTGGCACTGGCGATCGTGGCGGCCCGCGCCGTCACGAACCCGGGTTTCGCACTGGCCGACCTCGCCGCGGAGCTGAGCACGGCCCGCGGCGGTCTCGACGCCTTCGAGGTCGGCGATCCCGCCATGGACGTTCGCGCGGTCTTTTCCTGGTCCTACACCACGCTCAGCCCTCGCGCGGCCAAGCTGTTCCGACTGCTCGGACTGCATCCCGAGCCCCATTTCAGCCTGTCCGCCGCGGCGAGCCTGCTCGGCGTGCCCGTGCGCGAGGTGCGAAGACTGCTCGCCGAACTCACGCGTGCCCAGCTCGTTACCGAACACAGCCCCGGCCACTACGGCTTCCACGACCTGCTGCGTGCCTATGCGACGGAACTCGTGCTCACCGAGGACTCGAGCGAAGTGCGGGACGCGGCGATCGGGCGCATGCTGGACCACTACCTGTACACGGCGGAGCTGGCCGCCCATCACCTGCGCCTGCCGCGGGGTTCGATCGAACTCGGCCCGGTACCGGAGGATGTCACCCTGGAACCGATTTCCGAATCGGACGCGGCCTGCTGGTTCGGCACAAACCACCCGGTACTGCTCGCGGTGGTCGAGGTGGCCGTGAAGGCGGGATTCGACCGGCATGTCTGGCAACTGGCCTACGCCCTCACCAGCACGTACTGGTACGGCGGGGTCCGCTGGCTCGGCGATCCCGGTACCTATCACGCGGCGATCGACGCCGCAGGGCGGCTCGGCGACCCGGTGGCCCTGGCACACGGCCATCGCGGGCTTTCCATCGTCTACATGGCACTGGACCGGTTCGACGAGGCCGAGAGGGAACTCCGAAAGGCATTGCCCCTGTTCGAAAAATCCGGAGATGTCCTTTTTCAGGGGGCGGTCTATCACGGACTCGGCTGGGTTTGTGATCGCCAAGGGCGCTGGGCCGAGGAACTGGACCACGCGCTGGCGGGCCTGGACCTGTATCGGCAGGCCGGGCATCCACTGGGGGAGGGGAACGCGCTCAATTGCGTTGCCTGGGCCTATGCCAGGCTGGGCGAGCACGAGTCGGCGATCGTCTACGGCAAGCAAGCCGTGGCCATCCTGGAAGGGACCGACGAACACATCACGCTGGCCGCCGCCCTGGACACGCTCGGCTTCGCCACCCAGCATCTCGGTCGTTTCGAGCAGGCGGAGAGCTGGTACCGGCGGGCGATCGCACTGTACCGGCGAGTCGGAACGCGACATTACGAAAGCCGGACCCTCGCCCGTATCGGGGACGGCCACCTGGGCCGTGGCGAGCTCGGCGAGGCGCGCCGGAACTGGCGAAAGGCCTCGGAGCTGCTCGATTCCCTCGGTTTGCCGGACACCGAGAGGATCAGGGACAAACTCGCTTCGTATCCGGACGACCTCGACGCGTAGCAGGTTCGCCGTGAGGACTGTCCGCTGTAGAACATGTGACAAAGTTTTTGCAAAGCGACGAGAAACGATGGTGTGAAAGACTCTGCCATCTGGGGGTCACACCACTGGATTTACCGTTTTGGGGCGTGATCAGATGGTTGATAGCCAACCCACACGGCTGGGAGAAATGGTACGGCGGTTCCGGCGCCGCGCGGGCTTGACACAGCAGGAAGCCGCGGAGCTTGCGGGGTTGAGTGTCGGCGGACTGCGGGATATCGAGCAGGGACGGGTCGCCCATCCCCGTGCCAGGACGGTACGGCAACTGGGCACCGTCCTGGCCCTGTCGAGAGCGGAGCTGGCCGAACTGATCCGGGAAGCGGGCGACGAACAGGGCAGCGGCGACGGGATCCGCGTGGAGATCCTCGGTCCGCTGCGGGTTTCCGTCGACGGGGAGCCGATGGATCCCGGCTCGGAGATGCAGCGTGTCCTATTGGGACTGCTCGCACTTTCCCCGAACACACCGGTCCTGCGTGACAGCCTGGTCGAGACGGTACTGGGCGGGAGAGCGGGAGAACGCGGGGTCGACTCGCTCCAGTCCCGGATCTCGCGGCTCCGCCGCAGGTTGCAGCCCGGTCGGCCGGAGTCGGAAAACTCAGGTGCGCTGGTCGCGGTCCGCGGGGGCTACCAGCTGACCGTCGCCGAAGGACAGCACGACCTGCTCACCTTCCGCAGGCTGGTCGCCAGGGCGCGGCAGGCCCGGGAGGAGGGAGACCTGGCCGAGGCGTGCCGGATGTTCAGCGAGGCGCTCGCCCTGTGGCGGGGTGATCCACTGGCCGGGTTGGCCGCCCTGCAGTCGCACCCGGCGGTCGTGGCCCTGGTGCGGGACTACCGGTCCGTCGTCGTCGCCTATGCCGAGGTCGCCTGTGGACTCGGGCGCTACCAGGAGGTTCTTCCGCTGCTGCAGCAGGTGGCCGATGCGGAGCCGTTGCACGAGGCGGCCCACGCGCAGCTGATGATCGCGCTGACGGGCAGCGGGCAGCAGGCGGCGGCACTGAAGATCTTCGACACCCTGCGTCGCCTGCTGGCCGACGAGCTCGGCGCGGACCCCGGCCCGGAACTGGCCACCGCCTACCAGCGGGTGCTGCGGCAGGAGGTTTCCCGGCCGGAGTACGTACCGGTGGCCGCGTATCGCCAGCTACCCCCGGACATCGCCGATTTCACCGGCCGGGAGCCGCAACTGCGGGAACTGATCCATGGTCTGCCCACCTCCGGTCGGCCGACCGCGGTGAGTATCGTGGTGCTCGAAGGCATGGGCGGTGCCGGCAAGACCCGGCTCGCGGTGCACCTGGCGCACCGCCTGCTCGCCGACGGCCGGTACGGCGACGCGCAGCTGTATGTGGATCTGCAGGGGCACTCGGAGCAGCCACCGGCTGATCCGTCGGCGGTGCTGGCCTCGTTCCTGCGCCTGCTCGGCGTGCCTGGCGAGAAGATCCCGGCGGGACTGGAAGAGCGGTCGTCGCTGTTCCGCGATCGGCTCTACGGCAAGCAAGCGCTGGTGCTGCTGGACAACGCGGCGAGCGAGGACCAGGTGCTGCCGTTGCTGCCGGCGGGACCGTCGAACCTGGTGGTGATCACCAGCCGTCGTGCGCTGGCGATCGACGGCGCCGATACGTTCGGCGTGCGGGCGTTTACGCCCACCGAGGCGCGGAACCTGCTGGTCCGGGTCGTGGGCGCCGACCGGGTGGCGGCGGAGCCGGTGGCGGTGAACCGGATCGTGGAATTGTGCGGCAGGCTGCCACTGGCCGTCGCCCTGGTGGCGCGGCGCCTGCGCTCACGCTCGGCGTGGACCATCGGCGAACTCGTCGACCGGCTCGAGCAGGCCGGTGACCGGCTGAGTGAACTGGCCGCGGGCAGCCGTCATCTCCGTGCCGTGTTCGATCTGTCCTACCAGGCGCTGGCCACCGGGGAACGGCGGTTGTTCCGCCTGCTCGGGTTGCACCCGGGCAACGACTTCACCGCGGAATCGGCCGCCGCGCTCGCCGGGATCGCCCCGGCGGAGGCGCGCCGGGTGCTGGACCGCCTGATCGACGAGAACCTGGTCATGGTGAACGCACGCCAGCGCTACCGGCTGCACGACCTTCTCGTCGAGTATGCCCGCGGTCGCGTGCGGGAAGAAGAAGCCGAGGAGGACAGGGAGGTCGCGCTCGTCCGGGTGCTCGATTTCTATCTCTACGGTTCGGCGGCGGCCGTCCGGGTACTGCAGCCCCGTCGTCAGGAGACCGGACCAGTGGGCGGCGATGACTCCGGTGACCTTCCGCTTCCGTCGGACGAGCAGGGTGCCAGGGCCTGGTTCGACGCCGAACGGGCCTGCCTGTTCGCCGCCGAACGAGTCGCCGCGGAACAGGGCTGGACGACGCACGCCTGGCGGCTGAGCCATGTGCTGAGCGAGTTCCTGTACTTTTACGGCAACAGTAAGGACCAGGACCGGGCCCGTACGCACGAGATGACGCTGGCCGCCGCCGTGGCCGCCGATGACGCGGTCGGTGCGGCCTTCAGCCGCCAGCACCTCGCCGAAGCCTATGCCGAACAGGGCAGAGTGGGGGAGGCGTGTGAACTCCTGCGCAGTGCCCTGGAGTTCCAGCACGAACACGGCGACCGCTGGTCCGAGGTGCGCGCGCTGGAGTCGCTCGGTTTCCTGAGTTACCGGGCGGGGGGATTCGCCGAGGCGCTGCGTCTCGGCGAGCGGGCGGTCGCGTTGTGCACGGGCGAAGATCCGTCCTATGAGGCCACGCTTCGCGGCGAGATCGGTTTCGTGTACGCGGTACTGGGCAGGCGGGACGAGGCGCTGGACAGTTTCCAGCGGGGACTCCTCCTGTCACGACGCCACGGAAACGCCGATGGGGAGGCTCGCGCGCTGACCGGAATCGGCGATTCCCTCCGGCAGATGGGGCGGTATGCCGAGGCGGTCGACTGTCTCGAACGGGCGCTCGGTATCGGTCTGCGTCACGGTCACCTCCCGCGCACGGCGCGTCCACTGCTGGCGCTGGGCGTCCTCTTCCGGGAACTGGGCCGGTTCGACGATGCGGTGGCGAATCTGGGCGAGGCACTGCGGATCGTGCGCACGGTCGGGGGCACGGTCGGCGAAAGCGAGGTGCTGATCGAACTCGGTGCGACCCATCGCGATATCGGTAATCTCGCCACCGCGCAGACACTGCTCGACGAGGGCCTGCGGCTGGCGGTCGACCGTTCGGAGCGCTACCAGGAGGCTCGTGCGCTCTACGAGCTCGCCGAATCGCACCGGTGTGCCGCGCGCGCCGAACTCGCGGAGGGGCATTGGCGGCGGGCGTACGCCCTGTTCCAGGAACTCGGCACGCCCGAGGCCGACCAGGTCCGCCCGCTCCTGACGGCCGCCTGACCAGATTCACCACAATGGACCGTCCACGCTGTGAACGGTCCATTGTGGTGAATCAGCGGATCGCGGGCAGGGGTGGTGAGTCCCGAGCGTCGATCAGGTAGGCGCTGGGACGGCTCACCGGCCGGAACCGGACCCGGAGGCCGGGCCGCAACAGCGCCGGTTCCGGCCGTTCCGGATCCCACAGCGCCACTTCGGTGTGGCCGAGCAGCCGCCACCCACCGGGGGACGAGCGCGGGTAGATCCCGGTGTACTCGCCCGCGATGGCGACCGCCCCGGCCGGGACGCGGGTGCGTGAGGTGTCGAGCCGGGGCACGTACAGCCGGGGGTCGAGGCCGGTCAGGTAACCGAAACCGGGCATGAAACCGCCGAAGGCGACAGTGTGCTCGGCCTCGGTGTGTGCCGCGATGACGCCGTCGACGCCGAGCCCGGTCCGCTCGCCGATTTCGGCGAGATCCTCGCCGTCGTAGCTCACCGGAATGGTGATGAGCTCCCCGCCGCGCCTGCCGGCGGACGATGGCCGGGTGCGGGCGAGGCGTTCGGCGAGGGACGTGGAGCTGACCAGCCGCGGGTCGAAGCGCACGAGCAGGGTCGAGGCCGCGGGCACCAGTTCCGTGATGCCGTCGGGTCGCGTTTCGTTCAGCGCGGTGTAGAGGCCGAGGACGGTTTCGGCGTCCTCTGCCTCCACCAGGAACGCCTGGTCACCGCAGGGCAGTAGTTTCATCCTGGAGTTCCTGTCCGGCGGTCTGCACGTCCTCGTCCGGCCGGGCGCCGCGGGTCAGCAGCACCCCGGTGAGGGTGAGCACGGCGGTCACCACGAGGTAGATCGCCACCGCGACCCAGGTGCCGTAACCGGCGAGCAGCGCGGTGAACACCAGGGGGGCGATGGCACCGCCGAGTACGCCGGCGAGCGTGTAGGCGAGCGAGCTGCCGGTGTAGCGGAGGCGGGCGGAGAACTGTTCGGTGATCAGCGCCGCCTGCGGGCCGTAGAGCAGGGCGTGGATGCCCAGCGCGACCACCATGCCGATGGCGATGAGCAGGAAGGACTTCGTGTTCAGCATGGGGAAGAACACGAACGGCCAGACGGCGGCCGCCACGGTGCCGATCAGGTACAGGGTCCGGCGGCTGACGCGGTCGGACAGGGCACCGAAACCGGGGATCAGGAACAGCTGGAAGGCCGAGCCGATCATCACCGCGGCGAGGCCCTCGCCGCGGCTCATGTGCAGCTTGCTGACCATGTAGGTCAGGACGAACACGGTGAACAGCGAGTAGAGCACGTCGGGGCAGATCCGGACGAGGATCCCGGTGATCAGCGCACGGGGTTCGCTGGTGACGACTTCGCGGACCGGCGCCTTGGGCTTCTCGTCACGCTCGGCGATCTTCTTGAACACCGGCGTCTCCTCCAGCTTCAGGCGCAACCACAGTCCGAAGAGGACGAGGACGCCGGAGAGCAGGAAGGCGATCCGCCAGCCCCAGGACTCGAAGGCCCCGGTGGACAGGATGGCGGCCAGCAGCGCGAGCACGCCGTTGGCGAGCAGCGTGCCCGCGGGCGGGCCGATCTGCGCCGCCGACGCCCAGAAGCCGCGGCGCTTCGGGTCGCCGAACTCGCTGGACAGCAGTACCGCGCCGCCCCACTCGCCGCCGACGCCGACACCCTGGGCGAAGCGCAGGGCGACCAGGAGGATCGCGGCGGCGCCGCCGAGAGCGGCGTGGGTGGGCAGCACACCGATGAGGAAGGTGGCGATACCGGTCAGCAGCAGCGTGGCGACGAGGACCTGCTTGCGGCCGATGATGTCGCCGAGCCTGCCGAAGATGAAACCACCGAGCGGCCGGGACACGTAGCCGACCGCGTAGGTGGAGAAGGCCAGCATGGTGCTGGCGAGCTCGTCATGGGAGGGAAAGAACAGTTTGCCCAGGATCGTCGCCGAGGCGACGGAGTAGGCCGCGAAGTCGTAGTACTCGAGGGTGGTGCCGGAGACGCTTGCCGCGAAGGCGCGGCGCAAGGAGCGCCGGTCCATGGCTTCGCTGGGGTTCGTCATCACACATCCAAGGGTCGAAGGCGGTGAGGTGGCCTCAACCTAGGGATCGTTGAACAATAGGTCAATACTTTGGTTCGCGGATCCTGCGATCGGTAACCTTCCGGTTACCTTCGAGCTGTGGGTCGGCGCCCCGGACACGGGCGGGCCGAGGCTGGGAAAGGCGCGCGCGGACCCGGCCGAGGGCGGAATGCGTCCGGCGCGGGCGGGAGACCGGCGACCGCCTTCAGCCTGGGCACCCGGTCTGACCGGAAGCTGACCGCGGAACCACCGATGCCGAAGCGGAAAGTTCCAGGTCAGGTCGCCCGTCCGCGACCCAAGGTACGGCCGAGTGCGGGACGGATACGGTTCTTCCGCCCCTGCAACGAAATTTAGAACGGTGAGCCGCATCGGTTCCGGCGATATCGTTTGAGCGGTGGAAAGGGCTTCGCAGGTGATCACGACTCCTCAGGCGGCACCGCCCGCGGCGCGGCTCGACATGCACGGCGAAGAACTCGATGCACGGTGGCGCCGTTCGCGGGAAGACGCCTGGTTCGGCCTTGTTCGCTCGCGAGGGCGCCTCGGCGTGGTCAGCCTGACCCGTCTTCTGGTCTTCGAGTTCGTGCTCGGTGCCGTCGCGGTGGTCGCCGTGCAACGGCTGTGGGCGCTCATCGTCGCCGGAGTTCTCGGCGTGGCCGCGATCGTGCTGGTCTTCGGCCGCTCCCAGGGGCGCTGGTGGACCGAAAGCCTGCTGCTGTGGCTGGGTTTCCGCGCACGGCGCGGAATGGCGGGCGAACGCCGGGACGATCCGCGGCTCGCGGCGCTGTGCGAACTGGTGCCGGATCTGGTCGTGGAGGACATCGACGGCTCCGGAGCGACCCGGGTGGGCATGGGGAGCGACAGCGCGGGCTGGTTCGCGGTGATCGAGGTTTCCGCCGGCGGGAACGCACCCGCGCCCCCGGTGCCGCTGGCCGCACTGGCCCGCATCGCCGCCGAGGCCGAACAGGCCGGGGTGGTGATGCAGGTGGTGACCCATTCCGTGCCGGGCGCCGTCGTGGGCGCGCGGGACCGGGCCCTGTGGGTGGCAGTACGGCTCGATGCCAAGGCAGTCGCCGATTCGGTGATCGACGCCGGGCACGGGAAGGTCGACGTGCCGGGGGTGCTGGCCGAGATCACCCGGCGCGCGGAGCGAGTGCTGCGGCGTCGTGGCCTGCCCGCCCGGACGTTGAGCGCCGACGAAGTGGTCCACGCACTGGCGCGCTCGTGCGACCTGCTCCCCGCACGGGCCCCGGGTTCGGTGCGCGAGGCATGGGAAGCCTGGCACTCCACCCGGTTGTCCCACGGCTGCTTCTGGATCAGGTCCTGGCCGGACTCGCACCGCGGGGCCCGGCTGCTGGCCGCGTTGAGCGAGGTCCCGGCGGACCTGGTCAGCATCGCGCTGCTGCTCGAACCGTCCCAGGACGGAACCCTGCTGCGGTGCCTGGTCAGGGTCGCCGCCGATCCGGGACGCTACCAGCAGGTCTGCCG
>NZ_VJWX01000097.1 GCF_007713715.1 Amycolatopsis rhizosphaerae
CGCCCGGGGTGCGGGGGCTGGGCAGCACCACGTGCTCACCCGCCCACCACGAGTCGTAGCCCAGCTCTTCGGCGCGCCGCGCCAGCCGGGCGGTGTGGCCGGGCGCGAGCGGGGCCTTGGCGTTCAGTCCGAAGACTCCGAGTTCCATGTGGGCGATCTTCGGGGCGGTGCGGGGCCGCCGTCCAAGACCTGTTGTTATAACCTTTGGTTATGGACATCCGGGTCCAGGACCTGCGGTACTTCGTGGCGGTCGCGGACGAACTGAGTTTCACCAGGGCCGCCGAGGCCCTGTTCGTGTCCCAGCCCGCGCTGAGCAAGCAGATCCGGCGCCTGGAGGCGGCACTGGGGGCGCGCCTGCTCGACCGGGACCGGCGCACCGTCGCGCTCACCGAGGCGGGAGCGGTGCTGCTTCCCCGTGCCCGGCAGATGGTGCGGAGCTGGTGCGGTGCCGAGGCGGAGATCGCGGCGCTGGCCGCCACCGGCAGGACCACGCTCACCGTGGGTTTCCAGACCAGGATCGGCCGCGGGCTGATCCCGGCCATCACCACCCGGATGCGTGAGGCACTGCCGGGCTGGCGGCTGGTGTTCCGGCAGGTGCCCTGGCACGACCCGACGGCCGGCCTCGCCCGCGGCGAGACGGACGTGGCGATCGCCTGGCTGCCCGTGCCCGCGGACGGCACCTACGCGTGGAAGGTGGTCAGCACCGAGGACCGCTGGGTGGCGCTGCCGGGCGGGCACCGGCTCGCGGAGCGGGAGGTGGTGCCGTTCCGGGAGCTGGAGGCTGAGCCGTTCCTCGCGCTGCCCGCCTCGGCCGGGCCGACGCGGGACTTCTGGCTCGCCACCGGGCAGCGCGACTGCCCGCCCCGGATCGCCGCGGAGGCCGTAACGGCCGAGGAGGCGATGGAAGGGGTCGCCGCAGGACTCGGCGTCACGCTCATCGCGGCCGGGGACGCCGAGATCAACCGCCGGGACGACGTGGTGTGCCGTCCGGTCGAGGGCCTGCCACCGAGCCGGCTCGCCGTCGTGTGGCGCGCCGTCGACGAGCGCCCCGCGGTCCGCCTGTTCGCCGAGGCCTGTGTGCGCTGCCTGTGCGCGTGAGCAGCGCCGGGCTCGCTTATGCTGGGCCGATGGTCCGTGACCCGTCCGAGGATTCCGTGCCCCGCCGCCTGCTGTCGGCGGCCACGAAACTGTTCGCCCAGCGGGGCTTCGACCGGACCTCGGTGCAGGAGATCGTGTCGGCCGCCGGGGTGACCAAGGGTGCGATGTACCACTACTTCGGCTCCAAGGACGACCTGCTGTCGGAGATCTACGGGCGGGTGCTGCGCCTGCAGACCGAGCAACTGGAGAAGGTGGCCGCGACCGAGGCGCCGGTGCGCGAGCGGCTGCGGCAGGCCGCGACCGACGTGGTCACCAGCACGATCGAGAACCTCGACGACACGACGATCTTCCTGCAGTCGATGCACCAGCTCAGCCCGGACAAGCAGAACGCGGTGCGTTCCGAGCGGCGCCGCTACCACGAACGGTTCCGCTCGCTGATCGAGGAGGGGCAGCGGGAAGGGCAGTTCCGCACGGACAAGCCCGCCGACATCGTGGTGGACTTCTTCTTCGGCTCGGTGCACCACCTGGGTTCCTGGTACCGCAGCAGCGGCCGTCTTTCCGCCCGGCAGGTGGGGGAGCACTACGCCGATCTGCTTCTCGACGCCCTCCGCCCCTGAGCCGGGCCAGTCCGGCCCGGGTGGCTTGCCGACGGCAACCGCCTCCGCGGCGCCGAGGGGTCCTGTGCGGCCTCGAAGAATGCGGATTCGTACTCCTGACCGGAAACATCGTCAATCCGCACTCGTAATTACACGCTTGGAAAATGGTGCTACCCGGGAAAATCTGCGAGGTCGACTCGTGGAGGTTTTCTCACGTGCTATCGGTACCTGCATCGATGTGCTGGCAGCGCAAGCGCCGGATCTTTCCGAGGTGCTCCAGCAACGACTCGCCCGCGGGGGCAGTCGCGTGATTCTGGACGGCATGCTCATCCCGGCCGATCGGGTTGCCGAGACCACCACCAGCATCGAGGGCAGACCGTCCACCTGTAGTACTCCGGCAAACGCCATGCCTTCGGTGGCAACGTTCAATACCTCGCCAGCACCGTGGGATTCCCGCTGTGGGTATCCGATGTCCGGCCCAATCCCTACCAGGGAGTGGGGATTGGCATACGCACCCCATTGAAGAACCCGGCCGACGGCAACGTCCTCGCCGTCGACAACCGTTGCCACAACACGCTTTCTCACCCGGCTACGCTGCCTTGGCGAACGCGCCGCCGTGATGCTCATCACCCGCTGGAAAACCCTCAACCGGATCATGCTACGCCCCAGGCGAATCGGACGATACTGAGAAAACCTCATTGGGTGATGCTATTGGCGATTTGTGGTCGATATAATTGTGGGGTGACCGAGAACTGGGGGTTTTCCGGGCCTGATCCGGAACTGTACGAGCGCATCGCCGATCTCGACCGGGATGACAAGATCTCGCTGCTGGCCGCGGCCGAGGCATATTCCAATGCTTACCAGGCGATGAAGCTGGCCGTGATCGCGGAGTTGGGGGATTCGGATTCGGTGGCGAAGGAGGTCGCCCTGGAATTGCATTATGGTGCGCGTCAGGCGGAGGGACAGGTGTCGCTGGCCCGGGATCTGGCGCGGCGGTTGCCTTCGACGTTCGAGGCGATGAAACGCGGTGCGCTGGATCCGTATCGGGCGTCGAAGGTGGCTGACCAGACCGCGGTTCTGACCGACGAGCAGGCGAGGGAGGTGGATGCCCGGGTGGCGGAAAAGATCACGACTCGGGATGCGACGTCGGTGCGGCGGCTGGTGAACAGGACCGTCGCCCGCGTCGATCCCGACGGGCACGCGCGGCGGTGTCAGGAGCGTAAGCGGTCCCGCAGTGTCCAGCTGTGCCATGAAAACGAGGGCATGGCCACCCTGTACGCCTATCTCCCGGCGGAGATCGCCGCGACCATCTACACCCGGGTGGATCGTGTCGCCCGGCGGCTGCGGGGCAGGGGCGAGGAGCGCACGCTGGACGAGTTGCGGGCGGATGTGTTCTCGGATTTGTGTCTGGGTGTTGCTGGCGAGGTGGAGGCGCCGCGGGCGGAAGTGTTCGTGTACCTGGATTTCCTGACCTGGACCGGGCTGCGTAACGAACCCGCCGAACTCGCCGGACACGGACCCATCCCCGCCCAACTGGCGCGGGAGATCGCCGCGAATGCCACGATCCGGCGGGTCATCACCGACCCCATGACCGGCACCCCCATCGACGTCGGACGCCACCGCTACCGGCCGTCCGCCGCCACCAAGGAGTTGGTCCAGGTACGAGACAGGGAATGCCGAGTACCCGGGTGCCACAGACCGGTCCAGGCCTGCGACCTCGACCACGTCGAACCCTGGGCCCAGGGCGGCAACACCCACAGCACCAACCTCTGCGGACTATGCCGCCGCGACCACCGGTTGAAGGACGAACCCGGCTGGCAGCACCGGATGACCGGCACCGGGACGCTGGAGATCACCACTCCGGCCGGTCGCACCTACCGCAGCCAACCCGAACCCCTCACCACCGCCGCCTGAGCCGATTCGCCGCCGTATCGGTGCTACTGCGCAGGGTTCGAGGGCGCTGACCTGTTTCCGGCTGGCGATGCCGGTCCTGGGCTACTTCCGCCAGTGCCGCTGGCCGTGCGAGTTGGTGGGGGCGTGACAGCCCGCAGTTCGTCCCGGTGCTGCCAGGGACCACCGCGCCATGGCCACCCGCTACGACAAACTCGCCGTGCGCTACGAAGCCACCATCCGCATCGCTGCAATCAACGAATGGCTCTGAGCGACTTCGTCGCAGTACTAGTCCGGGAGCTCCCAGGTCGTCGTGCAGGTGGCGGCCACGGTGACCCATTGCGGTTCGAGAGACAACTCGGCGATGTCCGGCCGGGGCGCGCCGCCCGCGGGCGCAGGCATCCTGTTCGCCCCGAACGGGGCCGGTTGCCCGGTCGCCAAGCCGTCCCGGAGACGCAGCAAGGGGCCGAGCCCGCGTCCCAGCGCGTTCGCATAGCCCTCGGCCCGCCGCCTCGCCTCCGCGACCGCTTCCCGCTGCGCCTGGCGCATCGCGTCGTCTCGGTCGGCCAGTTCCCAGGACGGGCCGGCGAGGCTCGCGGGCTCGGTGCGTACGAGGCCGGCGACCAGATCGTCGAGCACGGCGAGGTCGGTGATCCGGATCAGATAGGACTGGTCCGCCTGAGCCCCGGACCGCCGCTTGACGTCCCAGGTGTCGTGCACGGACAACCGCCGGTCGCGTACCTGGACGCCGTCCCCGGCGAGGAGGGATTCCACCGGGCCGATCCGCTTCGTGAGCGTGGTTACCGCACCCGCCCGGTCCTTGGCTCGCTCGGTGTAGACCACCCGGAACAGTGCCCGGTCCGCGATCCGCTCCACCTGACCCGACCCCTGGGTCTCGACTTCGGCCATGCCGTCCAGCAAACCCGATTCCGGTGGCCGCGGCAACGAAACCGGCCTCCCGGCCCAGGCGAGCGCGCTGGTCAGCGGCGGCGGCCCTCCCGCAGCATCCCGATGGCCTGCGCGATCCGCCGCTGCCGAGTCTCGGCCTTCTTCGCGTCTTCGACCCAGAGCGTGTAGGCCCGTTTCTGGCTGTAGGACAAGCTGCCGAAGAATTCCCTGGCCGTGTCGTCCCCGTCGAGGGCCTGCGCGAAGTCGGGCGGCACGGTCACCTCGCGCGGTTCGGAGTCGAGTTCCAGCTCGACCTCGACCTGGTCTCCCGCGGCGATACCGGCGCCCGCGCGATGTTCGGCGCTGACCGGCAGCATGAACTCGCCGTCCATCGGCGCGACCGTGCTGCGGTAGCTGTGCCCGTTGATGGTGACGCGAACGGCCGGGCGCCGGGAACCGAGGGAGGCCACGACCTCCTCGGGCACGGGGATCCCCGTCGCGGTCTTGCCGTTCAGTCTGAGCTCGGCACGGAATTTCATGATTTCTCCCGGAAGAACTCGGTCAGGACCGGTGCGAGCGGCCGTGGTTTCACCATGTGGTTCTGGCCCGGCAGGACACGAAGCCGGGCATCGGGAAGGGCCGCCGCGACGGCTCGCACCGAGTTCTGCATCCACTGTGGACTCTCTCCACCGACGGCGGCCAGCGCCGGTGCCTTGATCGAGGCGAACTTCTCGGCCGGCAGCGCGTGACCTCGCTGCCCTCCGGCCATGATCGTGAGGTCGTACGGGAGGGTGTGCGCGACGGCCTTCAGCTTCGACCACACCGGAAACACCGACATCACCGCGACCATGACGGCGGGCGCCCCGACCTGCCTCATGAAGAGCTTGACCGCCTCACCCCGGCGTCCCGCGGCGACCGCCGCTTCGATCCGGGCGGCGTGGTCGGCGGGCACTGGCGGGCGGCTGTCGTCCACGATGAACGGCGGTTCGTACACGGCCAGCCTGGCGATGCCCGGGATGCGGGCTGCCGCCTCGAGTGCGAGACCCGCACCGGAGGAGGTCCCGTACACCGAAACCCCGCCACCGGCCTCCTCGACCAGGGCTTCGAGGTCTTCGACCTCGCGCTCGACGGCGTACGGCGGCGTATTGCCGCTTTCGCCCCGGCCCCGGCGGTCGTAGGTGTACACGGTGAAGGCGGTTTTCAGCTGTTCTGCCAGTGGCCCGCTCGGGCCGAACGCCCGGTGGCACAGCGCTCCGTCGACCAGGATCACCGCCGGCCCGGTGCCCGACGTGGAATACGCGATGGCCGTGCCGTCGCGGGAAGTCACCGTGCGCATGGTCCCTCCAGTTGGTCCGGGCCTGGACAGTACTATCGCCAGTACTGGACCGTCCAGTACTACCACGAAGGAGGCCTCGGTGCCCGAGGACACGAGCCGGTCGGGCCGCAAACGCCAGGCGATCGTCGAGGCGGCCACGGCGCTCTTCCTGGACAAGGGCTATCAGGGCACAAGCATGGACGAGATCGCCTCCGCGGCCGCCGTCTCCAAGCAGACGGTCTACAAGCACTTCGCGGACAAGGAACGGCTGTTCAGCGCCATGATCCTCGGCACGCTCACCGCGGTCGCCGAGCCGTTCGCGACCGAGATCCGCGCGCTCACCGAGACCGAGGACGTGGAGAAGGACCTGGGCGAACTGGCCCGCAGCTATGTCGCGGCGGTGCTGCAGCCGCGGGTCGTCCAGCTCCGGCGGCTGATCATCAGCGAGGCCGGGCGGCTGCCCGCGCTGACCCGCGCCTACTACGAGAGGGCCCCGGAGCGGACGCTGCGCGGGCTGGCGGACTGCTTCGAGCACCTGGCCGGGCGAGGTCTGCTGAAAGTCGACGAACCGCCGGTCGCCGCCGAGCACTTCGCGTTCCTGATCCTGGGCCGGTTGCTGGACAAGGCGTTGTTCTACGGGCTACCGGAACCCTTCCCGGAGGCGGAACTCAACCGCTCCGCCGAGGCCGGAGTCCGCGTCTTCCTCGCCGCCTACCGGCCGCGGTGACGCCGCCTCGCCCGTCGCTGCCCTCAGTCGATGCAGAACTCGTTGCCCTCGATGTCCAGCATCGGGATGCACGACTCATTACCGTCACCCGCATACAGCGTTTGCACATGTACCGCGCCGAGCGGGACCAGTCGTGCGCATTCGGCCTCCAGTGCGGCGAGGCGCTCTTCGCCCACGAGCCCGGTGCCGACCCGCACGTCAAGATGCAGCCGGTTTTTGGCGGCCTTGCCTTCGGGGACGCGCTGGAAGTACAGTCGCGGGCCCACGCCGGAGGGATCGATACAGGCGAACCACGAATCCCGCTGCTCAGGCGGCTGCGAGCGCTTGTAATCGTCCCAAGTGGCAAACCCTTCCGGCGGCGGCGGTACGACATACCCCAACACCTCGCACCAGAAACGAGCGAGGCGCTCAGGTTCCGCGCAGTCGAAGGTGACCTGGAACTTCTTGATCGACGTCACCGGTCCACCCTATGCGGTCCAGCGCGCCCTGTTCGATCGCTTTGAGGGTAACGACGATGCGGCACCTTGTGGCCACTCGGCCGGGGGGCTGCTACTTCGTGGTCTTGTCGAGGGTGCCGCTGACGTAGAGCATGGCGCCCATGCGCATGTCGTCGTCCTTCAGGGGCGGAAGGTCGTTGGCGGCGAACAGGTCCCGGATGCTGGTTCCGTTCAGAGCCCAGCCGCGGTCGATCAGGTAGGGAGCCGCTTCGTTGCGCTCACCGAAATAGCGCAGCCTCGCCATGCCGGGATCGAAACCGCGCGCACGCCAGCGTTCGGAGATGCGGTCCAGGCCTTCCTTCGTCTTGTCCTCGTCGCCCGGTTGCGGGTTGGGCCTGCTTTCGGTGGCCACCCGGCTTCCCGGCGCGCTGAGTTCGGTGATGGTGTCCAGCAGGCGGTCCTGCGCGTCGGGCGGCAGGTAGCCCAGCAGGCCTTCGGCGCTCCACGCGGTCGGCCGGGCCGGGTCGAATCCGGCGGCGCGCAGTGCGGCGGGCCAATCGTCGCGCAGATCGACCGCGGCCACTCTCCGGTCGGCGGTGGGCGCGGCGCCCAACCCGGCCAGTGTGCGGGTCTTGAATTCGACGACCTGCGGCTGGTCGACCTCGTACACCACGGTCCCGGCCGGCCAGTGCAGCCGGTACGCGCGGGAATCCAGCCCCGAGGCCAGGATCACGACCTGTGTGATGCCCGCGTTCGTCGCATCGAGGAAGAACTCGTCGTAGAACTTGGTGCGCACCTTGGCCAAGTCGATCCAGATCTGCTCGACCAAGCCGTCGGGGGGCACTTCGCCGGTCGCCAGCCGGGTGAGGAGGTCGACGCCGACCGCCCGGACGAGCGGTTCGGCGAACGGGTCGTCGATGAGCGGACGATCCGCCCGGGTCGCTATCGCCCGGGCCGCCGCGGCCGCGGTGGCGGTCGCGCCGACGCTGGAGGCCAGATCCCAGGTGTCTCCGTCGTACCTGGTGGAGTTCATCTTCTGCCTTGTCTCCCTCAGGCGCGCCGGGCGTGGATGAGCCAGTGTGCCGCGCTGTACAGCACACCCCGGTCGGTGAGGTGGGCGGCGAGGTCGGCCTTGAGGGTGTCGAGGGCGCGGGCGCGGGATTCGCCGTCGAGTTGCCCGAAGGCCGAGGCGAACTGGTGGGCGACGAAGTCGAAGGCGTCATCGACATCACGGCCGTAGTACATCGGGACGGTCAGGCCGGTCATCGAGACGTCGGTGAAGCCCGCTCCGCCCAGCAACCGGCGCACCCGGCCGGGGTCGCTCAGCGAGAACGGTGAGGGAGCCCCGGGTGGTGGCGGTGGCAGTTCACGACCGCCGGAGGCGATGGTGCGGAACGTGCGGATGCCCTCATTGCGGTCGAGCGCCTGCCAAGTCAGCTGCACGAACCGGCCGCCCGGCTTCAGCGCGCGCGCGATGTTGGCGAACGCCGCCTGGTGGTCGCCGAAGAACATCGTGCCGTGCCGGCTGACGGCGACGTCGAAGCGCGACTCACCGAAGTCGTGGACCTGCGCATCCGCTTGGACGAACGTCGCGTTGGCCAGCTGGTCCTTCGCGGCCAGTGTGCGCGCGAGCTCCAGCAGCGGCGACGACAGGTCGACGCCCAGCGCCGAACCTTCGCTCGCGATGCGCGCCGCGTCGCGAGTGACCTGGCCACTGCCGCATCCGATGTCCAGCACCACCGAATCCCGCCGGAGCCCGGCTGCCTTCACCAGCTCACCGTGGTAGCCGGCGATGCCCTGGTCGAAGCGTTCGGCGCGCTCGGCCCAGAATGCTCCACCGGCGCCGTCCCAGGAGCGGAACTGATCGGTGTTGGACGAGTCGACGGCAGGAATGGCGGTCACGGTTTTTCTCCCCCCGGAATCGGGGGCCGAGTGTACCCGGCCACCCGGCGAGAGGTGATCGATTTCCGGGTTCGCCCGGGACGTGCTCAACCCTGGGGGACACCGCGACGACACCGGCCCCTGACCCGGTGGGGGTCAGGGGCCGGTGTGCGTGCCGGATCAGGCGGGCAGGTCGACCAGGGTGGCCAGGGCGGCGCGGTGCCTTCCCGGCGTGCCCAGGGCGAGCTCGTCGCTCTTGGCGCGCTTGAGGTACAGGTGCGCCGGGTGTTCCCAGGTCATGCCGATCCCGCCGTGCAGCTGGATCGCCTCCTCGGCCGCGTGCACCGCGATCCCCGCGCAGGTGGACTGGGCCACCGCGACCGCGACCGGGACGTCCTCGTCACCGGTGGCCAGGGTGTCGGCGGCGTAGCGTGCCGTCGCCCTGGCCGAGACCAGCTCCAGGTACAGGTCGGCCAGCCGGTGCTTGAGCGCCTGGAACGACCCGACCGGGCGGCCGAACTGGTAGCGCTGCTTGACGTAGGCCACCGTCTCGTCGAGGCACCATTGCGCCACCCCGAGCTGTTCGGAGGCCAGCAGCCCGGCACCGGCCGTCAGCGCCCGCTCCAGCGCGGCCGCGGCACGGTCCGGGCCTGCCAGCAGCCGCCCCGGCGCGCCGTCGAGGGTGACCTCGCCGAGCCTGCGGGTCAGGTCCAGCGGCGTCACCTCGGTGACGGTGACGGCCGAGGCGTCCACGGCGTAGAGCCCCGGGCCCTCCGGACCGGTCGCCGGGACGATCAGCACGTCGGCCGCGGTGGCGTCCGCGACGACGGTGACCGTGCCGGTGAGTGAGCCGTCTTCGGCCCGCACGGACGACGGGAACTCCGCGCCCGGCCAGGTGGTCAGCGGCACCGCGAGGGCACCGATCGCCTCACCCGAGGCGAGCCGGCGCAGCAGATCGGCCACAGTGGACCCACCCGTGTCGCAGGCCAGCAGCGCCGACGTGGCGAGCACCGCGCTGCCCAGGAACGGCACCGGCACCACCGCGCGGCCGATCTCCTCCAGCACGACGGCCACTTCGCGCGCCGAAGCGCCCTGGCCGCCGAGTTCCTCGGGGACGAGCAGGCCGGCCAGACCCAGTTCCGCGGCGAGGGTGCGCCACAGCTTCAGGTCGTAGGGCTCGCCGCTTTCGGTGCGGGCCAGAACCGCGGCCGGGGAAGCCTGATCGGCGAACAGATCGCGCACACTGGCGCGGAGGTCCTCCTCGACCTCTGAGTACAGCAGATCGGTCACCGCGGCAGGTCCTTCCAGGCAACGTCCTTGTCGACGCGGGGTTCGGAGGGCAGGCCGAGCACGCGCTCGGAGATGATGTTGCGCAGCACCTCGGAAGTGCCGCCCTCGATCGAGTTGCCCTTGGCCCGCAGGTAGCGGTAGCCGGCCTCGCGGCCGATCATGTCCACCTTCTCCGGCCTGCGCATCGTCCAGTCGTCGTAGCACAGGCCGTCCTCACCGCCCAGTTCGACCTCGAGCCCGGTCAGCGCCTGCTGAAGCCGGGCGAACGCCAGCTTCATCGCCGAGCCCTCGGGGCCGGGCTGCCCGGCCGCCATCTGCTGGCGCAGGCGCGTCGCGGCCAGCCGCATGGCCTCCGCCTCCGCCCAGTGGCGGACCAGCCGGTCGTGCAGGTCGGGGGTGCGCAACTCCGGACGCTCGCGCCAGGTCTTCGCCACCATCCCGATCAACCCGCCCTCGCGCGGCATGGCGTGGCCGCCGATGGCGACCCGCTCGTTCATGAGCGTGGTCTGGGCGACCTTCCAGCCCTCGCCGACCGCGCCGAGCCGGTTGGCGTCGGGGATCCGCACCCCGGACAGGAAGACCTCGTTGAACTCGGCCTCACCGGTGAGCTGGCGCAGCGGGCGCACGTCCACACCCGGGTCGGTCATGTCGCACACGAAGTAGGTCATGCCCTGGTGCTTGGGCACGTCCGGATCGGTGCGGGTGACCAGGATGGCGAAGCGGGCGATGTGCGCGACCGAGGTCCACACCTTCTGCCCGTTGACGATCCAGTCGTCGCCGTCACGCACCGCGCGGGTGCCCAGCGCCGCCAGGTCGGAACCGGCACCCGGCTCGCTGAACAGCTGGCACCACACCTCCTCGCCGGTCCACAGTGGACGGAGATAGCGCTTCTTCTGCTCCTCGGTGCCGAACCGCAGGATGGTCGGGGCCGCCATGCCCAGCCCGATGCCGATCCGGCGCGGGTTGTTGTCGGGGGCGCCCGCCTTCTCGAACTCGGCGTCCACCACGGGCTGCAGTTCCCGGGGAGCGTCCAGCCCGCCGAGGCCCGCCGGGTAGTGCACCCAGGCCAGCCCCGCGTCGAACCGGGCGCGCAGGAACTCCAGCCGGTCCGTGGTCGCGGGGTCGTGCGCGGCGAGGAACTCGCGCACCTTTCCCCGCAGCTCGTCGGCCATGCCGGTGGTCGCCGTCATCGGGCCTCCTTGTTTATGCGGGACACCCGCACCCGGTCGGCCCCGATGAAGGGGGCTTCGCCAGTGTCCTTCATCGGGCCTCCTTATACTTCTTCAGTTCACGGCGGGCCATCGAGCGCTTGTGCACCTCGTCCGGGCCGTCGGCGAAGCGCAGCGTCCGGGCCGCCACCCACAGCTCGGCGAGCGGGAAGTCCTGGCTGATCCCCCCGGCGCCGTGCGCCTGGATGGCCTTGTCGAGAATCCATTCCACAGTGGACGGAGTGGCGATCTTGATGGCCTGGATCTCGGTGTGCGCGCCGCGGTTGCCGACGGTGTCCATCAGCCAGGCGGTCTTGAGCACCAGCAGCCGCAGCTGTTCGAGCTTGACCCGGGATTCGGCGATCCAGTCCTGCACCACGCCCTGCTCGGCGATCGGCTTGCCGAAGGCGGTCCGGTTCAGCGCGCGGCGGCACAGCAGTTCCAGGCCGCGCTCGGCCATGCCGATCAGGCGCATGCAGTGGTGGATGCGGCCCGGGCCGAGCCGGGCCTGGGCGATGGCGAACCCGGCGCCCTCCTCGACGAGCAGGTTTTCCGCCGGGACGCGCACGTTGTCGAAGATGACCTCGGCGTGCCCGCCGTGCCAGCCGTCGGTGTAGCCGAAGACGGTCATGCCGCGCTTGACGGTCAGGCCGGGGGTGTCGCGCGGGACCAGGATCTGGCTCTGCTGCCGGTGCGACTCGGCGTCCGGATCCGTCTTGCCCATCACGATGAAGATCTTGCAGTTCGGGTCCATCGCGCCGGTGATGAACCACTTGCGCCCGTTGATGACGTAGGAGTCGCCGTCGCGCTTGATGCTGGTGCAGATGTTGCTCGCGTCGGAAGAGGCCACGTCCGGCTCGGTCATCGCGAACGCCGAGCGGATCTCCCCGTCCAGCAGCGGCTGCAGCCACTGCTTGCGCTGCTGCTCGGTGCCGAACTCGGTTAGCACCTCCATGTTGCCCGTGTCCGGCGCGGCGCAGTTCAGCGCGATCGGTGCCAGGTGCGGGCTGCGGCCGGTGATCTCCGCCAGCGGCGCGTACTGCAGGTTCGTCAGGCCCGCGCCGTGCTCCCCGGGCAGGAAGAAGTTCCACAGCCCGCGCTTGCGCGCTTCGGCCTTGAGCTGCTCCACCACCGGCGGCGGGGCCCACTCGTTCTCACGCTCGGCGAGCTGCTCCTCGAACACCGCTTCCGCGGGGTAGACGTGCTCGTCCATGAATTCCAGGAGCTTCGCGCGAAGCTCCTCTGTCTTGGCGTCGAAGGCGAAGTCCATCCTCAACTCCATTGTCTCGTGGGCTGCGGACTGCCGTAGGGGGATTCCTTACGGTGCCAGGTCTTTCAGGGTTTCGTTGCCGAGCTGCACCAGCGGTTCGACCGCGGCCCCGATCTGTTCGAAGCCGGCGCCGACCGTCTTGCCCTGGGTGAAGCGGTAGTAGATGCCTTCCAGGATCACCGCGAGCTTGAAGAAGGCGAAGGCCACGTACCAGTTCAGGGCGGAGACGTCCCGGCCCGAGCGCGCGGCGTAGCGGGCCACCACCTCGTCCGTGCTGGGATACCCGGGCGCGGAGCTGACGTTGGACACCACGTCGAGGCTGATCCGGCTCCGCTCGGCGTAGGCGACCATCAGCGCCAGGTCGGTGAGCGGGTCGCCCAGCGTCGACATCTCCCAGTCGAGCACCGCGGTGATGCGGTCGTTCGCGTCGACCAGCACGTTGTCGAGCCGGTAGTCGCCGTGCACGATCGCGGCGGGGCCGGACTCGGGCAGCGCCCGGGTCAGCCCCTCGTGCAGGAGGTCGATCCCCGCGATGTCCCGGCTCCGGGAGGAGTCCAGCTGCTTCTTCCAGCGGCGCACCTGCCGTTCCAGGAATCCTTCGGGGCGGCCGAAATCGGCCAGCCCGACCGCCGCCGGGTCCACCGCGTGCAGGTCGACGAGGGTGTCGACGAGCGCGTCGGCGATGGCCCTGGTCCGCTCCGGGCCGAGCGCGGTCAGCTCGGCCTCGCTGCGGTACGGGGTGCCGGTGACGAACTCCATCACGTAGAACGGTGCGCCGATCACCTCGGTGTCCTGGCAGAGCGTGATCGTGCCGGGCACGGGAACGTTCGTCCCGTGCAGGGCCTTGATCACGCGGTGCTCCCGGACCATGTCGTGCGCGGTGGGCAGGACGTGCCCCAGCGGCGGGCGGCGGACCACCCACCGCGCGGTGCCGTCGCTGACGATGTAGGTGAGATTGGACCGGCCGCCCTCCACCACCTCGCCAGTGAGGGGGCCCTTGACCAGGCCGGGGGCCTGCTCGTCCAGGTGTGCGCGCAGCCGGGCCAGATCCAGGCCCGGCGGGTCTTGATGGCTCACGGAGGCCTCCTCATCTCAGTACCGACCAGTCGGTATGTTCCACGGTAGCGGCAGCGGGCCGCCGGTCCCTCACCGGGTCAGCCCAGCATGCGGGTGACGAACTCGGCGATGCACGCCGGCTTCGTCTCGCCTTCGATTTCGATCGTCCAGCGGGTGACCGCCTGCTTGCCGCCCGGCACGTCGGTCAGCTCCAGCAGCTCCCCGCCGCCCCGGATCCGCGAGCCCACCTTCACCGGGGACGGGAACCGCACCTTGTTGAGCCCGTAGTTGATGCCCATGGCGAGGTTCTCGACCCGGTAGGTGCGGGCGGCCAGCGCCGGGATCAGCGACAGGGTGAGGAACCCGTGCGCGATCGGCGCGCCGAACGGGCCCTGCTTGGCCTTTTCCACGTCGACGTGGATCCACTGGTGGTCGTCGGTGGCGTCGGCGAAGGTGTTGACCTGTTCCTGCGTGACCGTGTACCACTCGCTGTACCCGAGGTGTTCGCCGACGGCCCCGGCGAACTCCTCCAGCCCGTTGAAGACGCGCATCTCAGTCCTTCGGTCCGCCGGCGACGTAGATGACCTGGCCGGACACGAACCCGGCGCCCTCGCTCACCAGGAACGACACCGTGTTGGCGATGTCCTCCGGCTTGCCGACGCGGTTCACCGGGATCTGCGCGGCGGCGGCCTTCTTGAAGTCCTCGAACGGCACGCCGAGGCGCTCGGCGGTGGCCGCGGTCATGTCGGTCTCGATGAAGCCCGGGGCGATGGCGTTGGCGGTGACGCCGAACCTGCCGAGCTCGATGGCCAGGGTCTTGGTGAAGCCCTGCATGCCTGCCTTGGCCGCGGAGTAGTTGACCTGACCCCGGTTGCCCAGCGCGGAGGTACTGGACAGGTTGACGATCCGGCCCCACTTCTGGGCGGTCATGTGCTGCTGCACCGCGCGGGTCATCAGGAAGGAGCCCCGCAGGTGCACGTTGAGGACCGAGTCCCAGTCCTCGTCGGTCATCTTGAAGATCAGGTTGTCGCGGGTGATCCCGGCGTTGTTGACCAGCACGGTCGGCGGGCCGAGCTTCTCGGCGACCTTGGCGACGGCGGAGTCGACCTGATCGGTCTTGCTGACGTCCAGTCCGACCCCGATCGCCTTGCCGCCCTCGGCGACGATCGCCTCGGCGCCCTTGGTGACGCCGGCTTCGTCCAGGTCGAGCAGCCCCACCGCGAAACCGTCCGCGGCCAGTTTGCGGGCGACGGCGGCACCGATGCCCCGGCCGGCGCCGGTCACGATCGCGACCCGGGAGTGGGATTCGGTCACAGTGCTGTTCCTCCTCGGCATTGAGTTGCACAGAGTCGAGCGCTCCTAAGCGAGCGCTTAGAAAGCTACCGCCAACGACCGGCGCTGTGGCGCGATGTGGCTCATGTCACGCCTGTGAGCGTAGTAGCGGTACCGCCAGCGTGGCGACCGCGAGCAGTTCGGTGACGGCCAGCAGCCGTTCCACCAGGCCGAGCGGGAGGACCGCCCACCAGGGGCCCGCCGAGGCCGGGATCAGCACCGCCGCGCCGATGATCACGCCGAACCAGGCGAGGGAGGCGGCACCGAGCAGGCGGGCCGTCCGGCGCCACGCGCGGGCCCGGGGGAAGACCCTCCCGGTGGCGGCGAGGATCGCCACCGGGAGGCAGAGGAAGCCGGCCACGCTCGCGATGCGGTGCACCGTGCCACCGGCGCTCGGGCCCACCGCCCAGTTCGTCTTCGGGAACGCGACGATCACCAGCAGGCTCACCGTCCACACGGTGGCGAGCAGAGTGGCCGCCGACAGCGCGCGCAGTGTCCCGTGCAGCAGATGGACCACGAAGAGCAGTGCCGAGCCGAGGGCCACCAGGATCACCGCCACGTCGAAGTACGCCTTGTTGGCGGTCAGCCCGTACTCGCTGATGGTCAGCCGGATCGCGCTGAGCCTGCTCGTCGGCGGCAGGAACTGCAGCAGCAGGATCAGGGCCGCCCCCGCGGCGAGTGCGGCCAGCCCCGCCATGCCGAGGACGGCCGGTACCCGGCTGCGGCGGGTGGGCGGCGCCGCGGCCGCCCCGTCGAGGGTCGCGCTCATGAACCCGACCCTAGGCGGACGATCTTGAGATTCCCTGGGAATCAGGAAGCGCTTCCGGGGCCGTCCGTGCCCAGTGCCCGGTCCGTCGCCGCGATCACGCGGCCCAGCGCCTTGTGCAGCGCTTCGAGTTCGGCCACGTCCATGCCCAGCTTCGCCACGACCTGGTACGGGATCTTCTCGGCCTCCTTGCGCAACTCGCGACCGGTGGCGGTGAGATCCACGCTCAACGCGCGCTCGTCGGCCCGGTTGCGGGTCCTCGTGACGTAGCCGAGGCTCTCCAGCCGTTTGAGCAGGGGAGAGAGCGTGGCGGGCTCGGCCCGCAGTGCCTGGCACAGGTCCTTCACCGTGCGCGGCGCCCGCTCCCACAGCGCCAGCAGGACGAGGTACTGCGGATGCGTCAGGCCGTGGGGTTTGAGCAGGGGCCGGTAGATCGCGATGACGCTGCGCGAGGCCACGGACAGGGCGAAGCACACCTGCCGGTCCAGCGCGAGCGGATCTTCGCCGAGATCGACCGTGGTCACCGGTGCCTCCACTGGATTAGTTAGTGCACTAACTATTAGTCTGCTGACATGAGCCTACGACGACGGCCGAATCCCCTGCAGTGGATCTGGTACGCCCTGGGGGGCAGGCTGCCCGAGCGGTACCGGGAATGGGTGCTGCACGACACGACCTCGCGCTTCTGGGTCTGGCGCCACGCGGCCCGCAGCACCGTCCTCGTCGGCCCGCTGATGGCGGTCTGGCTGCTGCTGCCCGGACCGCTCCTGCTGCGCCTGGCCCTGGTCCTGATGGCCGCGCTGGTCGGCTACTTCTACTCGTTCGTCTACATGGAGGAGGCCGCGGAGAACCGGCTCAAGAAGCACGGTTACCCCGCTGGGACCGGCAAGAAGATCCGGAGGCAGGCCCACGCCGAGGAGGACCGGCTGGCGCTTGAACGCTACATCGCCCAGTACCGCACCCCGCAGGAGTAGCGCGAGCCGGGCCGTGAAGGGTCCCTTCACAGCCGATACGACCGTGAAGGGTCCCTTCACGGCGCTGGCTGGGCACCTCGGCGTGAAGAGTCACGGCTGTCTTTGCCGCTGAGCGGCGAGGCCCGGACACCAGCCGTTCCGGGTGGTGCTCCGCCGGGGCCGCCCCGCGGGCGGGGCGAGGTGGCCGTGCAGGTGCCAGCGTTCACCGTCGTGGGCCCAGTGGAGGAACTCCTCCTCCCACGGCCGGTTCAGCAGGTCCTGTCGTTCGGCGAGTTCGGCCTGGGTGGCCAGGAATTCGCGGAGTGCGGGCAGCAGTTTCCGGAACACGTCCCCAGTGTGTGCACGCTCGCCCGGCGCGACGAGTGGCAGTTCTGCCCCTGGTCGTCGAATTACCGCCAAGGCAGCCGGCGGCGGAGATGGCCTTGCTTCCGGGCCCAGGCCACGAACGCGCGTGCGTCCTCCCTGGCGCGGGTGTCCGTCCTTTTCGGATGCTCGCGTGCGTACTCGTCGAACACCGCGGGGAACTTCTCGCCGAGCGCGCGGCAGGCCCGCGGTTCCAGCTTGGCCACCACCCGGCGCCGTTTCGCCCGCAGGGCGGCGGTTTCGAGG
>NZ_VJWX01000098.1 GCF_007713715.1 Amycolatopsis rhizosphaerae
GTGGTGGTGACCGCCGGTGCGCCGGGTTCGGCGGCCAGGACCGCGCCGGGCGCCCCGAGGGGCACCGCGCTGTCGGCCAGCGTCATGACCCCGTCGCGGTAGGCCGCGGCCCAGCGGATCACCGTGTCCACATAGACGTCGGAGTTGTTGTACCGGTAGATCGCCGACCGCAGCCGGACGGGATCGGCCAGGTCCAGTCCACCGGAGCAGAGGTAGCGGCCGGTGGCGAAGGTGGCGTCGTAGATGTTGTTCGGGTCGGCCACCCCGTCGCCGTTGCCGTCCACGCCCCAGAACAGCCAGGTGGACGGGATGAACTGGGTGGGCCCGACGGCGCGGTCCCACACCGTGTCGTGGTCCCAGCGCCCGCCGTCGGTGTCCGGGATCGCCGCGACCGGGCCGACCCCGTTGAGCTCGGGACCGAGGATGGGTTCCCGCGTGTTGCCCTCGGCGTTGACGTAACCGCCGCGCGCGTGGTTGGACTCGATGCGCCCGATGCTCGCGATCAGCGCCCAGTCGATATGGCAGCCGGGTTCCTCACCGGCCACGAGAGCGGCGGCGTTGCGGTAGGCCTTCAGCGCGGACCCGGGGATGCCGAGCGGACCGCTGGGCAGTTGCTCCGGCGGCAGCGGTTCGACCTGCACCGCGGGCCTCGGCAGGCTGCCGTCGACGCTGATCTGGACCAGTTTCGGGTCGAATCCCTGCACGAGTGCGGTGTCCCGGGTGTGCTCGGTACTCGGCGTCCTGGCCCACTGCGCGGCGTGGCCGCTGGTCACCGTGGCGGGCAGCACCGCGAGCACGCCGCCGAGCGCGGCGATGAAGGTCTTGTGGCGGAGGGCGATTCTGCGGGCCTTGCGACGCGTGATCCGAATCCGCGTGAACCGCACCGCTCGGCTCCTCCCCTCGGCTGAACCTGCCGGGGCCGATCTTCACGGAGAAGTTGTTAAGCCCCGGTAACCGACTGGGTTATCCGCGGAAGGGGGAGGATCGTTACTTTGCGCAGTCGCCCGAGGGCCAGTCCGGACGCAGCAGTTCGAGCGTCTCGTCCCCGAACGGGTTCACCCCAGGGCCGCACGCGAGCGTGTGCGCCAGGTGGACGTGCAGGCATTTGACGCGCCCCGGCATACCGCCCGCGGTGACCTGGGTGCCCAGCGGCTCGATGGCGTCGCGCTGGGCGAGGTACGACTCGTGGGCCCGCTGGTAGGCGGCGGCGAGTTCCTCGTCGACCGCGAGGCGCTCGGTCATCTCCTTCATGATCCCGGAGGCTTCGAGTCGTCCGACCAGGGAAGCCAGCCTCGGGCAGGTGAGGTAGTACAGGGTGGGGAACGGGGTGCCGTTCTCCAGCCGAGGGTTCGTCTGCACCACCGACGGATGGCCGCTGGGGCACCGCGCCGCGATCGCGCGCAGCGCGCGCGGGGGGCGGCCGAGCTGCTCGGCGATGATCGCGCGATCGGCCTCGGTCACCGGCTCCAGCAAGGGCAGTTCCGTCTCGTTCACCGGCCCATTGTCGCAACCGCACCGCCACGCCCGGCTCGCGCCCCGCACCGCCACGCGAACCACTGCCGAAACGGGTCCTATCGCCCGAGGGTGGCCCAGAGTTGCTGGTACCAGGCCATCCCACCGACGCCGGGCTGCTGCTGTGCCTGTGGTTGCGGCGCCTGCGGATTGTCCTCGGGCAGTTGCACCAGGTACGGAGTCTCACCGGGCATGACGTAGCGCAGCCTGCGCCGGGCCTCGGTCTCCACCTGCGCCGGATCGTTCAGCGCGGCCTGGCGCTCCTGCAGCCGCGCAACGTCGGCGCGCAGCTCGTGACGCCGCTGCTCCTGCTCCGAGATCTCCGACCGCTGGCTGAGGTAGGTGCGCAGCGGCACCGCGAGGGTGAACGCCAGTGCGCACACCACGATCGCGAGTACCGCCGCGCGCCGTGTGGTGGACATGGCGAGCACGCGCGTGGCACCGGCCGCCGCCGCGCGCCGGGCGTTCAGCCCGCGTCGCCACCGCGACCGCGGCGAAGACTCCCGCCGGACCCGCCGGGGGCGGCCGGCGGGCGAACCCTCGGTGGGCCTGGCGGCGCTCTCCGCACGCCGGGCGGGCAGGCCGCCCGCCCGGCCCTCCGTGCGGCGGCCCCGTCTGCTGCTGCGCTCCCTCGCCCGCCGGTCCATCCTCCGGCCGTCAGCTCTCCGGAGTGAACCGCGGGAAGGCCAGGTCGCCGGCGTAGCGCGCGGCGTCGCCCAGGGTCTCCTCGATGCGCAGGAGCTGGTTGTACTTGGCGACGCGCTCGCTGCGGGCCGGGGCACCGGTCTTGATCTGGCCGACGCCGGTGGCGACCGCCAGATCGGCGATGGTGGTGTCTTCGGTCTCGCCGGAACGGTGGCTCATCATGCTCTTGTAGCCGCACGAGGTGGCCAGCGTGATCGCGTCCAGGGTCTCGGACAGGGTGCCGATCTGGTTGACCTTGACCAGCAGCGCGTTGGCCGCGCCCCGCTCGATGCCCTGCTCGAGCCGGTCGGGGTTGGTGACGAACAGGTCGTCCCCGACCAGCTGGACGCGGTCGCCGATCTGGCCGGTCAGCGCGACCCAGCCGTCCCAGTCGTCCTCGGACAGCGGGTCCTCGATCGAGACCAGCGGATAGGCGTCGAGCAGTTCGGCGTAGTACGCGGCGAGCTGCTCGGCGCTGCGCTTGCTGCCCTCGAAGGTGTAGGAGCCGTCGGCGAAGAACTCGGTCGCGGCGACGTCCAGTGCCAGCGCGACGTCGCGGCCCGGCGTGTAGCCCGCCTTCTCGATCGCGACGGTGATCAGGTCGAGGGCTTCCCGGTTGCTGGACAGGTTCGGCGCGAACCCGCCTTCGTCACCGAGGCCGGTGCCCAGGCCGCGGCCCTTGAGCACGGACTTGAGCGAGTGGTAGACCTCCGCGCCCCAGCGCAGGGCCTCGCGGAAGGACTCGGCCCCGATCGGGGCGATCATGAACTCCTGGATGTCCACGTCGGTGTCGGCGTGCGCGCCACCGTTGAGGATGTTCAGCATCGGCACCGGCAGGATGTGGGCGTTGGGGCCGCCCAGGTACCGGAACAGTTCCAGCTCGGCCGACTCCGCGGCGGCCTTGGCCACCGCGAGCGAAACGCCCAGCAGGGCGTTGGCGCCGAGGCGGGACTTGTCGGGGGTGCCGTCGAGGTCGACCAGCTTCTGGTCGACGACGCGCTGCTCCACCGCTTCGATGCCGATCAGCTGCGGGCCGATCTCGTCGAGCACCGCGGCGACCGCGCGCTCGACACCCTTGCCGCCGTAGCGCTGCGCGTCGCCGTCACGGAGTTCGACGGCCTCGTGCTCACCGGTGGACGCCCCCGAGGGGACCGCGGCCCGCGCCAGCGTGCCGTCGTCCAGGGCCACCTCCACCTCGACGGTGGGGTTGCCACGCGAATCCAGAATCTCGCGCGCGCCTACCTGCTCGATGACCGCCACGCTTCGCTCCTCATCGTTGTTTCAGCGACGACGACCTCAGCGTAACGGCAGGCCGTGATCACCCGTTGGAGGCAGGCGCCCAACGAGGCGCGGTTCACTCCGCGCCCCCACGCCCGGGGCGAACCTCCTGCCAGCCAGGGGGCAGCTCGGCGGTCTGGGAGACCCACTGCCAGAACGACCAGCTGTTGCCGCCGACGTCGGCGACGCTGAACACGCGGGCACCGTAGGGCTGGTCCTGCGGCGCGGCGATTTCGTGCTCCTCGCCCAACGCGGTGCGAACGCGCTCGAACTGGGCGTCCACGTTCTCGACGTAGACCACGTTGAGCTGGCCGACGGGGCGGTCCACCCCCTTGGCCTCCCAGAATTCGGGGCCGACCCCGGCGAGCACGATGTCGGTCGCACCGGCGGCGACGGTCGCCTGGAACACCGTTCCCGAACCGTCGACGTAGCGCACGCGTTCGGTGAAGCCGAACACCCGGACCAGCCAGGCCAGTGCCTCGGCGACATCCGGGTAGTACAGATAGGGCGAGATTCCGAGATACCGCGGTTCTTCGCTCATGGGCGCCTAGTGGACCACGCTGTACTCCCGAGGTGTGATCACCCCCTGCCGAAAGCGGCTTTTCGCGGGTAACGTCGATACGACTATGAATGACGAGAACCTGCCAAGTGACCCCCTCGCTGAGCACCGGTTCGAAGCGTTCCGTCAGGCCGAAGCCCTGATCGAAAACCGGCGCCCGCTCGACGCGTTGAAGGCCCTTCAGCCGGTGCTCGAAGCCGAGCCCGACAAACCCAGTGTGCAGTTGCTGGCGGGGCGGGCCTACTTCCACTCCGCCCAGCTCAACCATGCCGAACAGGCATTCGTCCGGGTGCTGGAACTGGACCCGGCCGATCACTACGCCCGATTCGTCCTCGGCCGGACGCTGCAGCGTCTTGGCCGCCTCGTGGAAGCGCTCGGCCAGCTCCGGATGGCCTGGGCGATGAACCCCGTGCCCGAATACCAGGACGCGCTGTCCGAGGTCAACGCCCGCGTCCGGCTGCAGCAAGGCTGAGGTTCAGCCGGGTTCAGCCGGGTTCAGCCGGGTTCAGCCGGGTTCAGCCGCCGGGCCGGGCGGCCGCGAAGGTGTCGGTGGCGGCGAGGATCTCCGCGGCCCTCGGCTCGGAGCGGGTGTAGTCGAGCACGGTGTGCCACCAGCCGCCCGCCGTGCTCAGATCCGCTCCGCCGGAGCAGAGGTACCGCGCCATCGCGTAGGCCGCGTCGTCGACGTCCACGCGGTCGGCGGGCTTGCCGTCCTGGGTCGCCCGTGTGGCGAAGCGCGTCCAGATCGCGTCCGGGACCGGCAGCGGCCCGGTGCCCGCGGCCTCGGCCTGGCCGATCCCGGCGAGCGTCGCCCACGACAGGCGGCAGGACGGCGCTTCGCCCCGCAACCACATCTCCGCGCGCCCGTAGGCCGTGAGTTGCGCGGCGGACAGGGTGGTGGCGGCCGACAGGCGCCGGGCCCAGTTGTCCAGTTCCGCCAGGTCGGAGGCCTGGGGGTGGTCCACGGGCGCGGCCACGGCGGAGCGCGGGGCGGCGGCTCCGGCGGGCGGGGCGAGCGACGGCGTGGTGGTGGCGGCGGCCGTGATGGCGCCGGAACCGGCCACGGGATCCGTCCGGGGTGCGCCCGGTCTGGTCACCCCGACCGTCAGGACCAGGACGAGCCCGGTCGCGACCACCCCGGCCGTCAGCAGCAGCGAAGACCAGGAGCGATGCGGTGGCGTGCGCTCGTCGGCGGCCACTGACTCGGTGGGCTCGACCACTCGATCAGGTTATCCGCCTCGGGAAGCCCCGGTGCCGCGCGAATCACACAAATTCGTTATCCGCCCGCCAAGAGGGGCACCGACCAGGCGCTATTCCGCGGATCGGCCCGATTCCGCCCGGATATCCCGATCTTGAACACGGGCCGGGACTGGACAGCGAGGAAAGGCTAACCTAAAAAGCAGGGAGTCCGGTCCACCAGGAGGAGGCCCCAAGGTGTTGTTCTCGAGCCTGCTCATCGGCCTTCGCGAGGGCCTGGAAGCCGCGCTGGTCGTCAGTATCCTCGTCGCCTTCCTGGTGAAGACCGACCGCCGCCCGGCACTGCGCTGGGTCTGGCCCGGCATCGCCGCCGCGGTGCTGCTCTCGGTCGGGGTGGGCGCCCTGCTCACCTACACCACCGCGCAGTTGTCCTTCGAACAGCAGGAGTTGCTCGGCGGCTCGCTGTCCATCGTCGCCGTCGGCTTCGTCACGGCGATGATCTTCTGGATGCGCAAGGCGTCGAAGAGCATCGCCAGCGAACTGCGGGGCAAGATGGACCAGGCGCTGGCCGTCGGGCCGCTCGCGGTGCTGCTGCTGAGCTTCCTCGCCGTCGGCCGCGAAGGGCTCGAGACCGCCGTGTTCTTCTACGCCGCCGTGCAGAGCGCCCAGGGCGGCACCACGCAGCCGCTGGCCGGATTCGCCTTCGGCATCGTGCTCGCGGTCGTGCTCGCCTACCTGCTCTACCGCGGTGCCGTGCGCTTCAACCTGGGCAAGTTCTTCACCGTCACCGGCGTGCTGCTGGTGTTCGTCGCCGCGGGCGTGCTCGGCTACGGCCTGCACGATCTGCAGGAGGCCGGTTACCTGCCCGGGCTGCACCTGCTCGCCTTCGACACCTCCGCCGCCATCCCGGAGACCTCCTGGTACGGGGCGGTACTCAAGGGCATTTTCAACTACTCGCAGCAGACCACCGTGCTCCAGGCCACGGCGTGGGTGGTCTACGTCGCGATCGTGCTGCCGCTGTTCCTGCGCCGGCCCGCCCCGAAGCCCACCACCCTCGCCGGTGCGGGCGCCGTTAAGGAGTGACCTTGCCGAAGTCCGTTCCCGCACTGTCCGGTGCGGCCGTGGTCCTGCTCGCCCTTTCCGCCTGCTCGAGCGGGCAGAACACCTCCGCCGACGGCACCGCGCCGATCACCGTGTCCGCCACGGACACCGCCTGCGAGGTCGCGCCGACCAGTGTCAAGGCGGGCAACCTGACCTTCGAGGTGACCAACAAGGGCACCAAGGTCACCGAGTTCTACCTCTACGGCGAGGGCGACAAGATCATCGGCGAGGTCGAGAACATCGCGCCGGGGCTGGCCCGCAAGCTCACCGTCGCGGTTCCGGCCGCGGGCACCTACCAGGCGGCCTGCAAACCCGGGATGGCGGGCGACGGCATCCGCGTCCCGCTCACGGTGACCGGGGCGGCAGCCCAGCCCGCCGCCGACAGCGCGCTGACCAGCGCGGCGAAGAGCTACGCCGGGTACGTGGCCACGCAGGCGGGCACCCTCAAGACCGAAACGCAGAAGTTCGCCGACGCGGTGAAGGCGGGCAGGGTCGACGAGGCCAAGGCCCGTTACGCGAACACGCGGGTCTACTACGAGCACCTCGAACCGGTCGCGGAGAAGTTCTCCGACCTCGACAAGGCCATCGACGTGCGCGAGGCCGACGTCGAGCAGGGCAAGCCGTTCACCGGTTTCCACCGGCTGGAAAAGGACCTGTGGGCCACCGGGCTGCAGCCGGACAGCGGCCGGATCGCCGACCAGCTCGTCGCCGACGTCACCACGCTCACCGAGCGGTCCGCGACGCTCGGGCTGACCGCGCTGGAGCTGGCCAACGGAGCGAAGGAACTGCTCGACGAGGTGGCCACCGGCAAGGTCACCGGCGAGGAGGAGGCGTTCTCGCACACCGACCTGTGGGACTTCCAGGCGAACGTGGACGGCTCGAAGGGCGCGATCGAGGCGCTGCGGCCGGTCCTGCAGGCCCGCGACCCGCAGCTCATGTCCACTGTGGACAGTCAGTTCGCGAACGTGCAGCGCCTGCTGGACAAGCAGCGCAATGGTGACGGTTTCCGCTACTACACCGAGCTGAGCTCCGACCAGATCAAGGAACTCGCCTCCGCGGTGGACGCGCTGGGCGAGCCGCTGAGCAAGGTCGCCGAGGTCGTGGCCCGATGACGCAGCTCTCCCGGCGAAAGATGTTCGGTCTCGCCGGGGCCGGTGTCGCGCTCGCCGGCGCGGGTGCCGCCGGTGCCGGCATCGACCGGGCCCTCGGCGGGCCCGCGAGCCCGGGACACAGCGAGACGGTGGAGTTCCACGGCGCCCACCAGGCCGGCATCGTCACGCCCGCCCAGGAACACCTGCACTTCGCCGCGCTGGACGTGACCACGAACGACCGGGCCAAGCTGGTGGCCCTGCTGCGGACGTGGACCGACGCGGCCCGGCAGATGACGGCCGGGCGCGAGATCGGCGCCGGTGGTGCGGTGGGCGGTTCGCCCGCGGCCCCGCCCGGCGACACCGGGGAGGCGCTGGAGCTGCCCGCCTCCTCACTCACCCTGACGATCGGGTTCGGGCCGTCGCTGTTCGACGACCGGTTCGGCCTGGCGGGGCTGCGCCCGCCCGCACTGGCGGACCTGCCCGCATTCCCGCGCGACAAGCTGGATCCCGCCCGCTGCGGCGGGGACCTGTGCATCCAGGCCTGCGCCAACGATCCCCAGGTGGCCGTGCACGCCGTCCGCAATCTGGTGCGGCTCGGCTTCGGCACGACGGAGGTGCGCTGGTCGCAACTGGGTTTCGGGCGCAGCTCGTCGACCTCGCGCACCCAGACCACGCCGCGCAACCTGTTCGGCTTCAAGGACGGCACGAACAACCTCAAGGCCGAGGACACCGCCGCGCTGGACCAGCACGTGTGGGTCGGCGCGGGCGACGGGACCCCCTGGCTGACCGGCGGGTCCTACCTGGTGGCGCGGCGGATCCGCATGCACATCGAAACCTGGGACCGGACCTCGCTGGACGAACAGGAGCAGGTGATCGGCCGCGCCAAGGGCAGCGGCGCCCCGCTCGGGCAGGCCGCCGAGTTCGACGCGGCGGACCTGCACGTCCGCGGCGAAGGCGGCAAGCTCGCCATACCCGAGGACGCGCACGTGCGGCTCGCCTCCGCGGAATCGCAGAACGGCGTGAGGATCCTGCGGCGCGGCTACAACTTCGTCGACGGGTCCGACGGCGTCGGACACCTGGAGGCGGGGCTGTTCTTCCTCGCCTTCAACCGGGACACGCGCACCCAGTTCGTTCCCATGCAGAAGTCACTGGCGGCCCACGACCGGCTGATGGAGTACACCCAGCACACCGGCTCGGCCCTCTTCGCCGTGCCGCCCGGCGTCGGCCCCGGGGGCTACTGGGGCGAGACCCTCTTCGGCCAGTAGGCGCGCCAGCCGTCGGCCTCCAGCGTGGACGGTTCGACCCCGTCGGCCCGCGCGTTGCGCTCGGCCTCGCGGACTTCCTCGGCGAACCGCTTCGCCACCGCCCGCAGCTCACCCTCCGGATCGACCCCGGCACGGCGGGCGGTCGCGGCGATGCGGAACAGCTGCGCCGCCGCATCGGTACCGGACGGCAGCAGGTCCAGTGGGATGCCCGCCCGCCCGCTGCGGTGGCCGAGCTTGCCCGCCAGCGCGGCCGCGGGCTGGCCGAGCGCCACACCGTCCACAAGGGACTCGCGCTGCTTCTCGGCCTGCTTGAGCTCCTCCCACTTCACTTCCTGGTGCTCGGCCGTCTCGATGCGGGCGGCGTCGGCGAAGACGTGCGGATGGCGGCCGACGAGCTTGGCCACCAGTTCCCCCGCGACCACGTCGATGTCGAACGGGTCGTCCGGATGCTCCGCGGCCACCCGGGCGTGGAACAGCACCTGCAGCAACACGTCCCCGAGCTCCTCGCGCAGGGCCGTGCGATCCCCGTCCTCGATGGCCTCCAGCAGCTCGTAGGTCTCCTCCACCAGGTACTGCCGCAGTGACTCGTGGGTCTGCGCGGCGTCCCAGGGACAGCCGCCGGGCGAACGCAACCGGTCCATCACCTGCGCCGCCTCCACCAGGCACGCCCCGGACGGCTGCGCGACGATCCGGGCCTGCGGCAGCGCCGCCACCAGCGGGTCACCGGCATGGGCCGCGATCAGCACCAGCGGGCCTTCGGCCGCCTCCGCGACCAGCGCGTCACGCTCCGGAGCGGGCTTCGCGCCCAGCAGGTCGGCCACCTGCTCGCTCACCCCACTCGCGTAGACCGCCCGCGCGCCGCCGAGGAACGGGAACGCGGCCGCGGGCACACCGGCAGCGGGGTAGGGCAGGAGAACGACCGTGGCGGTCAAGGCTGGGGAGTTCCCTTCACCGAGAGGACGAGACCGGTGGTCTCGGCCGCGCTGGCCGCGAGGTTCAGCGCGGTCGGGTCCCATACACCGTAGCGCGGGTTGATTTTCAGGCCCAGCTGGTCGAGTCGCGGCTGCAGCAGCCGGAGCCCGATCGCGGCGAGCTGCCCCATGGTGGGACTGGTCGCCTGGTCGACCGACTGCTGGGCGCCCAGGTCCCGCGCCCGCACCACGGCGACGATCCACACCGCCCGCTCGGCGCTCGGCTGGAACGCCACCACGGTGCCCGGCGGCACGCCGAACAGCACCGTGCCCGCGAAGTCCGGCGCCTGCACCGCGGGCACCCGCTCACCGAGGGAGGTCTTCGCCCCGGCGGCGGCATCGGCCTGGATGACCTTCGCCGCGGCATCGGGGTCGGCGGCCATCTGCCCGACCTTGGCGAACGCCTTCTCCCGCATGGTCACCGGGTTCGCCCCACCGTCGTCGGTGACCACCGAGGTGTAGTCGAAGGTGATGGCCAGCTTGTCGAAGTACTGCTTGCCCAGCGACTGCAGCAGCAGCTGGTCGGTGATCACCTCGCGGTGGTCGCGGACGCGGTAGACGATCTGCGCGGGCAGCTGCGAGGGGTCCACGGTGTTCGTGGACAGCGGCGCGGCGAGCGGATCCTGCGCGAGCACCTGCGCGACCTGGTTCGGATCGACGGAAACACCGTCCTGCTGCGCGGTCCGCGTGATCAGCTCGTGCAGGACGAGCTGTCGCACCGCCTCGCGGCCGACCTGGTCGAGCTTGTGCTGCTGCGCCAGTTGCCGCGCCGCGGGCTGCTCCTGCACGGATTTGTCGATCATCGACTGGACCTGGTCGATGGTGACGATCTCGTGGTCGTCGAAGAAGGCGGCGGCGCCGACCTGGCTCGGCGCGGAACCACATCCGGCGAGCAGCAGGCAGGCGGAGAGAACGGCGATCAGTGCGCGAGGGCGAGCCATGATCCGCATCACGTGCGTACCCTCTCACAACTCGCCCCGTTCCGGCACCGGTGAACCGGGAAGTCCTGCTTTCACCCAACCCTCACCGGGCCGGTACGGCGATCTCCGGGGCCTGCCAGCTGGCGAGCAGCCGCAACCGTTCTTCCGACGCCGAACCGGCCGCCACCGTGTAGGCGACCAGCAACTGGTCGGAATCCCCTGGCGACGCGAAAGTCTCGTACCGAAACTCCAGGTCGCCGGCGAAGGGATGCCGCACGAGCTTGCGGCCGTGGGTCTTGTCCTTCACGTCCTGGCGCGCCCACAACCGCCGGAACGGTTCGCTGCGCATCGACAACTCGCCGACCAGTGCGCACAGTTGCGGGTCGTCCGGGTAGCGCCCGGCGTCCAGGCGCAGGTACGCCACCGTTTCGGCGGCGACCGCGTCCCATTCCAGGTAGAGCTCGCGCGCTTCGGGGTGCAGGAAGGTGTGACGGGCCGCGTTCGGCCGTTCCAGCGCGGAAAAGCCGATGACCGCGTCCGCGAGCGCGTTCCAGGCGAGGATGTCCATGCGGCGGCCGAGGACGAAGGCGGGCAGGTCGGTCATCATGTCCAGCATCCGCTGCACGCCCGGCCGGACGTGCTGCCCGCCCGAGCGCCTCGCCTTTTTCGCGGGTCGGACGAGGTTGCGCAGGTGGACCCGTTCGGTTTCGTCGAGCCGGAGCACCCGTGCGATCGAGTCCAGCACCGCGTCGGAGACGTTCTGGCTCCGGCCCTGTTCGAGACGCACGTAGTAGTCGACGCTCACCCCGGCGAGCTGGGCCAGTTCCTCCCGGCGCAGGCCCGGTACGCGCCGCCGCCCGTGTCCCGGCAACCCGACTTCCCGCGGCTGGATGCGTGCCCGTCGCGACCGCAGGAACTCCCCGATGCTCTGATCCATGAGCCCAGTATTCCGGGGGACTGTCTTCCTATCCTGGTACTGGCGCACCCACGGTACGGCGGAGCACTGGGTAACCGCCCGCGACGGCCGCAGGCTTTCGGCATGACTCGTTACGACAACCTCGCCGACCGCACCGCCGTCATCACCGGAGCCGCCAGCGGCATGGGAGAGGCCACCGCGCGCCTGCTCGCCGCCTCCGGCGCCCGCGTGGCCCTGCTGGCCCGCCGTGAAGACCGCCTCACCACGCTCGCGGAGGAGATCAACGCCGGCTCCGGGCAGGCGATCGCGGTACCCGCCGACGTGACCGACCAGGCGTCGATCGCGTCCACAGTAGACACCGTGCACCGCGAATTCGGACCGGTGGACCTGGTGGTGAACGCCGCCGGGGTGATGCTGCCCAATCCCGTCTTCGACGGCAGGGACGACGAATGGCAGCGCATGATCGACACGAACCTGACCGGCGCGCTGCGCCTGATCCGCGCCTTCCTGCCGGACCTGCTCGGCGCGGCCGCCTCGGGCGGGACCGCGGACCTGGTGAACATCTCGTCGATCGGCGCACACCTCTTCTTCCCCGGTTATGCCGTGTACAGCGCGACGAAGGCCGCGCTCACCCACCTGTCCGCGTCCCTGCGCGCCGAACTGGGCCCGCGCGACGTGCGCGTGACCAACATCGAACCGGGGCTGACCAGCACCGAGCTCGCCGACCACATCGACAACAGCGAACTGCGCGGGCAAATCGGCGAAATGGTCGGCGGCATGGGCACGCTCTCCAGCGAGGAAATCGCCGACCTGATCGGCTACGTGACCAGCCGACCGCGGCACGTCAACCTGCGGCAGGTGGTCGTGCTGCCCACCCGCCAGGCCTGACGGGCCTGGTCAGAGGCCTCGTGATCTCCTGTTCCGATCATTAGGCCGCGGTGCGTGGTGTCCGTCCAAGAACTGGCCGAGCACGTGACGCGGGCGCTCGCGCTCATCGTGTCCGCGCGATCAGCGCTGGCGCAGGCGGATGAACTGGTCGGCGAGGCAACACAAGCATGGGCGGCCGCCACAAGCGGCACGGTCGATCCCGAGGCGGCCCGCGATCGGCCGCCCAACTTTCCATGGTTTCCGGAACTCACACGACGACCGCCGGGTGGGCGGGATGCACGAGTGGAGCAAGCACGACAGCGTGTGGGCCGCGCGACCACCGCCGGAGGTGAGGCACGCGGCGAGTGGGTGCGCTCAGACGGCTGGTCGGTTCGGATCGTCAGCGGCGCGGCAAGTGTGCGGGACCCGACCGTTCGACCGAGCGCAGCCGTTCACCTGTGACAGGTACCTCGCGCGTTTCCTTCCTCCGGGTGCGCGTTTGCGCGTGGTACAGGCCGACGGCACGGTTGCGAGCTACACCGGGAAGGAAGAAGAGGGGTCCGAATGACACTTGTGGCGGCTGTCCCCACGTTCCGCGACGGCGTGCCGGGCGGTGAGACTGTCGACGTCACCAACGATGAGGACGTGACGCGCCTGGTCGAACTGTTGGCGCAGCCTTGGGCCGACACGGGCAGCATCCAGACCGACGACGCAGTGTTGGACGTGCACGTGCACGACCGCTGGGGTTACCTGCTGTACTCCGGCGAAGGCGGGTATCTCGTGACCGATGGTGACCCGGATTCGCCCGCCGTGCCGTCCGAGGTCGGATTCCCCGCCGGGAGCGGGCTCCCGGTCGAACGAATTACCGGAGCACTTCGCGAGTTCGTTCGTACGCGCCGCTTGCCCAGTGCGGTTCAGTGGCGGGACGCAGGCTAACCGCTCCCCGGCTCAGGCCACGGCGGGGGCCTTGGTCAGGTTGTGCAGCAGCTTGGTGCACCAGTCGAGCAGTGCCTCGTCCCGCAGGGGCGGGGCACCGATGCGCCCGCCCGCCGGGCCCTCGGTGGGTTTGGGCACCGACACCGTGTTCGTCACCGCCTTGTACATCGCCTTCGGGTACAGGCGCTTGAGCCGTACCGTCTTCGACTCGGGCAGTGTCAACGGCGCGAAGCGGATGTTGTTGCCCTGCAAGGAAACCTCGGTCACCCCCGCCTCGCGGCAGACATGCCGGAACGCGGCCACCGCGAGCAGCCTGCGCACCGGGGCCGGCGGCTGCCCGTACCGGTCGACGAGTTCCTCCTCGACCGCGCGCAGCGCGTCGCCGTCCGGCGCGGCGGCGATCTTGCGGTAGGCCTCCAGCCGCAACCGCTCCCCCGGCACGTAGTCGTGCGGGATGTGCGCGTCGATCGGCAGATCGACCCGGACCTCGCGCAGCTCCTCTTCTTCCGCGGGCTCGGCCCCGGCGCTGCGGCGGAACCCGTCCACCGCCTCGCCGACCAGCCGCACGTACAGGTCGAAACCGACGCCCGCGATGTGGCCGGACTGCTCCGCGCCGAGGATGTTGCCCGCGCCGCGGATCTCGAGGTCCTTCATCGCCACCGCCATCCCGGCGCCCAGCTCGGTGTTCTGCGCGATCGTGGCGAGCCGGTCGTGCGCGGTTTCGGTGAGCGGTGTCTCCGTCGGGTACAGGAAGTAGGCGTACCCCCGCTCCCGGCCCCGGCCGACCCGGCCGCGCAACTGGTGCAGCTGCGCGAGCCCGAGCAGATCGCCGCGCTCGACGATGAGGGTGTTGGCGTTGGAGATGTCGAGACCGGTTTCCACGATGGTCGTGGAAACCAGCACGTCGTACTCGCGCTCCCAGAAACCCTGGATGATCTTTTCGAGCCGCTCCTCGTTCATCTGCCCGTGCGCGGTGACCACGCGGGCCTCGGGCACCAGCTCCCGCAGCCTGCGGGCCGCCTTCTCGATGGAGGAAACCCTGTTGTGCACGTAGAAGACCTGGCCGTCACGCAGGAGTTCGCGGCGGATCGCGGCGCCCACCTGCTTGTCGTCGTAGGCGCCGACATAGGTCAGGATCGGGTGCCGGTCCTCGGGCGGGGTGAGGATGGTGGACATCTCGCGGATGCCCGCCAGCGACATCTCCAGCGTGCGCGGAATCGGCGTTGCCGACATGGTGAGCACGTCGACGTGCGTGCGCAGCGCCTTGATGTGCTCCTTGTGCTCGACGCCGAACCGCTGCTCCTCGTCCACGATCACCAGGCCGAGGTCCTTGTAGCGGATGCCCGTCTGCAGCAGCCGGTGCGTGCCGATGACGATGTCGACCTCGCCTTCGGCGAGCCCGGCCAGCACACTGTCCACATCGGACTTGTCGGTGAACCGGGACAGGCCCTTGATGGTCACCGGGAACGACCGCATCCGCTCGCTGAAGGTGTTCAGATGCTGCTGGGCCAGCAGCGTGGTCGGCACCAGGACGGCCACCTGCTTGCCGTCCTGCACCGCCTTGAACGCCGCGCGCACCGCGATCTCGGTCTTGCCGTAACCGACGTCGCCGCAGATGACCCGGTCCATCGGGACCCCGCGCTCCATATCGGCCTTGACCTCGTCGATCGCCGCGAGCTGGTCGGCGGTCTCGGTGAACGGGAAGGCGTCTTCGAGCTCGCGCTGCCACGGTGTGTCCGAGGCGAACGCGTGCCCGGGCGCGGCCTGGCGCGCGGCGTAGAGCTGTACCAGTTCCGCCGCGATCTCCTTGACCGCCTTGCGGGCCTTGGCCTTGGTGTTCTTCCAGTCGGAGCCGCCGAGCTTGTTCAGCGTGGGCAGCTCACCGCCGACGTACCGGGACACCTCGTCGAGCTGGTCGGTGGGCACGTACAGCCGGTCGCCCGGGTGGCCCCGCTTCGACGAGGCGTACTCCAGCACCAGGTACTCGCGGGTGGCGCCGGCGATGGTCCGCTGCGCCATTTCCACGAACCGGCCGATGCCGTGCTGGTCGTGGACCACGTAGTCGCCCGGTTTGAGGGCGAGCGGGTCGACCGCGTTGCGCCGCCGCGACGGCATCTTCGCGGTCAGGTCCCGGGTGGAGGTGGCGGCGGGCCCGCCGCGGCCGGTGAGGTCCGCCTCGGTGAGCACGACCAGCGCGCTCCCGGGGGCCACGAACCCCTCGGTCAGTCCGCCGCAGACGACCGTGACCAACCCGGTGGGCGGGGCCTGGGTGAGCCCCTCACGGGCGAGCGTGGCGGGCACCTCGGCGCCGGACAGCTGCTCCACGGCGCGGCTCGCGGTGCCGTGCCCGGCGACCACCAGCACGCCCGCGCCGCCCGCCGCCAGATGGGCCCGCAGGTCCGCGATGGCCCGGTCCAGATCGCCGCGATAGTTCGGCGAGGCCTCCAGCGCGACCGGGTACACGTCGGCGTCTTCGGTGGTCAGCTGGGACAGCGTCCACCAGGCGCGGCCGGTCTGCCCGGCGTGCCCGGCCACCTCCGCCAGCTCGCGGTAGGCGGAGGCACCGAGGTCGATCGGCGCCTGTCCGCCGCCGGCGGCCGCCATCCAGGACGCTTCGAGGAACTCCTGCCCGGTGCGCACCAGGTCCTGCGCGCGGGCCCGGATCTTCTCCGGATCGGCGAGCAGGACGTGCGTGCCCTCCGGCATGGCGTCGGTGAGCAGTTCCAGCTCCCCCTCGCAGAGCACGGGGATGAGCGCCTCCATGCCTTCGCACGGGATGCCGTCGGCGAGCTTGGTGAGCATCTCGGCGAGCTGGGCATCGGCGGCGTACCGCTCGGCGAGCTCACCCGCCCGAGCCTTCACGTCCGGGGTGAGCAGCAGCTCACGGCAGGGCGGCGCGTGGAAGCCGGAGATCTCGCCGGGCAGCGAACGCTGGTCCGCGACCGAGAACGCCCGGATCTCGCTGACCTCGTCGCCCCAGAACTCCACCCGGTAGGGGTGGTCGGCCGTGGGCGGGAAGACGTCGAGGATGCCGCCCCGCACGGCGAACTCGCCGCGCTTCTCGACCATGTCCATCCGGGTGTAGGCCAGCTCGACGAGCCGTTCCAGCACGCCTTCGAACTCGTTTTCCTCGCCGACGGCGAACTCGATCGGGGCGAGCGCGCCCAGCCCGGGCGCCATCGGCTGGATCAGGCTGCGCACCGTGGCGACGACGACACGCGGGGCGTCCTTTCCCCGCAGGCGGTGCAGCACGTCGAGCCTGCGGCCGACGGTGTCCGCCCGCGGGGAGAGACGCTCGTGGGGCAGGGTCTCCCAGGACGGGAAGTCGGCGACGGCGTCCGGCCCGAGCAGGGTGGCCACCGCCGCCGTCAGCTCCTCGGCCTCGCGGCCGGTCGCGGTCACGGCGAGGACCGGCCGCCCGGCGCCCTCGTCGGCCGCGAGGGCGGCCACCACGAGTTGGCGGGCGGCCGTCGGTCCCTGCAGGTCCGCCAGCGGGGAGCCCGCTCGCTCGAGCACCCCGCGCAGCGCGGGGTCGGCGAGCACGGCGGAGAGCAGGCCGGAGGAGGGCGGATGGGTCACGGAAAACTCCCCTGAGCACAACGGCGGACATACCCCTGCCCGGGACGAGAGGGATCAGGGGCTCTCGTCTCCTAGGGTACGTCGCAGCACCGACAACAATTCCGCGACCTTGATCAACTGGTGGTCGAAGACGCGCGGATCGGTGGTGGCGATGCGCACCTGCACGTGCCGCGCCCCTGCCGCGGCGAAACGCGCGAGCCGCTCGGCGACGTCCGGACCGGCCAGCAGGGTCTGGATGGTCCGGACCCGCTCCAGCGGCAGCCCGTAGTTGGCCTGGCAGTAGTCGGCGAGGGCCCGTTCGCCCCGCTCCGGATCGTCGTCGAGGAACACCGTGGCGAACAGCCCGGGCGTCACCGGCCGTCGCGCCGCCGCCCGGATCGCGGCCAGGCCGCGGGCGTAGTCCGCGGGATCGGGCGGATAGGGCAGCCACCCGTCGTAGAGCCGGGCGG
>NZ_VJWX01000099.1 GCF_007713715.1 Amycolatopsis rhizosphaerae
CCGCACGGCTGCTCAGGGGCAGGTGATCGTTCGTCCGCGCCGATGTCGCTCCGGCGGGCGCGGGTGGTTCTTGGACGGTTAAGGGATGGTTCGGGTGCAGTGTCTGCACCCCGTGACGTCGTTGTTTGCACCCCGCTGGCCCGTCTTTGCACCCCGCGGGCTTGTGCGGGGTGCAGTGGTTGCACCGCGGTATCGGGGTTGTCCACAGAGGCATCGGACTTGTCCACAGCCCGGGTAGGACCGCGGCGCTCGAGAGCGAGGTCCCAGCCGTGGGGGCGACGGTCGGCGCGTTTGATGTAGGCGGCGACGATTTCGGGGTCGGACGCGCGGATCAGGTCGAGTTCTTCGAGTGCGCGGAGGGCGTACTGGACGGACCGGGTTGACAGGCGCGTATAGGTCGACAGCGTGGCGATCGCGGGGAAGGCATTGCGGCCGTCCGGACCAGCGTGGTTCGCGAGTCCGACGAGCACGATCGCCAGTGACGAGGCGTCGCGGCGATCGCGGGGGATCGGGGCCTCGGTCAGAGCCCAACTGATCGCTTCCACACTCATCGCCGACCACCGCCCGACATCCGCAGATGAACCGGGTCATGGCGGCGTGAAGGGCCGCGAGAACGACCATGCAAAATTGTGTTGTGGATCACTGCGCCAAGTCCTTCTCGAAAGGTTCGAATCGGGTCTGGCACTCACGCAAAGTTGTCCTGGAGTTGCCCGAACGTGCGGGGAAACTCTGTGGTCAGGAGGTACGGCGAGGGACACCTCAGCCGGCTGACCAGCCATAATGAGGACTTACCGGTACTGCTGGGTACTGGAAAGTACGGCAATACACAATCCTCTAGAACTGTAAATCAGACGGCACTGCCTTCGGGGGTTCGAATCCCTCACCCGCCACACCAGAGTAATCACCCCCGCGACCTGCGAAAACAGGACACGGGGGTGTTTTGTTCTGTCCGACTGCCTCAACATGTCAACACCGATCTCGCTGTCAGCGTTCCCGTGAGGGCGAAACAGCAAGATCGGCGCGTGTTCGGGCGGCGGCGGGCCAGTGGGGGGTGTTCCACTTGTCGGCGGCGACGGCGGCGACCTCCGGATCATCAAGCCACAAGGTCACCGTCGCCCTGGCCCCCCGCCGTGCGGCCGGTGCCAGCTTTCGGGGAACGCCAGAACAGAAGGTGGGGAGACATACGTGACCGAGTTCGCCTATCCGGAGCGCCGCCTGGCCCTCAGGCAGCTTCCCGGCTGGGAACCCGTGAACGCCGTGGCGCGAGCGGCCCAGTGGCAGCTCGTCGCCTCCAACGCGGGGGGCGGGGACGAGGATTACAAGAGGACGGTCACCTGGGGAGTCGCCCCTGAGTTCTGGGTCTGCTACCTCGAGGACCGTATTACCGATGTGTCTGTGCTTGTCGTGTTCGGCGCGGACCGGGAAGCCGTGGACACGCTGGCGGACCGGCTGTCGCGGCTGCTTCCGGTCTGGTCACGCGAGGAAATCCTGGAGCCGTTCGGCGAGGACCTCACGCCCCAGGACAGGGCGCGCGGACTCATGCGTCTTGCGTTGTTCGGGTCGGACGAGTTCGATCCGGAGATCTTCGTGCGAATAGAGGCGGCGGCGCGGCATCGGGATCCGCGGATCCGCAACGCGGCGATGTGGACGACCGTGTATCTCGCCTGGCCGCAGGCACAGGAGCTGTTGCGGCGAATAGCCGATGAGGACCCGGATCCCAGGCTGACCGCGTCGGCGCGGCGTCTGCTGGGCTGAAGCCCGCATGAAATGGACGAACCAAAATCGGGCGACAGGTGTTCGCGTGACCCGCACAGTCGGCCGGTGTTCGATTTCGGGATCGCGGGCTACCGGCCCCGCTGGCTGACCGACCTTGCCGAGATCCGCCGGGAACACGGCGATCGTCTGGCCGCTCTCGTCGGTCGACGGCTCACGACCACGCGGCTGATGTGGGATCCCGACCGCGACGAATGGTGGAGCGACGGACCTGTGGTGCTGGGTTTCGAGGAGGAGCAAGTCGAGGTCAACCACCAGAAGTTCGACGAGGTTTCCATCACCTGGAACTCGGTGGACATCGGTCGCGCTCCAGCCGTCGAGGGCTTTCACCTGGGCTGGCGGGGCGATGCCCCACACGAGTTGGTCGCGTTGTGTGGACGGCGTCTTTCGTCCGTTGCGCTCCTGCAGTGGCACGGCGAGGACAGGGACGTCGCCGACGACACCTGTGCGGTGTGTTTCGACTTCGGGTCAGACGGTTCGGTTACCGTCGCCAACGGGTTGGACGAGAACCACCTCGACTTCACGGTCCCAGAACCACGGTGGCGGCGGCATTCACTTCCCTGAGCGGCAAGACCTGTTTTACAGCCGGTGGATAACCTGTGGATAACTTGTGGACAAGCGGCGGTCAGTCCGCTCGGCCAGTGGGGAAGCCGCCCAGTTCACGGGCGACGATCTCGGGTTCGTCCAGCATCGACAGCACGTAGGCGCCCGGAACCTCGGCATAGCGGGCGCGAGGGAGGAGTTCGGCCAGCCGACGGCCGTGTTCCGGCGGCATCACCCGGTTGTCCGGGGACCACAGCACCAGCGTTTCGCCTTCGAACTTGGCCAGGGCCTCGGTGTCCCGCACCAACGTCGCCTTGTCGAACCCTCCCCGGCAATAAGCCAGCAGGTCGCGGTGCACCCCGCTGTCGCGAAGGACCGGTTCCGTCCAGCGCCTGATCAGTTCGCTGGGAACGGGCCGCCGCGCCATCTGTCCGAACAGTGGCGGCAGCCGGCGCAGCCAGTCGATGCGCAACTGGCCTGCCGCGAGCCGGAGACCTCCCGGCAGGGCCGCGGCGAGGGCCACCATCCTGCCGGGTAGTCCGGGTGGGAAGTTGTCGAGACCGTAGGCGGTGAGGAACAGCGCGCCGCCCCAGTCGCTGTGCACGAGCGTTACCTCGTCGAGTTCGAGGGCGTTCAGCAGGTCGGCGACGATCCGCACCTGTCCCGGCAGTGTCAGGTCCGCGTCCGGGCTCATTGCCCGGCGATGCGAGCCCAACGGCAGGACCGGGCGCAGGTAACGGAAACCGTCTGGAAGCAGCGCTAGGACGCGATCCCACACGGTGTGGTCCATCAGCAGCCCGTGCAGGAGAACCACCGGTGGGCCCGAGCCGGTTTCGTCGTACTCGACGACCCCCGAGGGAATGTGGATCTCGTGCATACCACCTCCGCTAGAATGATCGCTCTAGAATGAATAGGCGAGTGCGAACCGACCGGCGAATCGTGCGGGTGATGGCGGAACTCCTGCGCGCGCAGGGGTATACGGCGACCGGGATCCAGCAGTTGGCCAAGGCGTTCGGGGCGCCGACCGGCTCGATCTACCACCACTTCAGGGATGGCAAGCGCGAGGTCGCTGCGGCCGCCCTGCGGCAGACGGGTGCGGCATACCTCGAGCTGATCCCGTCACTGCTCAACGGCGACGCCGACCTCGTGACCGGGATCGAGGCGGCGTTCGCGGCCGCGGCCGGGGACATCGCGAACACCGGGGGCCACCATGTGCCCGGTGGCCACGGTCGCCGCTGAGATCGCCGACACGGAGCCGGAGTTGCGGCAGGTCGCGGCGGAGGTGATGGACGCGTAAATCGACGAGGGCAGCCGGATTCTGGCCGCGAAGGGGCTTTCCGGCGGTGACGCGCGTACCGCGATGCAGGCGCTGCTTTCCGCGCTGGAGGGAGGATTTCTCCTCGCCCGTGCACAGCGTTCCGCCGAGCCGTTGCTCGCCGCGGGCCGTGCGATGGCAGGTTATCTGGCGTCGTTGCGGGCCGGGGTCCGGAACGAGTAGCCGGGACCGGCGGGCAACCTTGTGGCCAGCCGGTCGAACCTCAGCGCTTGTCCCGGAATTCGGTGCGGATGTGCTCGTCGTCGTGGTACGCGCGTTCCTGTGCGTAGGCGCGGTAGGCGCGCTCGTCCGCTTCCGTGTCCAGCGACGCGGCCAGCGCGCGCGGGTGGAGGTGTTCCTTGAGCACGACGTTGAGCTGCGCGCCCAGCAGCGTCACGATGCTCTGCAGGTAGAACCACCACAGCAGCGTGATCACGGTGGCGAACTGGCCGTAGGTGCGCTGCGCGGTGTGCAGGTAACGGCTGATGATCAGCGAAGAAAGCGATTGCAGCACGAAGAACAGCAGACCGGACAGCATCGCGCCGGGCAGTACGTCCCGCGTGGTGATCTCGCGGTTGGTGAGGATGCGGAACGCCGCGACGAACAGGCCCACGTCCAGTACGACCGCGACCGCGTAACCGAGCAGGTGCCCGGTCCAGCTGAAGCCGAGCGCGCCGGCCGCTCCGGCGACGAACCCGGTGACCAGGGTGGTGAGCACAAGCCCGAGCCCGATGGTGACCAGGACGGAGAGGCTCCGGCCGATCTGCTCGACGAACTTCGGCCGGTCCTTGTACGGCAGTTCCCACACCGAGTTGAACGCGAACTGGGTGACCCGGACGGCGCGCATCCCGCTCCACAGGGCGGTGACGAGACCGAGGATCAGCGCCCACCATGAGCCGGTCAGGCCCTGCAGGCTGGACGGATCGACCAGCGGGAACATCGTGCCGACGGTGGTCAGGACGTTGTTCCTGAGGTTCGACGGCAGGAAGAACCCCAGCAGCGTCACGAACACCAGGAACAACGGGAAGATCGAGAAGAACGCCCAGAAGGCGATCATGCTCGCCAGTTGCGGCGACCGGTCTTCGGCGAACTTGCGGACCACCGCGACGGGCACCGCCACCGCGCGGTGCTCCCGCTGGAACCGATCCACCTGTTCGAGCTTGGCCTTCACCTGACTGCCGGAACGACCCTTCTGCTGGTTCACGGTCCGAGGAATACCCGTTCCCGTATGGCGTGAACCGGGCGGACGGGATGCCGCAACCCCCGTTCCCGGCCTAGCATCGCTTCGTGGACCTGCCCGTGATGCCGCCGGTGAAACCGATGCTCGCCAAGGCCGTGCACGAGGTGCCGACCGCGCCCGGACTGTGGTACGAGCCGAAATGGGACGGCTTTCGCTGCATCACGTTCCGCGACGGTGACGAGGTCGAGCTGGGTTCCCGCAACGACCGGCCGCTGACGCGGTACTTCCCTGAACTGGTGGATCTGGTCAAGCTGGCCCTGCCGCCACGCTGCGTGGTCGACGGGGAGATCGTGATCGTGACCGAGCGCGGGCTCGACTTCGACAGCCTCCAACTGCGCCTGCATCCGGCGGCCTCGCGGGTGCGCAAGCTCGCGCAGGAGACGCCCGCGAGCCTCGTCGTGTTCGATCTCCTCGCTCTCGACGACCGCGATCTGACGCACGAACCTTTTTCGGAACGGCGGCGGCTGCTGGAAGGTGTCGTCGGGTCGTCGCTGGCCCGCGTGCACCTGACCCCGATGACCGAAGACCCCGCCGTCGCCCGCGACTGGTTCGAGCGGTTCGAAGGCGCGGGATTCGACGGGGTGGTGGCGAAGCCGTCGAACCAGCCCTACGCGCAGGACAAGCGCGTCATGTGGAAGGTCAAGCACGAGCGGACCGCGGACTGTGTGGTCGCCGGATTCCGGTGGCACGCGGACGGAAAGGGCGTCGGCTCGCTCCTGCTGGGCCTCTACGACGACGCGGGCACGCTGCATCACGTTGGCGTCGCGAGCAGTTTCACCGCCGCCCGGCGCGGGGAACTGGTTGGTGAGCTCGCTCCACTGAGGGAGAACGCGCTGCAGAACCATCCGTGGCGTGACTGGGCCGACGCGCAGCGCGAGAGCGGCGGGAGGATGCCGGGCGGGTTGAGCCGGTGGAACGCGCAGAAGGACCTGTCGTGGGAACCGCTGCGGCCCGAACTGGTCGCCGAGGTCCGCTACGAACACCTGCAGGCCGACCGGTTCCGCCACGGGACCCGGCTGGTGCGGTTCCGCCCGGACCGCAAGCCCGAGTCGTGCACCTACGGACAACTGGAAGAGGTCGCCCCGGCGGAACTGGCCGCGCTGTTCACCGAGGTCGCCTCGCCGTGAGCGTGACCATCGAGGTCGATGGCCGTCGGCTCACCGTTTCCCATCCGGAAAAGGTGTACTTCGGCGAGCGGGGCGAGACGAAGCTCGACCTGATCCACTACTACCAGGCGGTGGCCGGGCCACTGCTGGGCACGCTGGGCGGGCGACCCCTGCTGCTGGAGCGCCATCCCGACGGGGCGGGCGGCAAGTCGTGGTTCCAGAAGCGGGTGCCGTCCTCGGCGCCGCCCTGGCTGTCCACCACCACGGTGGCCACGCCGAACGGCACCACCAGCGAAGCGCTCGTCGCCGCGGACCTGGCGCACGTGCTGTGGGCGGTCAACCTCGGGTGCCTCGGCTTCCACGTCTGGCCGTTCCACGCGGCCGCCCCGGAGCTCACCGACGAGTTGCGCATCGACCTCGACCCCTCGCCAGGGGTCACCTTCGGGCAGGTGCGTGAGGCGGCCCGGCACACGCGGGAGTTGCTCGGCGAACTGGGCATCGAGGCGTGGCTCAAGACGACGGGTTCACGGGGGCTGCACATCTACGTCACGCTCGAACCGCGGTGGAACGGTTACCGGGTGCGGGATGCCGCCGTCGCGCTCGCCCGCGAACTCGAACGCCGCCATCCCTCGTTGATCACCGCGCAGTGGTGGAAGGAGGAACGCGGCGCACGGGTTTTCGTGGACTACAACCAGAACGCGCCGCACAAGACCGTGTTCGGCGCCTGGTGCGTCCGCCCGCGCAGGGGTGCGCAGGTGTCCACGCCGATCGCGTGGGAGGACCTGGACACCGTCGAACCGGACGAGCTGACCATCGCCACCGTGCCCGCCCTGCTGGTCCGGTGCGGTGATCCGTGGGCGCGGCGCCGGCCGCAGTCGATCGAGCCGCTGCTGGAGAAATCCCGTCAGGACAGGGAAAACGGGTTGATGGACGCCCCGTGGCCGCCGGTGTATCCGAAGATGCCGGACGAGCCGCCGCGGGTGGCGCCCAGCCGCGCCAAGAAGAACTCCTGAACTACCGGAGGATCCTCCGCTTCTGCTACGCTCGGCTCTTCATACCGGAGGATCCTCCGCTTAGCTGGGAGTGTGCACGTGACAGAAACCAAGAAGGCGCCCGGCGGCTCCACATTGCTGGCCGGACGGCCCGTCGCGCGGATCGGGTTCGGCGCCATGCAACTGGGGCCGCTTCGCGGCCGCCCGCCCGTCGACCGCCCGCGGGCACTGGAAGTGCTACGCCGGGCCGTCGACCAGGGCGTCAACCACATCGACACCGCGCAGTTCTACGGCGACGGGGCCTGCAACGAGCTGATCCGCGAGGCCCTGCACCCCTTCCCCGACGACCTCGCCCTGGTGAGCAAGGTCGGCGCCGACCACGACCAGCGTGATGGGCTGGTAGCGGCGCAGCGGCCCGAGCAACTGCGCGCGGGCGTGGAGGAAAACCTGGCCGCCCTCGGGATCGACCAGTTGGCCGTGGTCAATCTGCGTCGTCTCGACGCGCCGCCGGGCATCCTCGCCGAGGGAGACCAACTCGTCGACCTCGACAGCCAGTTGGCCGAGCTCATCGCCCTGCGGGACGAGGGCAAGATCGGCGCGATCGGGTTGAGCAACGTGAGTGCCGCGCAACTCCGTCAGGCGCTGCCTGCCGGGATCGCCTGCGTCCAGAACGGCTACAACCTCGTCGACCGTGCCACAGGGCCGGTGCTCGACCTGTGCCGGGAGCACGACATCGCCTGGGTGCCGTTCTTCCCGCTCGGCTCCGCGTTCCCCGGTCATCCCAAGGTCGTCGAGCAGCCCGCGGTCATCGAAGCGGCTGCCTCGCTGGGGGTGACGCCCGCGCAGGTCGGGCTGGCCTGGCTGCTGGCCCACTACGAGCACACGTTGCTCATCCCGGGCACCGCCGACCCGGGCCACCTCGACGAAAACCTGGCCGCCGGTGATGTCCGCCTTGACACGGACATCGTCGAAAGCCTCGACGGCGTCGCCGCTTCGCTGTCGTAAATCCGTTGACGCGTCCGAGGCAGGGGCGGAAACTGGACCCATGAACGCGACGTGGAACCACCGGTTCGTGGCACGGCTTTCCGCCGTGGCGCGACGGAAGCGTGCCCGTCGCGGGTTCCGTGCAGTGGACTGAACCACTGCCTTCTTCCGGAAATGCCGTTCTTCACGGCGTTTTTCCCCTGCCCCGGTAGCTCAAGTGGACAGAGCGCCGCGCTACGAACGCGGAGGTTCGAGGTTCGAGTCCTCGCCGGGGTGCACCCCGGTTTCCCCTGTGCACGGCGGGAAGCCGGCTCCAGCCTTCGTGGTCCAACGGACACGACGCCGGTTTCCGGAACCGGAGATCCAGGTTCGACTCCTGGCGAGGGCGCGGTCAGTAAACGATCTCTTGTGGACAGTGGAAGACGGCGACCCCGTCCGGGGTTTCCCGGCCGGGGTCGCCGTCGCGGTTCACGCCGCCTGCGTCACCGGGGTGGACGCGGGGGACAGGGCGAGCGCGAGGACCTCGCGCACGGTGGTGACCGGGTGCACGTCGAGTTCGGCCAGCACGTCCGCGGGGACGTCGTCGAGGTCGGGCTCGTTGCGCTGCGGGATGATCACCGTGCGCAGGCCCGCCCGGTGCGCGGCGAGCAGTTTCTGCTTCACCCCGCCGATCGGCAGGACCCGGCCGGTCAGCGACACCTCACCGGTCATCGCCACATCGGCCCGCACCACCCGTCCGGACAACAGCGACGCCAGCGCGGTGGTCATGGTGACGCCCGCCGAAGGGCCGTCCTTCGGCACCGCCCCGGCGGGGACGTGCACGTGGACTCCGCGGTCCTTCAGATCCCCGACCGGCAGCTCCAGTTCGGCGCCGCGCGAACGAAGGTAGGACAGCGCGATCTGCGCCGACTCCTTCATCACGTCGCCAAGCTGGCCGGTCAGCGTGACGCCGGTGCCGCCGGTCTCCGGGTCCGCCAGCGACGCCTCCACGTAGAGCACGTCACCGCCCGCGCCGGTCACCGCGAGACCGGTGGCCACGCCCGGGGTCGCGGTCCGCTGCGTCGAGGCGGGCAGCGACGACTCCGGCAGGTGCCGGGGCCTGCCGAGATAGCCCGGCAGTCCTTCGGCGTCCACGGTGAGCGGTAGCGTGGCCTCTCCGAGCGCGACCTTCGTGGTGATCTTGCGCAGCACCTTCGCGATGGTGCGGTTCGCGTCGCGGACGCCCGCTTCGCGGGTGTACTCGGCGGCGATCCGGCTCAGCGCGGCATCGGTGAACCGCACGTCGTCCTGGCCGAGCCCGGCCCGCTCCAGCTCACGGGGAAGCAGGTGGTCCCGGCCGATGATCACCTTCTCGTGCTCGGTGTAGCCGTCGAGGGTGACCAGTTCCATCCGGTCCAGCAGCGGTCCGGGGATGGTCTCCAGCGCATTGGCCGTGGCCAGGAACACCACGTCGGACAGGTCCAGTTCGACCTCGAGGTAGTGGTCGCGGAAGGTGTGGTTCTGCTCCGGGTCCAGCACTTCGAGCAGGGCCGCCGTCGGGTCGCCGCGGTAGTCGGTGCCGACCTTGTCGACCTCGTCGAGCAGCACGACCGGATTGATCGAACCGGCTTCCTTGATGGCCCGCACGATCCGGCCGGGCAGGGCGCCAACGTAGGTGCGCCGGTGGCCGCGGATCTCCGCCTCGTCCCGCACGCCGCCGAGCGCCACCCGGACGAACCTGCGGCCCATCGCCTTCGCGATCGACTCGCCGAGCGAGGTCTTGCCCACCCCGGGCGGGCCGACCAGCGCCAGCACGGCACCCGAGCGGCGGCCGCCGACCTGGCCGAGCCCGGCCTCGGCGCGCCGGTTGCGCACCGCCAGGTACTCGACGATGCGTTCCTTCACGTCGTCCAGACCGGCGTGGTCGGCGTCCAGGACGGCACGGGCCGCGGCGATATCGTGCACGTCGTCGGTGCGGGTCTGCCATGGCAGTTCCAGCACGGTGTCCAGCCAGGTCCGGATCCAGCCGCCCTCCGGTGACTGCTCCGAGGTCCGGTCCAGCTTGTCCACCTCGGCCAGCGCGGCCTTGCGCACATGCTCGGGCAGCTCGGCCGCTTCCACGCGGGCGCGGTAGTCGTCCTCCTTGGCGCTGCCGTCCAGCTCGCCGAGTTCCTTGCGGATCGCTTCGAGCTGGCGTCGCAGCAGGAACTCCTTCTGCTGCTTTTCCATGCCTTCCGCCACGTCCTTGCGGATCGTGTCGGTGACCTCCAGTTCGGCCAGGTACTCGCGGCTCCATTCGAGCGCGCGCTCCAGCCGTGCTGCGACGTCGAGCGTGGCCAGCAGTTCGAGCTTCTGGTCGAGCTTCAGGTACGGCGCGTTGCCCGCGAGGTCGGCGATCGCCGAGGGATCGTCGAGCTGTTGCACCGCGTCGATCATCTGCCAGCCTTCGCGCTGCTGCAGGATCGTGATCACCACGGACTTGTAGTCGGCGGCCAGCGCGTTCGCGCGCTCGCCGCCGGTTTCGGTGACGGGCTCGGCCTGCACCCAGCGGGCCGCTCCCGGGCCCTGGCCGGTCTCGCCGAGACGGGCACGGCGGGTACCGCGGATCAGCACCGCGGCCTTGCCGCCGGGCACCCGGCCCACCCGTTCGATCGTGGCGACCGTGCCCAGCTCGGCGTATTCGCCGTGCACCCGGGGCACGATCAGGACCTCGGGCTTGGCGGGCTTGGCCGCGGGCAGGGACCGGATTCCGGGGAACGACGGCGAACTCGGCGCCTTGGCCTGCGCGGATTCCACCGCGGCCCGGATTTCGGCGTCTTCGAGCTCCAGCGGGACGATCATGCCGGGGAGCACGACGTCTTCGTCGAGAGGCAGGAGGGGCAGGAGCCTGATTTCGGTCATCGGGGCGCTCCTTCGTAGTTGAGTCTGCACAGCTCAACTTCTCTGAGCCCCAATTTGTTTCCCCAGGTCGTTCGCTGTTAGCGAGCAACCACACCTGTGCTGTCACGGACAGTCGGCATTGCCGTGAGGGGACCCCTCACGGCCTTGGCCCCGCGGCCCGCCCGATCAGGCCTGTTTCTCTGCCACTCCGCACCAGCCGAACGGGCGGGAGATCGCCTCGATCGGAGTCAGCTTGGTGTCCGGACGCCAGTCCGCCGGGTGCACCAGCCCCGGTTCGACCAGCGGCCAGTCACCGAACCACTGCGCGATGTCCGCCTTTTCGCGCACCCACAGCGGGTTGCTGGTGTTCCGGTAGGCGTCCGCGAACCGGCGCACCGCCGCGGCGTCCTCTTCTGGCGCGCCTTCGCTGGTGATGTGCGAGATCGCGAGCCAGCTTCCCGGGGCGAGCTTGCGGCGATAGCGCTCCACGATCTCCTCGGGGTGATCGTCACCGCCGATGAAGTGCAGCACCGCGATCATCAGCACGCACACCGGCTGGGAGAAGTCGATCAGTCGCCGGGTGGTCTCGTGCCTGAGCACGGCGCCGGTGTCCCGCAGGTCGGCCTGGACCAGACCGGCCCAGTCGGTGGCGCCGTCCCGCTCCAGCAGCAGTGTGCCGTGCGCGGCCGCGACGGGTTCGTAGTCGACGTAGACCACGCCGGCCCGTTCGCCCTCCGGCAAGTGCTTGCGCACGATCTCGTGCACGTTGCCCACCGTGGGCACGCCGGACCCCAGATCGAGGAACTGGCGGATCCCGGCGTCCATGGCGGCGCGCACCGCCCGCCCCAGGAACTGCCGGTTCTGCCGTGCGAGATCGCGAACCTGCGGGAACAGTTCGACGACCTGCTTGCCGAACTCGCGGTCCACGGCCCAGTTGTGCGTGCCGCCCAGGTACCAGTCGTACATCCGGGCGGCGGAAGGCTTGTCGGTGTCGACCCCTTCGGGTGCTTCGGGAGCGAGGTCTTGGCTCTCGGTCATGGCTGCTTTCTATCGCACCGCCGGACGTCGGTACCAGTAGGTCCACAACGGCCGGTAACCCTGCGCGTACCAGAAGGGGGTGGACGTCGGATTCGGCAGTGCGTGGTGCAGCAGGGCAGCCTCCATGCCGGCCTCGTCGAACAACTGGTGCGCGTGTGCGGCGAGCGCGCTGCCCACCCCCGAGGACCGGGCGGCCTCGTCCACATGGAGCGAGGCGACGTAGCCCATCCGGTCGACCGCGACGAACGGGGAGATCCAGGCCGTTCCGGGCGGGAACTGGATCCTCAGCAGGCCGAGCGGGCGACCGTACAGTTCGGCCAGCCACGCCGTCGGTTCCCCGCGCCGCAATTCTTCCGAGAGCGCTTCCCGCAGCAGGCCCTCCGCGTTCGGACGCGGGGTCGCCAGACCGAACTGCGCGTCGTAACGCTGCAGCCGGAGGGACAGCGCGACCGCGGTGTCCAGGTCGGCCGGTTCGGCGGGGCGGATGCGCACCCCCGGCTGAGTGGCGGGTCCCGGGGCGGCCAGGCGGTCCGCGGGACGCACCGCGAGCACTCGAACCGGTGCGAAACCGTGCCGCAGCAGTTCGGCCGAGCCCGCCGGATCACGGCTGGGGCGCGGAACCACGGCCGCCTGCTCCCAGTCCGACCGCGGCACCAGCGCACTGAGATGTTCCTCCCACTGCGCGAGAACATCGGCGAAGCACTCGCCGGCCAGCGGGCCGGCCAGCCGGGTGAGGAGCCGGTGCTCGACCAGCACCCGCCACAGAGAGTCACAATCGTTCGCGGCGATTTCGCTGCGCACCGCGACCCCGTGCGCGACCGAATCGCCCGTTTCCCGGCGCCAGCCGGTGTCGCCATACCAGTCAGCAAAGGGGTCTGACGTGGGCAGCAGTGAATCCGTACCGCTCGTGTCCAGCGTCTGCTCCGTTGCGATCACCTCCCTTTTCCGCGGCCTTTTCCCCAGCAGGCCGGGGCCGGATTCGGACTGGGACACGGTTACCCCCAGCGATCAACAAAATTGCGGAAACGGAGCAGTTTTCACCCGGTAGTCGAAGGAGGCGCCGCTAGTTGGCAGTTTGTTAACTATGAGGTGATCTGATGCCGGTCGGAAAGAGGCCGAAGTACGCCCTCCGGGGTACAGTGACAGCCTCGTTCGTGCGGAGATCAAGGTCACCCGAACGGGGTGATCGACCGAGCGCGTACTGGGGTGACTGGGCGGGAAGGAGGTTGCATGCCGGGCACAAGCGACACGCCTGACGCTCCTCCGGCGGCAGCCGAAGCTGTCGACGAGGCCGGTGACCAGGGACCGTCCGGGCAGGCACGGGGGGACGAGCGGCGCTTCCGCCGCTACACCCTCGCCGTGCTCACCTTCGGGCTGCTCTCCGCCGCCGCCGTATCCCTCTGGCTGCCGTTCCAGCCGGACGCCAGGCTCTGGTGGATCGGACCGGTACTGGCCCTGTCCTTCCTGCTGGCCGAACAGCTGGGCATCAACGTCGACGTCCGCAGCGGTATCTCCTGGACCATCTCCTTCACCGAAATCCCGCTGGTCATCGGCTTTTTCGTGGCGCCGTTCGAGGTGGTACTGATCGCCCACCTCCTCGCCGGGATCAGCACGCTGCTGGTGCGCCGGGTCTCCGGCCGCGTCCTCTACAACGCCGGTGCCTTCCTGCTGGAGATCACCAGCGCCTTCGCCGTCGCCGGTCTGGTCCAGCGCGCCATGGGCAGCGCCGGGATGACCTGGCCCGCCGCGCTCGCCGGCACCCTGACCGCCCCGCTGGCCAGCACCTTGCTGGCACTCGCCGCGGTCCGCGTGCTGCGCCGCCGGATGCGGATCGGGACCGCGCTGCGGCTGACCGGCCGCATCCTCGTCGTCGGCTTCGTCAACGCCTCCGTGGGGCTGAGCGGCTACCTGGTGATCGCCGGGACCGGGAACGCGTGGCCGCTGGTGGTCGCGGTTTTCCTCGGCCTGTCGGCGCTGTACTGGGCCTATTCGGACCTGCTGCGCGAGCAGCGCGACATGGAAGCGCTTTCGGACGTGAGCCTCATGGTCGCGCGGTCCGGCCAGCAGGCCGCCGCCCGGCCGGCGAGCCGGGTCGACGATCTCGCCGGAGGGGTGGACGTCGGCGAATGGGCCACCATCGCCGAGCGCATCAAGGACCAGCTGTCCGCGGCCAGGGTGGTGCTGCGGCTGCGGCTGGAACCGACCGCCACCATGCGGACGGTGGTCGCGGGCGAGCCCATGCCCACGGCGGACGGTCTCGGCGACGACGCCCTGCTCCGTTTGCCCGGCGCGCACGTCCGGCACTTCCGGATCACCGAGGCCAACGCCGACGTGGCCGCCGCACTGCTCGACCGCGGCGCGCAGGAGGCACTGGTGGTGCCGCTGCGCAGCGCGAACCAGTTGCTCGGCGTCGTCGAGGCGCACGACCGCCTCTCCCGCTGGCGCGGCTTCGGCAAGTACGACGTGCAACTGCTCGGCACCATGGCCAGTCACCTGGCCACCGCGCTGGACAACCGCAGGCTGCTGGCCACGCTGCGGCACGATGCCTACCACGATCCGCTGACCGGCCTGCTCAACCGGCCCGGCTTCCGCCAGGTGGCGCGCGAGCCGCTGCGCGACCGCACCGACGCCGCCGTGCTCCGCGTGGATCTCGACGTGTTCTCGACCGTGAGTGACGCACTCGGCTATGTCTGGGCGGACCGGATGGTGATCGCCGCGGGGCGGCGCATCCGGGAGGCCCTCGGCCCCGAGGTGCCGGTGGCGCGGCTGGAGGGCGCGTCGTTCGCGGCGTTGCTCGTCGAGTGTGACGGTCCTCGCATCCACGAGGTCGCCCAGCGCCTGCGGGAGCAGCTGTCCTCCCCGTACCTCGTCGACCGGCTCACCGTCGAAGCGAACGCGATGGTGGGTTACGCCACACCCTCCGAGGAGGAGGGCGGCGAGGGGATGGACGTGGACTCCCTGCTGCAGCGCGCCGACGTGGCCGTGCGCGCGACCCGCGGCGGGGAAGAGGTGCGTGCCTACGTGCCCAGCATGGGGCAGATCTTCCTGCGCCGGTTCCAGATGGTCACGCAGTTCCGGCAGGCGCTGGAAGAGGGCCAGGTCAGCGTCCACTACCAGCCGAAGGTGTCGCTGCCGAGCAGACAGGTCCTCGGCGTGGAGGCGCTGGTCCGCTGGGTGCATCCCGAGTTCGGCAAGCTCGATCCGGACGAGTTCGTGCCCGCGATCGAGGCGGCGGGCCTGATCGGGGTGCTCACCGGGTTCGTGCTGGAACAGGCGCTGATCCGGGTGCGCAAATGGATGGACGAGGGGCTGCGGATCTCCGTGGCGGTCAACCTGTCCGTGCGCAACCTGAGCGATCTGGACTTCCCGAAGAAGGTGGTCGAGGCGCTGCGCAGGTTCGGGGTGCCCGCCGAACTGCTCACCTTCGAGCTGACCGAGTCCGGGGTGATGGCCGACCCGCAGAAGGCGCTGCCGATCCTGCGGGAGTTGCACGCGCTGGGCATCGTGCTCGCCGTCGACGACTTCGGCACCGGGTACTCGTCGCTGGCCTACCTGCGGCAGCTGCCGGTGGACGAGGTGAAGATCGACAAGAGCTTCGTCCTCGGCATGGGCACCGATCTCGGTGACCTCGCCGTGGTCCGTTCGATCGTGGAGCTCGGGCACTCGCTCGGCCTGACCGTGGTCGCCGAGGGCGTCGAGGAGGACATCGCGCGGGACCAGCTCGAGGCGATGGGCTGCGACGTGGCGCAGGGCTACCTGATCTCCCGTCCACTGGCCGAGGACCGCCTCGAAGCCTGGCTGCAGGCGAGAACTGCGAGGTCAGCGGGCCGTCAGGCGGAGACGGTGCTGACCCTGCTGAGTTAACGGGACCCCCCTGAAACAGGGCCGGAAGGCGTTGGTAATCTTTTCGAGGCTTCAGCGCGAGGCGCTGGGACCACAGGCCCCTTTAGCTCAGTCGGCAGAGCGTCTCCATGGTAAGGAGAAGGTCTACGGTTCGATTCCGTAAAGGGGCTCGCGGGCAGATGTTAGTCTGTCTAGGTGGGAGTGTGCGCGATCATGCTCCCAGTGCCCTTAGACCCCCGGGCGGTGGGCACAAGGGGCGGTGTAGCTCAGTTGGCAGAGCAAGCGGCTCATAATCGCTGTGTCGCCGGTTCAAGTCCGGCCACCGCTACCGGGACTCGAGTTTTGTAGAGAAAGGCTTAGCCGTGGCTGCCACCGACGTGCGACCGAAGATCACGCTGGCGTGCGAGGAGTGCAAGCACCGCAACTACATCACCAGGAAGAACCGTCGGAACGACCCCGACCGCCTGGAGATGAAGAAGTTCTGCCCGAACTGCGGTACGCACCGGGTGCACAAGGAAACCCGCTAGCCTGTAGATGTCACGAAGGCCGCCCCGGATCACCGGGGCGGCCTTCGTCGTTTCCAGGCGCCTTCGCCCCCCGCAGCGACCCTGAGTAACCTGCTGGGGTGGCACTGGACCAGTCGTTCATCGGGCGGAGTTACCCGCCGGCAAGCACCTACGAGGTGGGGCGCGAGAAGATCCGGGAGTTCGCCGACGCGATCGGGGACGACAACCCCGTCTACTGCGACCCGGAGGCGGCTCGTGCCGCCGGTCACCCCGACGTGATCGCGCCGCCCACCTTCCTCACGGTGATCAACCTCGCGGCGATCAACACCATCGTCGCCGATCCCGAACTCGGCCTCGACTACTCGCGCATGGTGCACGGCGACCAGAGCTTCCAGTACACCCGTCCGGTGCATGCGGGTGACCAGTTGCGGCTCACCACGCACGTCGAGGACATCATGGCGCGGGCGGGCAACGACTTCCTGACCGTGCGTGCCGAGATCACCGACGCCGACGGTGAGCCGGTGTGCACCACCCGCGCGCAGCTCGTCGTCCGAGGGGAAGGTGCCTGATGGAATTCACCGTGGGGACGGAACTGCCGCCGCTGCAGGTGCGGGTGACCCGGGAGCGGCTGGTGCGCTACGCCGGGGCCTCGCTGGACTTCAACCCGATCCACTGGAACGAGCGTTTCGCCAAGCAGGTCGGCCTGCCCGACGTGATCGCGCACGGCATGCTCACCATGGCGCTGGCGGGCCGGATGGTCACCGACTGGCTCGGTGACCCGGGACGGCTCGTCGAATACGGGGTCCGGTTCACCAGGCCCGTGGTCGTGCCCGACGACGAGAAGGGCGCCCTGGTCGAATTCACCGGAAAGGTGGGTGACGTCCGAGAGGACGGCACCGCCCGGATCGACCTGACCGCGAAGTTCGACGGCAAGACCGTGCTCGGGAAGGCCACCGCCGTCGTCCGCTGAAGCCCGCCCCGGCCCGCCGGGACTCAGCGCAGCAGCCTCAACACCGCCTCCGCCATGGCCTGTTCCCCCTTCGCGTTCGGGTGCAGGGAGCTGGCGGGGGAGGTGGGCACCAGGTCCTCCACCCA
>NZ_VJWX01000009.1 GCF_007713715.1 Amycolatopsis rhizosphaerae
GCGAGGGATGGGGCGGGGAGGGCGGTGGACCGGACAGTGCCGACTGGCGGTGCAACGTCCTCGCCTTCTCCCGTACCCGTGATCTGTCGCAGGGGCTGATCCTCGACGGCGTGGTTGCCCGCGCGGACGGCACCGCCGCCCAGGTCATCCCGCGGGACAGGCGACGCGATGAGGTCACCGTCATCCCGAATTCGGGCATCGCCGTCGAGGGTGGGCAGTACGTGCAGTACATGTCCGTGCGCGAGTGGGGTCCGCCGGGCTGGTGGCACACCAACTACGGGGGCATGGCCGTCTCCCGGGACGGCGGCGTGACGTGGGACAAACCGCGCGGAGCGCGCTGGATCAACCGGGCGGAGCGGGACGACCCGTTCCAGATGGGTGCCCTTGCCCGCGACGGTGACCACGTTTACCTGTTCGGTACGACCAACGGGCGGCATGGCGACGCCTACCTCGCCCGTGCCGAAATCGCGGACATCCTGGACGCTTCCGCCTACGACTACTTCACGGGCCGTGGCTGGGTCCGTGACGAGTCCGCCGCGGTTGCGGTCCTGCCGGGCCCGGTCGGTGAGCTGTCCGTTGCCTACAGTGTCCACTGGGGACAATGGCTGGCCCTGCACCTGGACGATCCGGGCGGAGTGATCCTGCTGCGCACCGCGGATCGCCTCGAAGGCCCGTGGTCGGTGGGGGAGGTGGCCGTTTCCGGCGCCCGGTTCCCCGGACTGTACGGCGGCTACCTGCATCCGTGGGCGCTCGACGGCCCCGACATCTATTACCTGATGTCGCAATGGGGGCCGTACAACGTGTTTCTCCTGCGTTCGCACCTGACGCGCGATCGCTGACCTTCGCCAACGCGACGTCGAAGCCGGCCTGGGGGCTATTGACTGACTAACCCAGTCAGTCAATACTAGGCGGGTGCGAGGTCGGGTGCCGCCGCGTTCGGTGGACGAGATTGCCGAAGCCGCGGCGCGGGTGTTCATGAGCAAGGGCTACCGGGCGGCCGGAGTGTCCGACGTGTCCGCGGCCCTCGGCCTGAGCCATGGCGCGGTGTACACCTACGCGAAAAGCAAGGAAGCCCTGCTGTACCTGGCTTTGCTGCACCTGACCCGGCCGGAGTCCCTGGCCGGGCTGGACATTCCGGTGGTCAGGCCCGCTCCCGGGGAGATCGTGGCCATGGTCGATGCCTGGGCCGCCGACCACGAGGTGCTGCCCGTGCTGGCCGGGGCATCCGGCGGTCGTCGGCGGCACGTCGCGGTCCCCGAGGAGTTCGGCGCGATCATCGACGAACTGTACGCGTTCGTCGAGACCAATCGGCGACTGCTGGCTCTGGTCGAGCGGTGCGCCCAGGACCTCCCCGAACTGGCCCAGCTCTACTTCGTGCAACGCCGGAGGAACCTGCTGGCCGCCCTCGGTGACTACCTGCGGAGACGTATCCGCTCCGGCGCGCTGCGCCCCGTTCCCGACGTGGCGGCGGCGGCGCGTTTCGTCGTCGAAACCGTCACCTGGTTCGCCTGGCACCGGATCGACGATCCGGACTCGGCGATGCTCGACGACGAGGTCTCCCGCCGGACCGTCCGGCACCTGCTGCTGGCCGCGTTCCTGCCCGAGCCGGACCAGGCCGGAGCACCGGCATGATGCGAAATGGGGGTCTGGAAGGTCATGGATGACATCGGAATGTCCGAGGCGAGCGCGTCGGCCGGACCGGGAGAACCGGACGCGACACGGGTTTCCCCGCAGGTGGCGTGGAAACCCGTCTCGGCCGTGCTGGCCGTGGCCGGTGTCGTGCACCTGGGGGTGGCGGCCCGGTTCGGTTGGCACCGCGACGAGTTCTACTACGTGATCTCCGGCAGGCACCTGGCGTGGGGGTACCCGGACCAGCCGCCGCTGACCCCGCTGCTGGCCCGGCTGGCCGCCGACCTGCCCGGCGGGGTGCTGCCGCTGCGGCTGCTCGCGATCGCCGCCCAGCTGGGCTGTGTCCTGCTGGCCGCACTGCTGGCCGCCGAGTTCGGCGGCCGGGCCCGCGCCCAGGCCATCGCGGCCGGAGCGGTCGCGGCCAGCCCCGTGTTCGTCGCGGGCGCGATGCTGTTCGGCACCACGGTGACCGACCAGCTGGCCTGGGCCGCGCTGTTCGTGACGGTGGCCAGGGCGGTGCGGTTGGGCACGGTGCGGGCGTGGCTGCCTGCCGGAGTGGTGGCCGGGATCGGATTGGAAAACAAGTACACCGTCGGGGTGTTGCTGGTCGGCATCGTGCTGGGGCTGGCGCTGTATCGGCGTGCTGTGCTGCGCACCCCCGGGCCATGGCTGGCCGGTGTCCTCGCGGCCGTGATGCTCGCGCCGAACCTGGTGTGGAACGCGCAGCACAGCTGGGCGCAGTTCCGCATGGCCGCCGTGCTCTCGGCCGAGCAGGGCGGTCCGCTCGGCGCCTTGGCCCAGCTCCCGGTGGCGTTCGCCAGCCCGCTGATCGTGTTGTGGGTTCTCGGGATCCGCTGGCTGGGTTCGCCCGCAGGCCGAGACCACCGGTGGGTCCTCGTCGTCGCGGTGACCGCGGTGCTGGTGTTCACCGCGAGTGGCGGCAAGGGTTATTACCCGGCACCCGTCCTGATCGGACTGTTCGCGGCCGGGGCCGTGCTGGCCGAAGCCCTTGCCACGCAACCCCGAACCCCGCCCGTCCGTCGGCACCGATGGCAGTTGCCCGCGGTGATCACCGCGTCCGGGGTGCTCGCGGTGCTGATCGGCCTGCCCGTGCTGCCGGTGGGCGCGGCCGACGCGCTCCGGCCGGTCAACCCCCAACCACTCGAGACCTACGGCTGGCCCGAGTTCGTCCGCCAGGTCACGGCGGTGGCCGACACCCTGCCTGCCGGGGCGAGCGTCTTCACCAGCAACTATGGCGAAGCCGGTGCGTTGACCATCCTCGGCCCGGCTGAGGGCCTGCGACTGCCGGTGTCCAGCGGACACAACGGTTACCTGCTGTGGGGCCCGCCGTCGGGCACCCCGGACACCGTCCTGTGTGTGGGCGAGTGGAACGCCGACTACCTGCACCGGTTCTGGTCCGACGTGCGGGAGATCGCGCGTATCACCATGCCCGGTGGGATCGTGGACGAGGAGACCGCCCACCACGCGGCGATCTACCTGTGCCGGCAGCCGCACGGCGACTGGGCGCAACTCTGGCCGGGGCTACGCCATCTCAACTAGCACTGGATCGCGCGGACCTTCGGCAAGACGCCCTCCTGCCGGGTCCGAGGATCTTGGCTGCCGCCCTTAAGGCCGGCGTGCTGGGCTGGCGGTCGGCGACCGGGCCGTCATCGTGTGCTTGCCGGCACTACCTGCAGGAGCGTCGACTCTGCGATTTCCGTGTTCCTGCAGGAACCGGCGTGCCGCGTCGGCGCCGTCGACCTCGAAACGCTCGCACGGGGTCTGGAACGCTTCGACGAGTCCGAGCTCATGTACGACGGCCGCCACGAAAACGAGTTCCCGGTCGAACAGCAGGCACCGAAGAGATACGTCCTCATGACATGGTTGAACAGCGTCTCCGAGCACACGTTCCGCGCGAATGCCGCGGCTTCACTGGTCAGTCTGCAGGTGGGGAAGACGACTCCGGCCACTGTGGACGGTAGAGTAACGGAACCTGCGATGGAAGCCCCAGGAACCGCGGGGCGTGCGGAAGCAGGAAGATCTCGCCAAGCATGCTCCGTCGCGGCGCCGTGTGGACGACGTGGGTGCCTTCCCGGCCATCGCGGGGGCGATTCTCCCGAGAAATCCGGCAAAGCCGCTTCGACACACCCCTCTGTTCTCTCTTGCTGAACCGCACCGCATCGACACGCGGTTCGGCGAGGTCTGGCCGCTGACGTTCGTCCAAGCACCGGACCTAGTGGGCGCGTTGGCGGACCTGCCCGGGGTTCGCGTGCTCACGGAAGCCGAACTGGACTCATCGTTCGACCTGGCGAAATGGCCTGAAATCGTGCCCGATGATGTCACCTACTGGAAGCCGGCCACCGTGGGCGAGGCACTTTTCAATTATTGGGACTGAGCTGACCGGTCGTCGCCGAAGCACCGGGCGACGTCGTGGCCGGCGATCAGGCGGGCTTCGCGCAGTGGGGTTCTGCCCGCGCGATGGGTGCCGGTCACGGACCTGCCTTTTCGCGACGAGCGGGGGCCGTCAACAGGGGGCGACACCAACGTGCACTGCCTCGGGAAGGGCCGCGAGGAAATGGCGGCAGAGGTCATCGGTGAAGTGGGAGTTCGTCGGCTTGACGCGCAGTGCCCCTGGTCACCGGCTCTCGGGGGCACAACCATGACGGCCGCAACTCCTGTTTCACGGACCGCTCGCTCGCGGGCGGCGTTCAGTTCATCATTGCTACGGAAGTAGAGGGTGATCTCGCTGCCGCACACCACCGGGGCGCCGGTCACCCTCTGCGAGAACACCCCGCTGATGCCCAGTACAGAGCCGATTCCCACGGCCGCGACCAGCCCAGGATGACGTCTCCCCAGACGAGGCCTCGTCTCGATCCCATGCGGACACGATGTCATCCCCGTCCCGGGGACGACCGGAGTTGACCGCAATCGGTCAGGCGCGGTCCACGTCAAGCAGGTGGTGAACTGAGCCGAACTCTCTGTGAGTCCCTCAGGCGGCGGTGGTGAGGGGTTCGGGTTCGCTGCGATAGGTGCGACCGGCGGGTGTGGTGATTTCCAGAACGCCGGTTTCGGTCATCCGGTGGCGCCAACCGGGCTCGTCCTTGAGCCGGTGATCTCGGCGGCACAGGCCGCAAAGATTGGTGCTGTCGGTGCCACCGCCCTGGGCCCAGGGCTCGACGTGGTCCAGATCGCAGGCCTGGACCGGTCGGTGACACCCCGGCACCCGACACTCCCGGTCCCGCACCTGCACCAACTCCTTGGTGGCGGTGGGTGGCCGGTAGCGGTGGCGTCCGACGTTGATGGGGGTGCCGGTCATGGGGTCTGTGATGACCCGCCGGATGGTGGCATTCGCGGCGATCTGGCGGGCCAGTTGGGCGGGGATTGGCCCATGTCCGGCCAGTTCGGCCGGTTCGTTGCGCAGCCCGGTCCAGGTCAGGAAATCCAGATACACAAACACTTCCGCCCGCGGCGGCTCCACCGGCCGCACGACACCCAGACACAGGTCGGAGAACACATCCGCCCGCAGTTCGTCCAGGGTGCGCTCCTCACCATTGCTGCGCAGTCGGCGGGCGACGCGATCGACTCGGGTGTAGATCGTGGCGGCGATCTCCGCCGGGAGATACGCATACAGGGTGGCCATCCCTTCGTCCTCGTGGCACAGCTGAACATTGCGGGACCGCCTACGCTCCTCGCACCGCCGCGCATGCCCCTCGGGATCGACGCGGGCAACGGTCCTGTTCACCAGCCGCCGCACCGACGTCGCATCCCGGGTAGCGATCTTCCCCGCCACCCGGGCATCGACTTCCCGCGCCTGCTCGTCGGTCAGAACCGAGGTTTGATCGGCCACCTTCGACGCCCGATACGGATCCACCGCACCCCGCTTCATCGCCTCAAACGTCGAAGGCAACCGCCGCGCCAGATCCCGGGCCAGGGACACCTGACCCTCCGCCTGACGCGCACCATAATGCAATTCGAGAGCGACCTCCTTCGCCACCGAATCCGCATCCCCCAACGCCGCCACCGCGGCCAGTTTCACCGCCTGGCATGCATTCGAACACCCCTCAGCCGCCGCGATCAGCGACAACACCTCATTCCGCTGCAGTGCGGCGATACGGTCGTACAGTTCCGGGTCGGGCCCGGAAAACCCCCAGTTTTCGGTCACCCCACAATTCTATCGACGACACGCCGCCAACAGCATCACACGATCAGGTAGGTTCGAACAGTAATTCGAACGGTCGTGTTTCCGAAGAGTCCTCGCTTCCGTTGGACGGCGTGGGCCAAGGGTGCTGGACCAGGTGGACGAGGTCGATCTCGCTGGCCGATCTGGAGGAGCCGCTGGGCCGCTGGTTCGCCGCTTTCCTGTTCCGCGACGGCATCGCGGCCGCCGATGCCGATGCCGATGCCGATGCCGCCACCCTGGTCGGTGCGGTGGCCGGACTTCCGATCGCGATCGCCGCGCTGATGGCGCGCCCGTCACGGTGGACATGCTGGACAACATGCTGGACGCGATGCCACCCGACCTGCCCCCAGAAAATGCTGTCCGCTTCCTGCGGGCTCAGGCCGACGCCGACCTGCCGAGGCACTGCCGCTACTGGCAGGCAGTGACCAGCCGGCCGCGTCGCGGCTGTTCTCCCTGCTGACCGAGATCGCCTCTGCGGAAATCCCGCCTTCCGGGACGGGTGTGACCATCTCGAATGGCTGGGGTTGGCCTCGGCCGGCGAAATCGATCCTCGCGAATTCTCCACCAAGGACGCCAGTTCCGACTCGGCCGGGAATCGGTGTAGCGCCGGAGTGCATCACCGGAATTCGTGCACGACTTCGATCGGGCCTGCCAGGTGGGCGTTGAACTCGTCCAGTTCCTCGGCCGGAACCCACAACTCGAGGATGGTCTTGCCGCCGGCCTGCCGCACCGGGTAGCGCCGGAGGAAATCCGACTCGACCCGGAAGCGGGTCACGTAGCCGACTCCATGGTGTGGGACGTTCCATTCCCGGGCGATCTTGATCGCGTACTCCTCGTTGAGCACGGGGTAGAAGATCGGCTGCTCGGGAAGCCGCGGCGGCCAGGCGCGCCAGCCGGATTGCCGGACGAGCTCCAACTCCTCCGGCCCGGTCGGGCGCCACAGCACCGTGGTGGCTGTCTCCTCGTCCTGAACCACCCTGCATCCCTTCGTGCCCAGCGCATCGATCCGTTTCGTCAACGCTCCGCAGCCTGGTCCTGCCAGGCCAAAGGCGCCACCAAGTTTCCGATCACCGGATTGTGCCGGGGCCCGGAAGGAGGGCGGCGATGCCGTCGAGGATGCGGTCGAGGCCGAAGTCCACGGAGGTGGCCGCCGGGTACTCGCCGCTGGCCGCGAGGGCCGCCAGACGGGGGTAGTCGCGCTCGGCGAGGAGTGGGCTCAGGAACGCGCGGACTCCGGCTGCCCGCGGCGGGAAGTCGGTGGAGTCCGGATCGGTGAGGGCGCGGAGGCGCTCGGCCGTCGTGCGGGTGAAGTCGGCCACCAGCCGGGCGCAGCCGAGAGCGTCCACATCGGACAGACCGGCCATGGACAGCGCCGCCAGCAGCCGCTCCGTCCAGCTCAGGTGATGCGGTGTCACGGGCCCGCCGCGGAAGGAGACGTCGAGCAGCCATGGCCGGGCGCGGTAGCGTTCGAGCGCGGCGTGCGCCCAGTGACGGACGGCGGCCCGCCAGTCCGTCTCCCCGGCCCGCGGGGCGGGGGGCGGTCCGAGTCCGGTGTCCGCCAGGAGGATCAGCAGTTCCTCCTTCGAACTCACGTAGCGGTACAAGGCGTTGGTGGTCAGCCCGAGCGAGGCGGCGATGTTGGGCAGCGAGGCGGCGGCCAGCCCCTCGGTGTCGGCGAGTTCGACGGCCGCGGCCACGATCTGCGCCACGCTGTGCGAAGGCTTCGGGCCAGGGCGGGACCGCGGCGTGGTGACCCAGGCCGCGGTCAGGCCGGGCGGCAGCCCGGGAAGCTCGTGGGGGTCGGGTTCGGTCGGCATCTTTCGCTCCGCAGCCTCGTTCCGCAAACTGTGCAATTCTTACACAATCCCGGCTGGGGGTGGTGTGAGCCGGACCGGAAACTCGCGGCCGGGTCGGCGAGAGACACGGTCCGGGTTTTCCGTACGGCCCGGTTCCGCTAAACTGTGTAAGCGTTGCACAATTAATCCGATGCTCCGCCGAGCCGATATGGGGGCTTCATGCCGGAGAGCACAGGAGACGCCCGCTCCTCGAGCGGACTCGCGCGCCGGGTCGTCACGATCGTCTGGGCGGTCGTCAGCGGCATCGAGTTCGTGATCTGGCTCCTCATGAGCCTGATCAGCACGTCCGTCAAGTACCCGTTCTGGTTGTGGACGATCGGCATCGGGGGTGCGGCACTGCTGCTGTGGTGGTACTTCGGACCGGACCGCCGCACCCGGCAAGGAACGGAGTGAGCACGTGTCCGCCACGACTTCCGTCGAGTCCCCGGTACGGCTGGACTCGGTGCACAAGACCTACGGCTCCGGCGACAGCGCGGTCGAAGCGCTGGCCGGTGTCTCCGCCGACTTCCGCGCCGGCACCTTCACCGCGGTGATGGGCCCGTCGGGTTCCGGCAAGAGCACGCTGCTGCACTGCGCGGCTGGTCTGGACAAGCCGACCTCCGGCCGGGTCACCCTGGTGGGGACCGACCTCAAGGGCAAGAACGAGACCGAACTGACGCTGCTGCGCCGCGCCCACGTCGCGTTCGTCTTCCAGTCGTTCAACCTGATGCCCGCGCTGAACGTGGAGCAGAACGTCACCCTGCCCTCGCTGCTGGCGGGCCAGGAACCGGACAGGGCATGGGTGGACCAGGTGATCGCGCGCGTCGGGCTGTCGCAGCGGGTGAAGCACCGCCCCGGCGAGCTCTCCGGCGGACAGCAGCAGCGCGTCGCGATCGCCCGCGCCCTCGCGGGAAGGACCGCGGTGGTGTTCGCCGACGAGCCGACCGGCGCGCTCGACACCACCACCGCGGTCGAGGTACTGAACCTGATGCGCGAACTGGTGCGCGCGGGCCAGACCATCGTGATGGTCACCCACGACCCGGTGGTGGCGTCGTTCGCGGACGAGGTGCTGTTCCTGGTGGACGGCCGGATCGTCACGCAGCTGACCGCACCGGGCGCGGAGGCCGTCGCCGCCACACTGGCGCAGCTGGGCGCCCGGGCCAAGCAGACGCGGGGGCAGCGGTGAGTTCGCGGCGGGTGGTGCTCAGGCTGGCACTGGCCGGCCTGAGGTTCCGCGCGGCCGCCTCGTTCGCCTCGTTCGTGGCCATCCTGATCGGGTGCGGGCTGCTGATCGCTTGCGCCGGGCTGTTCGAAACGGCCATCGTGCTGCAGGCACCGCCGCAGCGGCTCGCGTCGGCGCCGGTCGTGGTCGGCGGCTCGGCGGGGTTCCGACTGCCGGACGAAGAGTCGCAGGTGGTGCCGTATGCCGAGCGCGCGGGGCTGACCCGGGACCAGATCGGCAGGATCGCGGCGGTGCCGGGCGTGCGGCAGGCGGTGCCGGACGTGTCGTTCCCCGCCGTGCTGCTGCGTGACGGCATGCCGCAGGTCTCCGGTTCCGCGTCCGTCCTTTCCGGACATGGCTGGGACTCCGCGGCGCTCGGCGGCTACACGCTGCGCGAGGGCGCGCAGCCCCAGGCTCCGGGGCAGGTCGTGCTCGACTCCGCCACCGCGGGCGCGGCCGGGATCGGGCCCGGGGCGAGGGTCGGACTCGCGGTGGACGGGCAGAAGCAGGACTTCGTCGTCACCGGGACGGCGGAGCCGGGCCGGACCGTGCGGGCGCCCGCGTTCTTCTTCTCGGCGGACGACGTGCAGCGGTTCGGCACGCATCCGGGCAGCGTCGGCCTGGCCGGGGTGTTCCCCGCCGACGGGGTGGCCGCCGGTGAGCTCGCCGCGCGCATCGCCGACCAGGTCCCCGGGGTCAGCGTGCTCACCGGGGACGACCGCGGTTCGGCCGAGTTCCTCGGCGTGTCCGCCGGCCAGTTGCCGCTGATCCTGCTGGCCGCGGTGTTCGGTGGCATGGTGCTGGTGGTGATGGCACTGGTCGTCTCCGCGACGATCAGCCTCACCGTGCGGCAGCGGCAGCAGGAGCTCGCGCTGCTCCGGGCCACCGGTGCGACGCCGAAACAGGTCCACCGGATGGTGGTCGCCGAGACCATGGCCGTCGGCGTGCTCGCCGCGGTCTGCGGAGCCTTCCTGGGCGGCCTGGCCGGCAACCGGATCTTCGGCACCAGCCGGTCGCTCGGCATCGTGCCCGGCGAGCTGGTGTTCCGGCAGGACGTCATCGCCTTCGCCGCGGGCATCCTCGCCACGCTCGCGATCACCTACGCCGCGGCCTGGTTCGCCGCGCTGTCGGCGGCACGGGCGCGGCCGGTCCAGGCGCTCGCCGAGGCCGCGATCCCCAGCGCCAGGGTGAACCCCTTGCGCCGCACGGGCGCGCTGGTGTTCGCCGCCGCGACGGTACTGCTCGCCGGGACGACGATGTTCATGCCCGCCGACACGGCCTCGGCGATCGGCGGCCCGGCGGTGCTCACCGGCGCGATCGCGGTGGCGCTGATCGGCCCGGAGATCATGGCCTTCGTCGCCGACCGGTACGGCCCGTTCATCCGGCGGATCGCGGGCCGCGAAGCCACCCTCGCCGTGATCAACTCGCGGGCGCGCGCGGTGGCGTTCGCCGCCGTGCTCACCCCGATCACGCTCGCCACCGCGGTCGCGCTCGGGAACGTGTACTCGGAGACCACCGTGCAGCGGGCACAGGTGTCGGCGTACGCGGGCCAGTTGCGGGCCGACGCGGTGATCAGCTCGGACACCGGCGGCCTCTCGCCGGAGGCGTTCGGGCGGATCCGCGGCACGCCGGGCGTCGGCACCGCGTCGCCGCTGGTCACCAGCTCCGGCTGGATCGAGCAGCCCTACGACGGCAACGGCAGCGACCCGCTGCGCCTGATCGGCATTGCCGCGGAGGACCAGGACGGTTCGGTGCTCGCCACCGAGGTCACGTCCGGTTCGCTGAAGAACCTCACCGGAGACTCGGTCGCGCTGCCGCGGAACGTCGCCGAGGACCTGGGCATCAGGCTCGGCCAGAAGATCACCATGCGGCTCGGCGACGGGGCGCAGGCACAGGTGGTCGTGGTCGCGCTGCTGGACAGCCCGTCGAGCTACGCGAGCATGGTGCTGCCCGCGGACCTGCTGACCGCGCACACCACCACCGGCCTGCCGGCGCAGGTGCTGGTGAGGGCGGCCCCGGGGCAGGACGCGAACGCGCTGGTTTCGGCGCTCACCGAGCGCATGAAGAACTGGCCGGGAGCCACCGTCGGCGACGACGGCGCGCTGAAGCGGAACTTCCAGGCGAGCGCCGACGTCGAGGCGATGATCAACTACCTGCTGGCCGTGCTCGCCATCGCCTACGCGGCGATCGCGGCGGTGAACACCCTCGCCGTGGCCGTACTGGCCCGCCGCCGCGAGTTCGGCGCGCAGCGGCTGGCGGGCGCGGACCGCAGGCAGGTGCGGCGGATGCTGTTCGTCGAAGGCGGCATCGTCGCGGTGACCGGCCTGCTGCTGGGGATCGTCATCTCGCTGTGCACCGTGCTGCCGATGGCCATCACCACCGGCGAGATCATCCCGTCCGGCCCGGTCTGGGTGTTCCTCGCCGTGGTGCTGGCGGTGTTCCTGATCGTCTGGCCCGTCACCGCGGTTTCCGCGCGGCTGGCGATGCGGCGCAGCCCGATCGAAGCGGTGACCCTGCCAGGGCAGTGAGGTGTCCGCCGCACAACCCGGCACCCCCGGCGCGTCCGCACAAGGTCCACTTTAGATCGGTCGGGCACTCTGCGGGGAGAAGAGCGGAACAGCCCGTGAAGTGAGGTGGCCCGATGCCGATCCGCATCACCGGGACAACGGCCGACGCCATCGGCACGTCGGTCGCTCCGCCGGCCGCCGATCCCGCCGGTGCCGTGGCCTTCCTCGCCGAACTCGCCGACCGGGTCACCCATCGCCCCGGCACGGGCCGGGTCTTCGTGCCGGGCGGCGGCCCGGTGGCCGGGGCACTGGCGGGGGAGGGCTACCGCGTCACCGACGGCACCGAAGGCACCGAAGGCCCGCTCGGCTCCGGTCTGCGCTTCGACGTCGTCTTCTCGGGTTCGGACGAGCTTTCGCGGCTTCTCTCCCAGCGCGACCAGCTTCGCCTTGTCCGGCGGCTCGCGGCGTTCCTGCGCCCCGGCGCTGCCCTGGTGATCCAGGGCCGTCACCCCGACCCGGCCGCCTGGGCGAGGGACGCGCTGGTGGCCGACCACGACCACACGCGTCAGACGCTGCTCATGGCCGGGGCGCGGTTCCCGCAGCGGTACGTGTGGCCCGCGGAACTGGATCTCATGGCGGAACTGGCCGGGCTGGCACCCGAGGGCTGCTGGGGTGGCTGGTACGGCGAACCCCTGGTGTGCGGTGGCCCGGTGGTGTCGGTGTTCCGCAGCTGACCCACCGGGCGCGGCGACGCCGAACGACCCGGCCCCGCCGCCTGCGGGACCGGGCCGGGTGCCGCAGGCGCGGGAGGGGTCAGACCGCGTCCGACAGTTCGCCGACGAGGATCAGGTGGTGCAGTTTCCGCAGTGAGCTGCCGGGTTCGATGCCCAGCTGCTCGACCAGGTTCCGTCGTGCGGAGGCGAAGGTTTCCAGCGCCTCGGCCCGCCGGTTCGAGCGCAGGAGTGCGGTCATCAGGTACTCGTAGAACGTTTCCCGCAGTGTGTGTTCCTTCGCCAGTGCGGAAAGCTGCCCCACGATCTCGCGATGCCTGCCGACCAGCAGTTCCGTCTCCATCAGCAGTTCCAGGCACTCCAGCCTGCTTTCCTCCAGCAGCGCGGCGCAGGACCGGATTTCGGGCGAGTCGGCGAACCCGCCGAAGGCGGCGCCACGCCACAGGTCCGCGGCTTCACGCAGGACGGCCGCCGCCTGCCGGTAGCTGCGGTCCCGGTGCAGGGCACGCCCCTTCTGGTAGAGGCGGGTGAAACGGTCGGCGTCGAGCTCGTCGGTTCCCACACGGAGCGAATAGCCGCGCGGGTTGGTGACCAGCGGGCTCACGTCCGCGTGCCCGCCCATGCCGCGAAGCTGCTTCCGCAACTGGGAAACGTAGACGTAGAGCGCGGCGTTGGCTCGCGCGGGCGGATTCCCGACCCAGATCTCGCTGATCAGGTACTCGGTGGTCACCACCTGATTGCGTTTCGCCAGCAGTACGGCGAGCAGCGTCTCGATCTTGCGTGCCCGCGGTGCGCTGACACCGGGCGGGCCGCTGACTCTGATCTCTCCGAGTATCTCGTAGTGCATCCGAAGTGCCTTCCGGTGTCCGCGTTGTCCGGGATCTGCCCGTGGCGCCTCGTCTTTCCCCCAGCGCCTGGTGTCTGCCGATGCGTGTCCGGCCCCACAGTCGGAGCGTACTGAACCGACCTCCCGGTTTTCAAGGCGAAAACCGGGAGGTCGGTCGGTTTGTTAATCGGTGAGGTCCAGGGGAGATTATGTGACCGCTTTCAGGAACTGCCGGCGCCGATGAGAGCGCCCGCTGCGGAGAACTTGTGCCGTCGCCGCGGCGGCACCACCGAGCTCAAGATCGTTTCCCACATGAAGGTCACGCGCTCGGGCAGGTCGGCTCGCCCGGTGAGGACCTGCGAGGTCAGCTGGATCCCGGTGAACGAGCCGATCACGAGCTGCGCGAGCTGGTGCACGTCGACCTCCTTGCGAAGGTCTCCCGCCGCCTTCGCGGCGAGCAGGAAGCTGCGGACCGTGTCGATCCACTGCTGGTAGGCGCTGCTCGCGGGCAGGAGGAACGAGCCCTGCTCGATCACGAGCCGGATGCCCGCCCGCACGCGGACGTCGTGCTGCAGACTGATCGCCAGGCGGTGGCCGAGGTCGATGACCGTCTGCAGTCCCGGATTGTCTATTCCGGACAAGGACTCCCAGACCCGGAACTGCTCGTCGATGAGCGCGTCGGCGAGATCTTCCTTGGCCTTGAAGTGGAAGTACAGCGCCCCCTTGGTGACCCCGGCCTCGGCGAGGATGTCCGACAGGCTGGCGGCCGCGAAACCGACTTCGTCGAACCGGCGGGCCGCGGCTTGCAGGATGGCGCTCCGCGTTTGTTCCGCACGCTCTTGGCGGGCCAAGGCAAGTTCCTCCGTGATCCTTGCAGGAAGATCAAATCCAGACCTTCGGGCGGATGCCCGCTACGCCCGCCGGCAGGGCCCCTTCCGGCACCCGGCCGTCGCGTCAGTTCTTGCGGGCCACCCCGGCCCAGACCACCGAATCTTCCGGGCTGTCGAAGTCGATCTCCGGCGAGTCCGCTGTGGACTCCTCCGGATGCCACAGCGGTGTCCACGTGGTGCCCGGCGGGACCAGTTCCAGATCGCCGAACAGGAGGTCGATCTCCGCCCGGGGGCGCCAGCGCACCGGCGTGCTGGACTGCTCGTACATCCGGGCGAAGTTGGCCATGTCGAGGGCGCGCTGTCCGGGCACCCCGTCCGAGGAGCCGTGCGAAATGGCCAGGTAGGAGCCGGGGGTGAGCAGCGTGCGGTACCGGGCGAGGATGTCCGGGGTCTGGTCCACACCGTCGGCGTCGAGTTGCTGCACGTGCAGCACCGCGATCATCAGCAGGGCCACCGGCTCGCCGAAGTCGATCACACCGGTCTCCGCGACCTTCTCCCACAGGCCTTCCGGGTCGCGGAGGTCACCGTTGATCGCGGCATGCCGTGCCGGGTCGCCGTCCCGCTCCAGAAGTACCTGCGAGTGCGCGACCGCGACCGGCTCGTTGTCCACGTAGACCACGGCCGACTCCGGGTTCACCCGGTCCGCGACCACGTGCGTCGGGCCCATCGTGGGGATACCGGAGCCGAGGTCGACGAACTGCCGGATGCCGTTTTTCGCCAGGTAGCGCACCACCCGGTGCAGGAACAGCCGGTTGGCCTTGGCGGCGGGCCGCACGAAGGGGAAGGCGGCCAGCGCCTTGGCGCCGAACTCGCGGTCGATGGCCCAGTTCGAGGTGCCACCGAGGTAGTAGTCGTAGACGCGGGCGACGCTCGGGTGTTCGAGGTCGACGTCCCGCGGGAGGTACGGATCACGGCGGGAGTCGGTGGTTCCGGAATCGGCCACAACGCGTCCTTCGGTCGGTAGCACGGTGTGCGGACATGGTAACCGGCAGGCCCGCCGCCGCCCTCCGGGTGATCAACTTTCAGGGCGCGCGCGGGCCTTCGAGCCCAGGCGTGGGCGGGAGCGGCCGGCGGCGGACGGCGCGGCGTTCGAGGGCGTCGGAGACCATGGTCCGCAGGTCGCGGGAGAGCGCGGCGAGCACGGTGCGGCGGTCCGCGGCCGGGCGGGCCAGCGCGGCCGTGGCGAGCGCGAGTCCCCGGCGCGGGGTTGCGACCTCACCCGGGCGGCGGGAACGGGAGTACACGTCGAGCATCAGGGTGGTCAGCCGGTCCCGCTGCCGCGCGGACCGGTACAACTCGATCTCCAGCGGCGTCATCCGCTCGCCGCGGGCCAGGCCGTTGGTCCACTGGTAGACCTCGAGGCATTCGGCCTCCCGGCGGCGTTCCCAGTCCAGTAGTGCCGCGTCCAGCCGGTCGGTGTGCAGTACCGGTGCGGCCATCTCACCGAGCAGCCGGCCGTACCGCAGGGCATCGCGGATACCCTGCGCGGTCACGGGGTCCTTGAAGTGCCCCGCGTCGCCCGGCAGGGCCCAGCCGGGACCGGACGACCGGCGGAAGTAGGACTCGATCCCGGTGGCGGAGCGGATACCGCCGACCAGTTCGCCGCCGCGCAGCCGTTCGGCGAGGCCGGGCATCGCCTTGATCGTGCGGAGGTACTCCGCCTCGGTGTCCTGCCGGAAGTCCGCCGCGCGGTCCTGGGGTGGTTGCAGCAGGCACAGCACGAGCCCGCCGTCGCAGGGGAACGCGGTGCCCAGTTCGGCGCCCGCGCGCCACTGCGCGGCGATCTCGCGCCATGGGGGATGCGGATCGGTCCAGTACCCGAAGAAGCACGCACGGCCGCTGGGTTCGCGCCGGTACGGCCGTTCCACGCCGACGAGTCTCGCCACCGTGCTGCGCCTGCCGTCCGCGCCCACCACGAGCGGTGCGCGCAACTCCTCTTCCGTACCGTCGCGGCCGGTGAACCGGACCCCGGTGACGCGCCCCGAGCGCACCACCAGCCCGGTGACCCGGCAGCCCTCTCGCACCTGCGCCCCGGCCTCCCTCGCGGTTCGGACCAGCGCGGCGTCCAGCCCGGTGCGGCGCACGCACATCCCGTACCCGACGCCGTCCACAGTGGAATAACTGCCGCGAAGGGTGATGCCATCGCCGACCGCCATCCCGATCGGCAGCCGCGGCGCGCCAAGGGCTTCCACCCGGTCCAGCGCGCCGAGGGCCCGCAGCTCGGCGAGCCCGCCCGGCCACAGCAGGTGGGTGGACAGGGTGTCCGACGGGAACCGCGAGCGGTCCAGCACGACGACGCGCTTCCCGGCGCGGGCCAGCGCGATCGCCGTCGCCGAACCGGCCGGGCGCGCGCCGACCACCAGTGCGTCCACGGCGTCTTCCGCGTTCGTCATCCCGGCAGGTCGAACAGGTTGGGCTGCCCGGCCGCGTACCGGGCCGCGTCGATCCGTTTGAGCGGTTCGAGCTCCGGCGGCTGGTACAGGGCCTGGATCGGTACCCGGCCTTCCGTGGCACCGGCCGCGTCGAGCAGGGCGTTCACCGCCTGCCTGCCGGACTCGTTGGCGCCTTCCATGGTGGCCAGGTTGATGTCGGTGCGCACGTAGTCACCCGCCAGGAAGAGGTTGGGGATCGAGGTCGCCGATTCCGGCCGGTACCGGTAGCTGCCCACCGTGTTGACGAACAGCGGGGTGTCGTTGGTCAGCCCGGCGCCGCTTTCCCGGATGGCCGGGTCCAGGAAGGACGAATGCCGGATGCCGTCGGGCAGGACGGATCGTCCCGTGTCGTTCAGTGCGTCGCACACCTGTGCCCAGCATTCCGCCAGCACCTCCTCGATCGTGCACTCGCGGGCCGGTTTCCCGTAAAGGATTCCCGGAGTGTCCCAATCGGACACGTCCAGCGACAGGATGTCCCGCGCGGCGCCATCGCCGTACTGCGCCGGGATGTCCCGGTCCCACAGGGTGCTGTCCAGCACCGAGGTGATCTCCCACGGCGAGTCCAGGAACAACTGGGTACCCGCCTTGATCGGCGGAGTCTCCCGCAGGGGGAACTGCACCCCGTTCATCCAGTCGGTGCGCAGTTCGTTCATCCCGGCCAGTTCCGGGGCCTGCCCCAGGATCGCCGGTGACCACAGCTGCCGGGCCCGTTCCACCGGGACCGCACAGAGGAACCAGTCCGCCGTGACCGACGTGGGCGTGCCGGTGGGGCCGGTGACCACGGCCGAGGAGATCCGCCCGCCGGACAGTTCCAGCGACCGCACCGTCTGCCCGACCTCGAACCGCACGCCCCGGCCGGTCAGGCAGTGCACCCACGGATCGATCCACGCCTCGGTGGTGGGGCCGTTGAGCATCCTGGCCGGGGACTGGCCGTTCGTGCCCTGGCCGAGGAAGGCCAGGATGAACGCCTCGCCCATCGCGCCGACCGTGCGGGTGTTCGCCACCTTTTCCTTGAGCGCGACCAGTCCTCGCGTCATGAACCGCACCAGCGCGACCTGGTACTCCTTCGAACGTCCATCGGCGCGCATGAAATCCCAGAACGCCACGTTCTCCCACTGGTTCTCGCGACGTTCGCGGCTGCTGGTCATGAACACCAGCAGCCGGTCGGCGAACAGGGCCACCTCCTGGGGAGGCAGGGAGACGACCTCCTGCACGAGGCCGATGATGGTGTCGCGCAGCGAATCCGGATCCAACGGCCGGGTGGCCGGGTTGGTCGGCAGGGCGAGCTCGATGTCCGACCGTCCGCCGCTGCGCGAGATCAGCGCGCCGTTGAGCGACACCAGGTTGTCCGAAACAGTCTTTCCGTTGCCGGGCAACGGAATCCGCGACATGGTGTCCGGAACGTTGTGGTAGAAGCCGGGGAAGAACCGGAAGCCGTGCTCGCCGGGAAGGTCGGCCCGCCCCATGGTCCCGGTACCGGGCATCGGGATGCTCCTGGCCTTCCCGCCCAGCGCGGTGCTCTCGTACACCGTGACCTCGAAGCCGCGCTCGATCAGTTCGTGCGCCGCGGTCAGCCCGGCCATGCCGCCGCCGAGCACCGCCACCCGCCGTCCGCCGTTCGCTGCTCGCGCCGGGGTGCTTCCGAGCGCGACGGCGGCACCGGCCATGGTCGCGCCGCGCAGCGCCGTCCGCCTGCTGAACTTCCTGGGGTTCACTGCCCACCCCCGAGGCGGGACGGCAGCGTGCGGATGTGTTCCACGAGCCCGATCGAGCCGGGGCCCGTCCGCCCGACCGACTCGGGCAGTGCCAGCAAGCCGGAGTCCAAAACGAACGGATCGGTCACGTGGAAGGTGTAGTCCAGCCCGGGATACGGTTCCGGCTCCCAGCCGGTCGGCGTGCCCTTCTTGGCGTCCGTGCAGGAAGCATTCTCCGAGGCGGGATACGAGTAGGCCCCGGAGACCCGCCAGTCGGACAGCCGAAGCGTCGCCATGCAGCCGATCACCGCGTCCGGGGTGGCGTGCGCGACCACGCCCTGCCACACGCCGTCACCCTTGACCACGCCGCCGAGCAGGCTGGCGCTGCCGTCGGGCTCGTGCGAGACGGCCCATTCCCACCCGGAGTAGCGCTGGTCGACGACGTTGAAGCTGCCCCAGTTGTGGTCGTGGTAACCGCGCCAGCCCGCGAGATCGGTGTCCTGCCCGTCCGGGGTGCGCAGGTGTCCGGTGGGATGGCTGGTGGCGACCGGTGAGGTCCAGTACATCTCCTGGCCGCCGTCGTACCGGATGGGGCCGCCGGTCAGCCCGGTGACCGGCTGGTCCAGCCAGGCGTCGACGTCGAAACCATTGGCGTGGAACACGAAATGGTAGGCGCCGCGCACCGGGTCGTAGTCGATGCTTCCCGCGCTGTTGCCCGCGGACGGGGTCGCGGTGCTCGCCGTGGTCGGCGTCGCCGCCACCGGGAGCACCGCCTTCGGACCGTTTTCCGGGTAGTAGAACATCGCGGTGATCGGGGCGGGGCTGGTGAAGAACAGCGCGATGAAGGTTCGCCCGGTCCGCGGGTCCATCAGGTGCACGTACCACCATTCGGTCGCCGAGCCGGGGTGGGCGACGTCGTCGGCGGGCTGGGCGAGGTGGCCGGGGACCTGGGTCAGGTCCGAACCGGTGATGTCGGTGGGCGGGGGAACGAGATCCTGCGCAGCGGCCGGCGGCAGGAAGAACAGGCTCAGGGCAGCGGCCGCGATCATTGCCACCACACCGTTGTGACGCAATTTCATCTGACCCTCCAGTGTTCATGGACAGAGTGTCGACACTATGTCCATGAGTCAAGAGGGCCGGTTGTAGCATTCGGGTCATGCCGTCCGTGACCAGAGCGTCCCGCAACCGCCCGAAGCGCGAGGAGATCGTGCGCAGGCTTGTCGAGGCGGTGGAGAACGAACTCGGCCGGGGCACGCCGTACACGGAGCTCTCGGTGTTGCGGATCGCCGAGCAGGCGCAGATCGCGCGGTCGACGTTCTACCTGCACTTCCCGGACAAGAGCAGGCTGCTGATCGCGGTCGCCGACCAGGCCGTCCAGGGGCTGTTCGACGCGGCGGCCCACTGGTGGAGCGCCGACCACGGGGACGGCCCCGCGGGCGTGGAACGCGCGATGCGTGAAATGCTCACCCACTACCGCGCGCATCCGAGGGTGCTGCGCGCGCTGGCCGAGGTTTCCTATTACGACGAGGAGGTCGCGGCCTACTGGCTGGACAAGGTGGCCGGGTTCGTCGAGGTCGAACAGCGGCGGCTGGAAGACGAGCAGCGCGCCGGGCGGGTGAGCGCGGACCTCGACCCGAAGAACACCGCGCGCCTTCTGGCGGGCATGGTGGAACGCACCATTTCCCTGCACTGCCACATCGCCGGTCCGGACGAGGACCCGGCCATGGCCAGGGCGCTGGCCCGGTCCATCTGGCTGACCGTCTACGGGTGAGCGACGTTTGTTCACGCGGGGTGTTGGTGGAGTGCCGCTTCCGCCGCGGCCAGGTGGCCGGAGGTGATTCCCGTTGCGGGGTCGACCGGGATCAGTGCCGTAGTGGCGCTTCGGCGTGCCATGAAGCGTTGGCGAGCCTCGGGGAACAGAGCGAAGTCGTCGTCGAGCCACGCCAGTGGCCGGTTGGCCGCGAAGCGGCCGACCGCGCCGTACTTCCAGTCAGGATGTTGGTCATAGGCCCGCACACCGACGACGGGAAGCGCCGGTAGCCCCAGCGCCGGTCCGACAGTGGTGTTGGCCAGGTGTTCCCATGAAGTGACCCACGCCAACTCCGCGCCGGTTCGCTCGGCCAGTTCCACCAGCGCGACCCCGTGCGCCGGGTTGAGCCAGGCCCGTCGCACGGCCTTCCTCCGCCACCGCGACAAGCGCCACTGGTGCTCGACGTAGCCGGGCGGTCGCGTCTCGGCGGCGAAAGGATTCAACGGCCCGTCCACGTCCACCAGCAGCAACGGTTTCACGCCCCCACATTACCCGCCGGAACCCAGCGGCGAACGCTTTTAGTTCGTGCGCGCTGTACGAATTCGCGTTCGAAATGTCCTTGATCGTGTGATGCTGTTGGCGGTGGGTCGCGGATACGATGGTGACGTGACCGTGAACTGGGGGTTTTCCGGGCCCGATCCGGAACTGTACGACCGCATCGCCGAGCTGGACCGGGATGACAAGATCTCGCTGCTGGCCGCGGCCGAGGCATTGCTCGGCCTCAAACGACGGGTGCCACCCGCCATCTGATCCCTTATGAAGTCGGTTCGCGACCTGATCCCGCCGCTGCGGAACCACCGCCTTGATCTTGCGGCATCGCAAAGCGGGCCGGTTCGCGCTGCTGCCATAGGCTTTGCCATTGCAGTGGCTGTTTGTGGTCGATGCCGTATAGGGTCTGATCGTGGCCTCTCGAATTTCGGAACTGGTGATCCCTTCCCTGGATCCGCGACGGCTGGCCGCGTTCTGGTGCGAGGTACTGGACTTTACCGTGCTCGACACCACGGACGACGGCATGGTGGAGATCGGACCACGGGAAGGGTTCGGCGGAGTGCAGCCGACCCTGTGCTTCATCCCCACCACTGCCCCCAAGGCGGGCCAGTTGCGGATGCACTTCGACGTCAACGCCACCGACCGCGATCAGGACGCCGAACTGGAACGCCTCCCGAAGGTCGGGGCGCGTCGGGTCGATATCGGCCAGACCGGCGAGGAGAGCCGGCACTGCCTCGCCGACCCCGAAGGCAATGAATTCTGTCTTCTGAGAGCTCGCCTGAGCTGAGCATCGGCCGGTGGTCACCTCGCGACGCGCCAAGCCGAGCCGCAACAACGAAATTCACCCCACCTTTTCCGCCTCGGGCCGGGCTGAAATGCCACAATGCGCTCTATGGCATTGCCGACGCTGATCGTCGTGAGCGGGCCTCCTGGGGCGGGCAAGACAACCCTGGCGCACCGGATCGCCCGGGAAATGGGCTGCCCGGCGGTCATCCGCGACGAAATCAAACAGGGCATGACCCAGGCCGCCGCAGGAGACGAACCCGGCGGAAGCGACTCGCTCAACATTCGCACACTGAAGGCATTCTTCGACGTCCTGGCGCTGCTCCTGCGGGCGGGAGTCACCCTTGTCGCCGAAGCCGCTTTCCAGCACCACGTCTGGCAACCCAACCTGGAACCGCTGGCCGAACTCGCCCGCATCCGCGTCATCCGCTGCACCGTCGAAGCCGCGACCGCCCACGGCCGCATCGCCCATCGCGCGGCCCGCGATCCCCGCCGGGCCGCGCACGCCGATCACGAACTCCTGAAAGCGATCGACTCGGGCGGACACCGCCTCGACGACTTCAGGTGGATCCGCATGGACCTGCCCACACTGACCGTCGACACCACCCACGGCTACGACCCGAGCCTGCCCGAGATCGTCGCCTTCGGGCAGGCTCGCTGAAGGCCGCGATCCGAGGCCAGGCAGCGGGGCGACTCACCAGGTCTTGCCCGCCTGCTCCCGCACGGTGTGGTTGATGCGGTTGAAGAAGTTGGTCAGCGCGATTTCCAGGATGATGGCGGACAGCTGGTTCTCGTCGAAGTGAGCGGCGGCCGCGGCCCAGATCTCGTCGGTCACGCCCGGCGCGCCGTCCTGGATGCGGGTGGCGGCCTCGGTCAGCGCGAGTGCCGCCCGCTCCTCATCGGTGAAGAAGGGGGTTTCGCGCCACGCGACCACGTTGTGCAGCCGCTGGTCGGTCTCGCCCCGCTTCTTGGCCGACCCGATCCCGGCGAACACGCACGGGGCGCACCCGTTGATCTGGCTGGCCCGCAGGTGGACCAGTTCGAGCAGGAGCGGGTCGGCGCCCCCGGCGTGAACGGCCTTGTTGAGGTGCTTGATCGCCGTGAACACGTCGGAATTCGCCGGGCTCTTCATGCGGGCTTCCATCGGTCTCGCTCCTTCGCCGGTTACCGGGCCCGTCCGGGCCCGTCACACCCCTGACGGAACAGAGCCGGGGAAGGTAACAACCACCACGGTCACAGCAGGACGTAGTTCAGTTCCTCGCAGATCCGGGCGAGCGGGACGTCCAGGCCCGGGTGGTCCAGCGGCAGCAGCACGTCCGGCTCCACCGGCAGTGCGGAACCGGCCGGCGGGTCCCACAGGCACAACGCGGGCCCCCCGCCGTCCATGGACGACCGGTACCACAGGCCGTCCAGGTCCTTGAACGCGCCGCGGATCGCCCGCGCCCACGCTTGCGTGATCTTCTTGGGGCCACTGGAGATCTCCTGCGAGGCGCCGACCCGGGTGGGCCACAGCCCGGACAGGTCCAGCAGGCGCAGGGTGCGGGTGGGGCGCACCACGACCAGCCGGGGACCTCGCGTCCTGCGGTCCACGATGGAAGTCGTCTGGTAGACCTCGGCGATGCTCGTGCGCACGGTCAGTCCGAAGTAGAGCACCCCGTTGCGCGGGTCGTGCACCGTGGTGCCGTCACGGCCGGGGCGCTGCGGGTCGAACCGGCCGTGCGGCAGCGGCCCGGTGTAGCGAAAGGAGTTCCAGCGCTGGGGGTGGTTGCCGTGCGCGGTGAAGATCCGGACCAGCCGGGTCCCCGGGTGCACCGCGACAATGTCCTCCGGGTGCAGTTCGTGCGCCAGGGCGGCACGCGCAGGCGGCAGCGGAAGCCGTGCCATCTCGGGTGAGGATCCGCCCGCTAGAACGCGGTGCCGAGGGTGGTCGCGAGGTCGGCGACCGGGTCGGGGTCGCCGCCCGCGAGCAGCCACTGGCGCGGGGTCGCCGGCTTGCCGTGGATCACCAGGTCGTCCTGCGGGGTGGCCATGAACGCGGCCACCACCAGCGGGGGCTGGTCCTCCGGCACGGCGGAGAGGACGACCTCCAGCCCGGGCAGCACGTTGCTGCCGGCGAACTGCCAGGCGGGCAGGCGCCAGCCGCCCTGGTCCTTCCAGCCGGTGAGGCGGCCGGCGGCGAGCTTGTGCCGGATCCGGCTCGGGTCGACGTTGAGCAGCCGTGCGGCGTCGGTGACGGTGAGGGCCGATTCGGCCAGCACCGCCTGCACGGCCACCGTCCTGGCCCGGTAGTCGGGCTCGTCGTCACGGCACTCGGACAGGTCCAGCCCGACGTCGGTCAGCGCCGCCCGCTGATCGGGGGAGAAGAAGTGCGACGGATCCGGGTGGGGCGGTGAGAGCCTGCGTGCGGCGTCTTCGACGAGGGTGAGGAACTCCTTAGCGTCTACGCGGAGCCCCACCCTGGCGAGGACACTTTCCAGCGCAACCGTCATACGCACACGGTAGCGCAGATGTGCGGGTTCGTGCGCTGTGGTGCGGGAATTCACCAGATCCGCACACTCACCGCACGTGATCCAACACGATCCGTAGGCGGACGCCACCGAGTGTGGCAGGTGGGGTCACCCCTGTCCAGGGCGGAACCACCCGGAGGGCCCGCTTGACAGGTGTCGACGGTCACTCTAGCGTCCCTGGGTAATCGATTTCTCCCCGTCGGCGTGGGGGTCTCCGGATGGACAGCGACGTCGCTCCGCTGGTCGAGATGATCGGCATCAGCAAGTCCTTCGGTGGCGCGCGGGCGGTGGCGGACGTGGACTTCTCGGTGCGCGCGGGCGAGGTGCACGCGCTGCTCGGCGAGAACGGCGCCGGGAAGTCGACGCTGATGAAGGTGCTGTCCGGTCAGGTGGCCGCCGACCGGGGCACGATCCGCCTCGGCGGCGAGTCCGCGCGGCTGGCCGCGCCCGCCGACGCCCGTCGCGCGGGCATCGCGATGATCCATCAGGAACTGGACCTGGTCCCGGCGCTGACGGTCGCGGAGAACGTCTTCCTCGGCCGCGAGCCCCGCACCCGCTGGGGCACCGTCGACCGGCGGCGGATGCTGCGGGAGACCCGGCGGCTGCTGGCGCGCACGGGGGTGTCCTTCGAGCCACGCCTTCCGGTGGAGGCGCTGCGCACGGGGGAACAGCAACTGGTCACCATCGTCAAGGCGCTCTCGCTCGACGCCCGCGTGCTGATCATGGACGAGCCCACCTCGGCGCTTTCGGCGCCGGAGGTCGAGCGGCTGTTCGAGGTCATCGGCGAACTGCGCCGCGGCGGCGCCGGGATCGTCTACATCTCGCACCGGATGGAGGAGATCGGCCGCATCGCCGACCGGGCCACGGTGCTGCGCAACGGTTCCGTGGTCGCCGAGTTCGCGGCCCGGTCGATGACCGCGGCCCAGGCCTCGGAGGCGATGGTCGGCCGCCCGGTGCAGCTGATGTTCCGCGCCCGGGACAAGGCCGGGGCGGGGGCGGCCGGGGAGTTGCTGCGGCTGGAGGACTTCGCGGTGCTCCCCAGGCGGGCCCGGCCGGGGCGGCGCGACCCGGCCGGGGTCGCCCTGCGCGTCGCGAAGGGCGAGATCGTGGGGCTCGCCGGGCTGCTCGGTTCGGGCCGTACGGAACTGCTGGAGACGCTCTACGGGGTCGGCACACCCGGGCCGTGGCAGGGCCGTGTGCTGCTGCGGGGCGAGCCGGTCCGCCCGCGCGGGCCGCGCCACGCGCTCCGGCTCGGGATCGCGTTCGTGCCGGAGGACCGGCGGATCGACGGGCTGGTCCTCGAACACTCGGTACTCGCCAACACGGTCCTGTCCGTTGTGGACAGGATCGCGCGGCTGGGGGTGGTGTCCCGGCGAAAGGAACGTGGGGCGGCAAGGGCTTCGACGACCAGGCTGGGGGTGAAGCTCGCGTCGCTCCACGCACCCGTGGGGTCGCTGTCCGGCGGCAACCAGCAGAAGGTGGTGCTCGGGCGCGGCCTGCTGACCGAACCGGATCTGCTGCTGCTGGACGAGCCCACCCGGGGCGTGGACGTCGGTGCCAAGGCGGAGATCTACCGCCTGCTCGGTGAGATCGCCGCCCGCGGCACCGGCGTGCTGCTCGCCTCGTCCGAGCCTGCCGAACTGGTCGGCGTGTGCGACCGGGTGGTGGTGCTGCACGAGGGACGCACCATGCGCGAGGTGGACACCGCGGCCGTGTCCGAGGCCGACCTGCTGGCGGCCGCGATGGGTGAGGGCACCGTGCAGGACCTCGTGGTGGGTGGGGCCGGATGACCGCCGGACTGGCCGGGCGCGAGGAGGAAGAGGCGCCGCGGCGGCGACGGCGGCGGCAGGATCTGCTGAACCTGCTGTTCCGGTTCCAGAGCCTGTTCGGGCTGGTGCTGGTGTTCGCCGCGGCGGTGCTCTACTCGCCGAGCAAGAACGGGCACCTGCTGTTCACCGACTCCGGCAACCTGTTCAACGTGGTCCGGTCGATCTCGGAGATCGGCATCCTCGCGGTCGGGATGACCCTGGTCATCCTCATCGGCGGAATCGACCTGTCGGTCGGTTCGGTCCTCGGGCTCGCCAGTGTCGGCTCGGCCGTGCTGCTGGTCGAGAAGGGCTTCGGCGTCGTCCCCGCGGTGCTCGCCGTACTGGCCATCGGGCTGGGGTTCGGGCTGCTGCAGGGCGTGGCCATCGCACGGTTCGGCATCCAGGCGTTCATCGTCACGCTCGCCGGGATGCAGATCGCGCGCGGACTGGCCCGCATCTGGTCGGGCGGGCAGGGCATCACCATCACCTACGGCGACGGCCCCGGCCAGGCGCCCGTGGTGTTCTCACTGCTCGGGGAGCGGACCTTCGACGGGCTGGTGCCGATCCCGGCGCTGATCTTCATCGTCGTCGCCGCGCTGGCGGTGCTGCTGCTGCGGGTCAGCGCCTTCTCCCGGCACGTCTACGCGATCGGCGGCAACGAGAAGGCCGCCCGGCTCTCCGGGGTGCCGGTGACCCGGGTGAAGATCGCGGTGTTCGGCCTCTGCGGGCTGCTCGCCGCGCTGGCGGGCGTCGTGCACGCCGGGCAGCTCAACTTCGGCGGCCCCAACGACGGCGCGATGTACGAACTCGACGCGATCGCCGCGGTGGTGATCGGCGGGACGAGCCTGAGCGGCGGACGCGGCTCAGTCGTCGGCACCGTCGCGGGCGCACTGCTGGTCGGCGTGCTGCGCAACATCCTCGCGCTCAACAACGTCGACTCGAACGTCCAACTGCTGATCATCGGCCTGGTGATCGTGCTCGCCGCCGGCCTGCAGCGGCTCAGGCCGGCTTCGGTCACCTGAACGTCACCCGAACACGGAAGGGGATTCGTCATGACGGGGAGGGCACGGCGAACGGCGGCGGTGCTGGCGGTCGGCGCGCTGGCGGTCGCCGGTTGCGGAACGACGCACGACAACGCCTCCGGCGGGCCTGCCGCGCGGCAGGGAAGCGCGAAATGCGGCCCGAACGCCAAGTACACCATCGGGATGAGCCAGGCCAACGTCGCCGAGCCCTACCGGCAGCGGATGGACGACGACATCCGCGCCGCCGCCGCGTCCGTGCCGCAGTTCACCGTGAACTTCGCGGACGCGGCGCAGGACAACGCCAAGCAGGTCGAGCAGGTGGACACGTTCCTGACCCAGCAGATCGACCTGCTCATCATCAGCCCGAACGAGGCCACCCCGTTGACCGCGCCGGTGAAACGGGCCTACGACAAGGGAATCCCGGTGCTCGTGCTGGACCGCAAGGTCGACGGCGACGCCTACACCGAGTTCATCGGCGCGGACAACGTCGACATCGGGCGCCAGGCCGGGCAGTACTTCGCGAACGTGCTGCTGCCGCACGGCGGGAAGATCGCCGAGATCCGCGGGCTCGCGGGCTCGACCCCGGCCAAGGAACGCGGCGACGGGTTCGCGCAGGGCATCCAGGGCCACGGCATCGACATCGTGGCCACCCAGGACGGCGACTGGCTGCGCGACAAGGGACAGCAGAAGGCCGACGCGATCCTCAAGGCGCACCCGGACATCCAGGCGATCTACTCGCAGAACGATCCGATGGGCGAGGGGGCGCGGATCGCGGCGCAGAACGCGGGCCGTCCGGACCTGCCGATCACCGGGATCGACGGGCTGCCCATCGAGTCCGGCGGGATCAAGGCCGTCGAAGCGGGCAGGCTCTCGGCGACCTTCGTCTACCCCACCGGCGGCAAGGAGGCGATCGAGGCCGCCAAGCAGATCCTCCTCGACTGCAAGCAGATGCCCAAGATCCAGACCCTGCCCACCCGGCTGGTCACCAAGGAGAACGCGGCCCAGGTCTATGCGACCCTCAACGGTCGCTGACCGGGCGGGGACGCCGCAGCGTGAAGGTGACGGGGGACGGCCGGGTACCCCGGGTGTCCCGGGTGTCACAGCCCGGCTGTCCCTTCGCGGAGAGGGGACAGGAGCCGCAGCCGCCGCTCGTGCAGCCGCTCGCCAGCTCGGCCGCCGAAACCCGGCCCATCCGCACCAGGTGGTCGAGCGCGGCCTCCACCACGTCGCGGGACAGGTCCGTCACCCGCACGACGGCTTCCACCGAGGGTGCCCCGCCCTCCATCGCCGTCAGCACGGCGCGCAGGGGTCCGGCCGGACCGGCGGGAGGCCGCGCGTTCACAGGACCAACCTCCCCAGCTGGAACACCAGCACCGCCAGTGACCAGGCCACGGTGAGCTGCACCGCGATCCCGAACGCCGTCCACTTCAGCCCGATCTCGCGGCGCTGTGCGGCCAGCGTGGCCACGCAGGGCGTGTAGGCCAGCAGGAAGATCAGGAACGCCCAGGCCGCGGCCAGCGGATGGCCGTGCGAGGAGCGGGCGAAGTCGGCCCGGAGTTGGTTGCCCAGCTGACCCGGTTCCCGGCTGTTCGCGGGTTCGCTCGTCGCGTAGGTCTGGGCCCACGAGGAGATCACCGCCTCCTTCGCCACGAAACCGACCATCAGTGCGCTGGCGGTCTGCCACTGGCCGAACCCGGCGGGTTCGAAGACCGGGGCGATCGCCTGCGCGGTCGTGCCGTAGACGCTGTCGGCCGTTGGCACCTGGCCGAAACCGGAGTCGCCGCGCACCGGGATCGCCTGCAGCAGCCACACCAGGGACACGACGGCCACGATGATGCCCGCGGCGGTACGCAGGAAACCCTTGAGCCGCACCCAGGTGACCAGCCCGACGAGCCGGGCGGTGGGGCGCTGGTAGGGCGGGAGGTCGATCATCAGCGGTTCGCTGCCCATCGTGCGCCACAGCGTCAAACGCAGGGCCAACCCGACCAGCACGACGAGCACGATCGAAGCGAGGTACAGGGCGAACACCACGGCACCGGCGTAGTGCGGGAAGAACGTGGTGGCGACCAGGACGTACACGGTCAGGCGCGCACTGCACGAGGTGAACGGGACCAGGAGCGCGGTCAGCACCCGGTGCCGGGCGTTCGGCAGGGCACGGGTGGCGCTGATCGCGGGCACGTTGCAGCCGAAGCCGACGACCAGCGGCAGGAAGGCCCGGCCGGGCAGGCCGATCCGGCGCATCAGGCGGTCGGTGACGACGGCCGCCCTCGCCATGTAGCCGGAATCCTCGAGCACGGCCAGCAGCACGAACATCAACGCCATCAGCGGCACGAACGTCAGCAGCATGCCGACACCGGCGACCAGGCCGTCGAGGACGAACCCGGACACCCAGCCGCCGCCGAGGCCCAGCGCGTTCAGCAGTGCGGAGACCGCGCCGGTCACCGGTCCGGAAAAGAACCTGCTCAGGGCGTCCTGCAACGGTGCCGCGACGGTCGTGGTGATCTCGAAGACGGCGAACATCGCCAGCAGGAACAGCAACGGGCCGGTGACCGGGGCGGTGACCCAGCGGTCGATCCGGTCCGTCCAGGTGCGTCGCACCACCGGGTCCCGGGTGACCGAACGGGAGACGGCCTCGCTGATCCACGAGAACCGCTCGTCGGCCAGTGCCAGTTCGTCCGGTTCGCCGTCCCCGGAAAGGTGCACCTCGCGCGGTGCGGGCACCGGGGCCGCGAGCGCCTCGCGGACCGCTTCGGCGAGGGCCGTGAGACCGTTTTGCCGCCGGGGGTCGAGCGGCACCACCGGGGCGCCGAGCTCACGGCCCAGCGCGGCGGGGTCGATCCGCAGGCCCCGGCGCTCCGCGACGTCGGCCATGGTCAGCGCCACGACCAGCCGGTACGGGTGTTCCCGCAACTGCGCGAGAAGGTAGAGGCTCCGCGAGAGGTGCGCGGCGTCCACGGTGACCACCACGACCTCGGGGCGTTCGGCCGGGGGCACCGTGACGAGCAGGTCCCGGGTGAGTTCCTCGTCCGGGGAGGCCGGGTCGAGGCTGTAGGCGCCGGGCAGGTCGATCAGGCTGACGGGGCTCGCCCCGGTTCCCCCGGTGTTGCCTGCCCCGCCGAGACTCCAGGCACCGCGCCCGATCTCGACCGAGGTGCCGGGCCAGTTCCCCATCCAGCGGCGGGCCCCGGTCAGCGCGTTGAACAGGGTGGACTTCCCCGCGTTCGGGGCTCCGGCGAGGGCCACCACCGGCGCGCCGGGGACGGCCGGGCCGCCCGCCGCGTCGGAATGGCACGAGGGCGCGGCCGTCTTCACCGGCCGGTTCACGCCGGACCCACCGGGAGCGAACGGGCGGGCAGCGCCCGCAGCGTCGAGCGGTCGAGCGCGATGCGGGCGTCCTGAACGGCGATCACCCGGCCCCCGCCCGCCGTGCGGTGCAGCACCAGGACCTCGGTGCCCGCCCGGAGCCCGAGTTCGGCCAGGCGCCGCACGCGGGCGCGGTCGAGCAGGGGTGTCTCGATGACCGCCCGGCTGCCCACCGGCAGCGCGGCCAGGGTGCTCGCGTCGGCGTCCATACACTGCAGGGTATGCCTCATAGGCTTGCCTAACCAAAGCCCCATGGGCCGGATCACACGGGCGCGCGGCGGCTGCTGCCCCGTTCGACCAGACGAGCGGCCAGCGTTCTGGCCTCCGGCGGCCGTGCCGGGTCCGCGATGCGGGCGAGCAGCAGGCGGGCGGCCTCGGCGCCGATCTCGTAGGCAGGCTGCGCCACGACGGTCTGCGGCGGGTCGATCAGGCTCGCCCACGGCACGTCGTCGAAGGCCACCACCCCGACATCGCGCCCCGGCCGCAGCTTCGCCGCGGCCAGTTCCTCCAGTACCCCGATCGCCATGGCGCTGTTGGCCACCAGGAGCGCGTCCGGTGGGTGCGGCGCGTCCAGCAGTTTCCTGGCCGCCTCGCGGCCACCGGCCGCCCGGTACGCCGCGCGCCGTTCGCGGCGGGGGGCCAGCCCGGCCGCCGAAAGGGCGTCCCGGTACCCGGCGAGCCGGTCGTCCGCCGTCCGGATCCCGGAAGGCCCGGTGACGCAGCCGATGCGCCGGTATCCGGCCGCGATCAGGTGCTCGGTCGCCTCGCGGGCGGCGAGCCGGGTGTCCACCAGCACCTGGTCGGTGCCGTGGCCGGCGAGCGGCCGGTCCACCGCGACCACCGGCGTCCCGCGCTGCCGCAGGCGCTCGATGCCGGAGGACAGGCCGGTGGGGGAGAGGATGACCCCGGCGACCCGCTCCTGCAGCGCCACGTCGATGTAGCGGCGCTCCTTGTCCGCGTTCTCGTCGGAGTTGCACAGCACCACCGAGTACCCGGCGGTCTGCGCGACGTCCTCGACCCCGCGGGCGATCGACGTGAAGAACGGGTTCTCCACGTCCGAGATGATCAGTGCCAGCACCGCGGTCTCCTGGCGGCGCAGGTTCCGTGCCAGCGCGTTCGGGTGGTAGCCGAGCTCCTCGGCGGCGATGCGCACGCGGCTCACCAGTACCGGGTCCACCGACGATTTCCCGTTGAGCGCACGGGACACCGTCGCCGTGGAGACGCCGGCCTTCCTGGCGACGTCGCTGATGGTCGGCACGCCGAAAACTCCTTCCACGCCAGCGGTATTGACACCGCCCGGGTGCCAGAATAGCGTCACGGGTAATCGATTACCCGCACGTTCGCCGGGGAGGCGCGGTGGCCCGCATCGGTGTGATCAGCATTTCCGACGGACGTGATCACGTACACGCGCGAAACGCCGAGTTCATTCGCGGCAAGCAGCGCGCGCTGGTGCGCTCGCTGACCGAAGCCGGGCACGAGGTGGTCGAGGGCGCCGAAGCGGTGGCCACGAACAGCCTCGCCACCTCGGTGGCCCGCGAGGTCGCCGCCGCGGGCGTCGACGTCACGGTCTTTTCCTACGCGGTGTGGAGCTTCCCGCACTTCACCATGCTCGCCGCCGACGCCACCCGCGGCCCGCTGATCCTGCTGGCCAGCACCGATCCGACCGAACCCGGCCTGGTCGGCATGCTCGCCGCGGGCGGGGCGCTCGACCAGATCGGGCGCGCGCACACGCGCCTGTGGGGTGCCCCGGACGATCCGGCGCTCGCCGCCGAGATCGGTTCGCACGCCCGGGCCGCGGCCGCGGTCGCCTCCCTGCGCGGCTCCACCTTCGGCCGCTTCGGCGGCCGTCCCATGGGCATGAACACCGCGGTCGCCAACACCGACCAGTGGATGCGCCAGTTCGGTGTGGACGTCGAGGAGATCGACCAGTACGAACTGGTCCTGCGCGCGGAAAAGGCCGATCCGGGCGAGACCGCGAAGGCCCGCGCGTGGATCGAGGCCCACGCCGCCGGCGTGCACTACGACGGCGACAAGCTCACCCCCGAACTGCTCGACCGGCAGATCCGCTCCTACCAGGCGATCCGGGACATCATCGCCGAACGCCACCTCGACTTCTCCGGCATCAAGGGGCAGCCCGAGCTGACCGAGCACTACGCCACGATGGACGTCACCGAGGCCTTCCTCAACGACCCGTACGACTGGAACGGGCCCAAGGACGTGCACATCACCGCCACCGAGGCGGATATGGACGGCGCGCTGACCATGCAGCTGTTCCACAAGATCTCCGGCACCCCCGTGCTGTTCGCCGACGTGCGCCACTACCACGCCGACCGGGACATCTGGGATCTGTGCAACTCCGGCCAGCACGCCACGTGGTTCGCCGCCCGCAGCGACGATCCGGCGCGGAACCTGGCGAAGGTGAACTTCTATCCCGAGGTGTTCTTCTTCCCCGCGGGCGGGGCCTCGGTCCACCACGTCGCGGCGCCGGGGCGGATGACGCTCGGCCGCCTCACCCGCAAGGACGGCCGGTACCGGCTCCAGCTCATGCTCGGCGAGTTCGAGAGCTACGACGAGGAGACCAACCAGGCACTGATGCGCCAGTCCACCCCGGAATGGCCGCACGCCTTCGCCCGGCTCGACGTGCCCGGCGAGGTGTTCCTGTCGAACTTCGGCGCGAACCACATCCACGCCATCCCGGGTGATCACCGGGCCGAACTGCGGGCGGCGGCGAAGCTGCTCGACGTCGAGCTGAACGAGTGGACCCGTGCCGTCTGACGGGCTGCTGCTGGGCATCGACATCGGCACCTCCAGCGCCAAGGGGGTGCTGGTCTCCCCGCGCGGGGAGATCGTGGCCCGCGCCTGGCGGGCGCACGAGACCTCCCACCCGCATCCGGGCTGGGTCGAGCACGACGCGGAATCCGTGTGGTGGCAGGACTTCCTCGCACTGTGCCGGGAACTCACCGCGGCCGCCGACGGGCGGGCACTCGCGGGACTGGCGGTCAGCGGGATCGGCCCGGTGCTGCTGCCCGCCGATGCCGAGGGGCGCCCGCTGCGCCCGGCGATCCTCTACGGCGTCGACACCCGCGCCCACGCCGAAATCGCCGAACTCACCGCGGAACTCGGCGAGCGGTCCATTGTGGAACGTGCGGGTACGGCGCTGTCCTCGCAGGCGGTCGGCCCGAAATGGCGCTGGCTCGCGCGGCACGAGCCCGAGGTGTACCGGCGCAGCAGCCTGTTCCTGATGGCGAACTCGTACCTGGTGCACCGGCTTACCGGGGAGTACGTGCTCGACCACCATTCCGCCAGCCAGTGCGATCCCATGTACGACCTCCGGGCCGGTACCTGGGCGCGGGACTGGGCGAGCCTGGTGGCCCCCGGGATCGAGCTGCCCCGGCTGCTCTGGCCGACCGAGGTGGCCGGCACCGTGAGCGCCGCGGCCGCGGCGGAAACCGGCCTGCCGCAGGGACTTCCCGTCACCGCCGGTACGGTCGACGCCTGGGCGGAGGCGGCCAGCGTCGGGGTGACCGAACCGGGCGAGACCATGGTGATGTACGGCACCACCATGTTCCTGATCCAGGTTCTGGCCGATCCGCGCCCGCATGCCGGGCTGTGGACCACGCGGGGCGCCTTCCCCGGCACCTACTCGCTCGCCGCGGGCATGGCCACCTCGGGGGCCATTACCGACTGGCTGCGCGGACTCGTCGGCGGTGATTTCGCCGGCCTGCTCGCGCGGGCCGCCGAAGTGCCGCCGGGCAGCCGCGGCCTGCTGCTGCTGCCGTACTTCGCCGGGGAGCGCACCCCGCTGTTCGACCCGGACGCCCGCGGGATCCTCGCCGGACTGACCACCGGGCACGGCCTGGGGGAGCTGTACCGGGCGGTGCTCGAGGGGATCGCCTACGGCGTGCGGCACAACCTCGAGGCCATGCACGCCTCCGGCGGCAAGGCGCGGCGGCTGGTCGCCGTGGGCGGGGGCACCCAGGGCGGGCTGTGGACACAGATCGTTTCCGACGTCACGGGCGCCGAGCAGGACGTGCCCGCCGAGACCATCGGCGCGGCCTTCGGGGACGCGCTGCTGGCGGCCGTGGCCACCGGTGCCGCACCGGAGATCGCGGAGTGGAACCCGGTGGCCCGCACGGTCCGGCCGCGGGCCGGCCACACCGAGGTCTACGAACGGTTCTACCGCCATTACCGTGAGCTGTACCCGGCGACGGCGGAGCTGGCGCATTTCCTGGCGGCCGAGCAGAAGGCGGCCGACCGCCCGGCGAGCTGAAGAAGAAGCGAGGAGGCCTTGGATGCGCTCTGCCCTGGCGGCCGGGTTCGGGGAACCGGTGGGCCAGGGCTGGGTGCAACTGGCGGAGCTGGTGCTGGCCCTGGTGCTGTGCTCGCTCATCGGGCTCGAACGGGAGCTGAAGCAGAAGAGCGCCGGATTGCGGACCCACACGCTGGTCGGGGTCGGGGCGGCACTGTTCCTGCTGGTGAGCAAGTACGGGTTCGGCGATGTGCTGGCCGAGGGGCGCATCGTGCTCGACCCCTCGCGGATGGCCGCGCAGATCGTGTCGGGGATCGGTTTCATCGGCGGCGGCCTGATCTTCGTCCGCCGTGACGTGGTGCGCGGCCTGACCACCGCGGCGGTCGTCTGGATGAGCGTGGCGGTCGGCTGCGCCTGTGCGGCGGGGCTCCCGTTGCTCGCGATCTTCGTGACCGCCGCGCACTTCCTCGTCGTCTACGGCTACCCGCCCCTGATCCGGGTCCTGACCCGCACCCGGCCCGTCACCGCAACCGTGCGGGTCACCTATCAGGACGGGCGTGGGGTGCTCCGAAGCGTGCTCGAACACGCCACTCGTGCGGGTTACTCGGTCGAGCACGTGGTCACCGAACGCCGGCAGGCCGAGCCCGCGGACGAGGACGGCTTCCCACGACCGCCCCGGGGCGGCGGGCGGCTGATCGATCTGCGGATGCGGCTGCTCGGGCCCCGTCCGGTGAACGTGCTGCTCACGGCGCTGGCCGAGCATTCGGGCGTGGTGGCGGTGGAGACCGGGGAAGTCGACGACACGAGCGAATAACCGCACTGGCCTCCATATGGGTGAAATGCGTCTCTTTCACCGTTGTGGGGTAACGGTTGGTGCTCTTCTGCCGAATACCCGTTGACGCGCTCGCCGGAAGCGCGGTGAAGCGAGAGAAGACCCCTGCCATGGGTGTGGTTCCCGCGGTGGACTCCAGGAACGGGCGAGGGCCCGATTCGGGCACGACGGTGCTGATTGCCGCGCTCGGCGTGATGCTGGCCGTCGGCCTGGTCACGCTGCTGGTCGCCGGGCAGCGCTCGGCCGGTGGTCCCGCCCCCTCACCGTCGGGCATGACCGGGGCGCCGGTGGTGGCCGCGCCCGTGGCCCAGGCGGTGGCCCACACCGTCACCTACGAACTCGGCGGCGGGCAGACCGCCCTCGACATCACCTACGTCGCCCAGGGTTCCGCCATCGCGCAGGTCGCCAGGGCCGACACTCCCTGGACCATGATCGTCGAGCGGCACGATCCCGCGGGAGGCGCCCTCTACGTCAGCGTTTCGGCGCGCAACAGCGGTTCCGGACCGCTGCACTGCCGGGTGCGGGTGGACGGGACCACGGTCGCCGAAGGAACCGTCGCGGAGCCGGGCGGCATGGTGCGCTGCTCGAAATCCCTGAGCTGAGCCCGGCCGTCGCGCCGCGGCACTGGCACGATCGAGGTCGTGACGGGTGGCTCGGTGGTGATCTCTCCGATGCTGGCGATCGTGCTGGCCGCCCTGGTGGTGCTCGGCGCCGTCGTCTTCCGCGGCGGTGGTCTCGGGCCGGGCCGGGCGGTGGTCGTCGCCGCGCTGCGGGCCGCGGTGCAGCTCGCGGCGGTGTCGGTGGTGCTCACCGCGGTCCTGCGCTCGGGCTGGTGGACCGGCCTGTTCGTGCTGCTCATGTTCGCGGTCGCGGCCGTCACCTCGGCCCGGCGGGTCGGCGTGCCCCGGCGCGTCGCCCCGATCGCGGCGGCGATCGGCGGCGGGGCCGCCCCGGTGCTCGCGCTGGTGCTCGGCTCCGGCGTGCTGCCGCCGAAGCCGATCGCGGTGGTGCCCGTTTCGGGCATCGTGATCGGCGGCGCGATGACCGCGACCTCGCAGGCCGCGCGGCGCGCCCTCGACGAGTTGAAGACCCGGCACGGCGAGTACGAGGCGGCCCTGGCGCTGGGCTTCCTGCCGCGGGCCGCCGCACTGGAGATCTGCCTCCCCACCGCGGGGCAGGCGCTGATCCCGGCACTGGACCAGACCCGCACGGTGGGCCTGGTGACCCTGCCCGGGGCCTACGTCGGCGTGCTGCTCGGCGGGGCGAGCCCGGTACAGGCGGGGGTGACCCAGATCCTGGTGCTGATCGCGCTGCTGGCGGCCGAGGCGATCGCGGTGCTGCTCGTCGTGCAGTTCGTCGCGGCGGGACTGGTGAGAAGGCACTAGGTTGGCGGCCATGACTGTTGCCGAGCTCGTGACCGACGGCTTCGACCGGATCCGGCAGGTGGTGCACGGGGCGGTCCGCGGCCTGACCGAGGACCAGTTGGCCAGGCGCCTCGATGCGGAGGCCAATTCGATCGCCTGGCTCGTCTGGCACCTCACCCGCGTCCAGGACGACCACCTCGCCGACCTCGAGGGCGCCGAACAGGTCTGGACGAGTCAGGGCTGGCACGAGCGGTTCGGGCTGACGCTCGATCCCGCCGACACCGGCTACGGGCACAGCGCCGCACAGGTGGCCTCGGTGCGGGTCGCCGCGGACCTGCTGACCGGCTATCACGACGCCGTGCACGCCCAGACCGTCGCCTGGCTGTCGGGCCTGGAGGAACCGCAACTCGATCGGATCGTGGACGAGAACTGGGACCCGCCGGTGTCACTGGGGGTGCGGTTGGTGAGCGTGCTCTCCGATGACCTGCAGCACGCCGGGCAGGCCGCCCTCATCCGCGGCATCCTGCTCCGCGGCTAGGACCTCCAGGATGCGGACACGCGGATCAACTCGAGCTTGGCCTCGTCCTCGCTGCCGGGCGGAGCGGTGTAGACGACAGACGCCCAGGGGGCCGGTGAACAGTGAAGCCATGACTGACACCATGCACTTCATCGGCTGCGCCGCCGGATCCGTGGGATGGTGACCGCAATGGCACGCACTCCGCTGATCTCGTCCGAGGACCGCACCGTTCCCGTGACCGTCCAGACCCGGACTCACCTGTCTCCCGGGGAGACCTTCCGGATCATCGTCCCGATCGACCTCAGCCTCGTGTTCAAGGGCTGGGGTCCCTTCCCCGGGGTGCGGGGAGTGAAGAACCAGACCGGCGCCTGGGACTCGGCGGGCCAGTCCCGCAACCCCGACCTCACCGACGGCAGCACCGCCGTCGAACGACTCACGGAGTACACCGCCCCGCACTCGTTCGCCTACGAGATCAGCGGCTTCACCAACGTCTTGGGGCGCCTGGTATCCGGTGTCCGCGGGGAGTGGACCTTCACCCCGGATGCCGAAGGCACGCTCATCCGCTGGACCTACGAATTCAAGCCGCTTCCGTACCGCGGCTGGATCATCCGCCGGATCGTCGTTCCGCTGTGGCGGCGCTACATGCACCATGGTGTCGAAGACGCCAGGCGCGCCGCAGAGGAGATCGCCGCCGCCGGCCTCCCCGCTGACCCCGCAGGCGACGACTACGACCGGGATTGAAAGCGCTCTCGCACGTCAACCGGTGAGCACGCGATCGCGTCGTCGTCGGGTTCGGCTGCGGTGACCCGCGGAAGGTGGACGACGGCGTCGAAGGCTTCCAACGGGTTCAATTCGGTCGAGAACGTGCCGTAACGCTGCATCGAGATGGCCCTGACCGTGGCGGCATCGGCCGGCGGCAGCCGCCGGAGGTCGACTGCGAACGGGCCCTCATGGCTGGCGGCCATGAGCGCGTCGAGGCTGCCGGGCTCGGGCGGCTCCAGTTCGGTGAACAGGGTGCCGGTGTAGAAGTCCGCTCCGGTGTTGAGGGTCTGGCCGCTGCCGTTGGTGGTGGCGATGACGCGGTAGTCCTCGCCGAGCCGGTCGGCCAGGTGCAGCCCCATCGTCGCGGCCGGGGACAGGCCGGGAAAGTGGGCGGGCCAGCGCTGGACGTGGCCGTTGTGCGCGGCGAGCACGATGCGGTCCTCCCGCCGCAGGATCCACTCGACGGTGTCGGCGATCGCGGCATCGCGGTTGTAGAAGGCGCTTTCCCGCTCGCCACGGGCCATCGCGCGGACGTTCACGTCGATGGTGACGGTGAGGCGCAGGGAACGCAGCGCGCGCTCGTAGGCCGCGGCTCCGGTTCGCCGCCGGTAGTCCAGGCACCGCCCCTCCAGCCGTGCGGTCAGTTCGGACAGCCCTGCCGTCAGCGCGTCCCGCCTCGCGGGTTCGAGCCCGTCGTAGGCGGCGATAGCCTGCGCGAAGGAAAATGCCGACGGCACTGCGAACGCGGCGGCGGTCTTCCGGAGGTCCGGGTCCACCGTGAACCCGGGATCCGCCTCGGCGAGGTAGTCGAGAGCGGCGTCCAGCCCGGGCAACAGGGAAAGGTTCGAGCCCGACAGGTCGATTCCGTAGAAACCCACCGGCCGCGCGGCCGTGCGGTTGTGCTGCCGCATCCACTCCAGGAGGGTCCGCATCGGTGCCCACAACCCCATCAGCGACGTCATGCCCTGAGCCAGGACCTCGCCGATCCGGTCTTCGCCGCCTCGGACCCAACGGTCGGTGCGGTGTCCTTCGGTGAACCCGGTCTCCATCGCGTAGGCGCCGAAGCCGTGTCGCTCCACGAGGTAGCGCATCAGGCGATGACGCAGTTGGTAGGACTCGTGGTTGTAGTGCGCGCTTTCGCCGATCGCGACCACCCTCGCGTCCCCGATCACCTCGTCCAGCCAGCCCAGATCGTCCAGCGGGCCGCCCGGATCGAGGGTGTGCAGTGGTCGCACCACCGCGCTGCTGAGGACGGGTGTCTCCGTGTTCGTCGCCATGTCCTGCCCTTCGATCAATGTTCCCAACATTGGGAATGGTACCGGATATGAGATCATTGGGGGGTGGATACGCTAGAACTGCTCCTGCATCCGGTGCGCCTGCGCCTGGTTTATGCCCTGTCCGGCGGGCGCGTCCGCACCACCGCCGAGTTGTGTGCGAGCCTGTCCGATGTCCCCAAGACCACCGTGTACCGGCACGTCGGCCTCCTGGCCGAGGGCGGGGTACTGGAGGTCGCCGGCGAGCAGCGGGTGCGCGGCGCGGTGGAGCGCCACTACCGGCTGCGCCGGGACCGGGCGGTGATCGACGCGGAGGCGGGCGCCTCGATGTCGGTGGATGACCATCGTCGCGGATTCGCCGCCGCCATGGCCGCGCTCCACGCCGAGTTCAACGCGTACCTCGACCGGTCAGGCGCCGACCCGTTCGCCGACCGGATCGGCTACCGGCAGGGCGTCTTCTGGCTCAGCGAGGACGAACTCACCGAGATGATCGGCGAGCTTCGTGCCGTCATCGCGTCGCGGTCGGGCAACCAACCCGCACCGGATCGCAGGCCCCGGCTCATGAGCGTGATCCAGTTTCCCACCGAGGCGGACGGCTGACGGACAGGAATCGGACAGAAGGCGGTCAAGTGCGAGCAAAAGTCTAGACCAATTTCGGTGATGCCTCGCATACTCGTCGAACGGTGTGTTTTCGTCCGGTCCCCGGAGGGAGAAACCATGCGTTCGAGAATCGCGTTCGCCGTTTGCGGAGCGGCGGCGCTCGCCCTGAGTCTCACCACGGCCGCGGCACCCGTCGCGCAGGCGTCACCCGGCCTGCTCGCGGCCATGCAACACGATTTCGGGCTGACGGCGGAACAGGTCCAGACCAGACTCGCGCAGGAGAAGACGGCGGGCGAGATACTGCCCGCGGCCCAGCGTGCCGCGGGCGCGGCCTTCGGCGGCGCATGGTTCGACTCCGCACAAGGCAGGCTCGTGGTCGCGGTGACCGACCGCGCGTCGGCCGCGGCCGTCGAGCGGACCGGCGCGACGACGGTGCCCGCCCGGGTGAGCGCCGCCGTCCTGGACGGTGCGAAGAAGGCGCTCGACGATTCCGCGAAGGCGCGGCCCGCTCCGGCGTCGGTGAGCGGATGGCGCACGGACCCCCGCAGCGGCAGCCTCGTCGTGACCCTGCAGCCCGGCGCGCGGGGCGCCGACGTCGATGCGTTCCTCGCCCGGGCGCGGCAGGCCGGCGCCCCCGTGGCCGTGGCCACCGCGCCGCGTCCCACGACGACCTCGGCAGGCACCGTCGGCGGCGACCCGTACATCATCAACGGCAGCGTGCGGTGCTCCATCGGGTTCTCGGTGTCGGGCGGGTTCGTCAGCGCCGGTCACTGCGGCAGCCCGGGCAACACGGTCACCGGCTGGGACGGCTCGGCGATGGGGACCTTCGTGGGTTCTTCCTTCCCCGGCAACGACTATTCCTACATCGCCATCGGCAACGGATGGTGGACCGTGCCGGTCGTGCTCGGCTGGGGCACCGTGAGCGACCAGTTGGTGCGGGGTTCGGCGGTCGCGGCGCCGGGTACCTCGGTCTGCCGCTCGGGTTCGACGTCGCACTGGCACTGCGGGGTCGTGGAGGGCCTGAACGAGACGGTCAACTACTCGCAGGGCGCGGTGTACGAGATGACGCGGACGTCGGTCTGCGCGGAGCCGGGCGACTCGGGTGGTTCGTTCATTTCCGGTGACCAGGCCCAGGGCGTCACGTCGGGCGGGTACGGCAACTGCAGTTCCGGCGGCGAGACGTGGTTCCAGCCGGTGAACGAGATCCTGCAGACGTACGGGCTGTCGCTGGTCACGGCCTGAGCCGCGGCTCGGCCGCCCACTCGCTCGCGGTGTCTTTCCCGTGAGGGGCCCCTCACAGTCGATACGACCGTGAGGGGACCCCTCACGGCAGCCGGGTGGCAGGTGCAGCCGGACCGGGCGTGGGTGTCGGCGCACCACCGCGGGCGAGCCCTGCTGCACCGGGTCGATTCTCGGATCGGTCTCACCGACAGGGACTTCGCCGTCCTCGACGAGTGGCTGCGGGTCTCATGACGGCGAGCTTGTGGAAACCGCTTTCGACGCCAGTTGTACCAGCGTCGCACCGGCGAGCAGTATCACGGCTCCGGCCAGTTGCGCCCCGCCGAGCGCCTGGCCGAGCAGGAGCCAGGCCAGCACGGCAGCGACCAGCGGTTCCACCAGGGCCAGCACGCTCGCGAGTGCCGATGGCAGCTCACGCAGCGCGCGCAGCCCGGCCAGGTAGGGCAGCACGGTGCAGGCCACGGCGAGCGTCAGCAGCGCCAGCCACACCGGGGCCCGCAGGCCGCCGAGCACCGCGGGGGCGTGGAGCAGGCCCGACGGCAGTGTCCACGGCGGGCTGACCGCGGCCATCACGACCGCCCCGATCACCAGCCCGGCCGCGGTAAGGCCGGACGAGTCGTGCCTGCTCGCACCGTGTTCGCCCAGCAGGAAGTACCCGGCCGAGCAGACCGCCGCAGCCAGCCCGGCGGCGACTCCGGCGAGGTCCAGCCGGGCGCCCTGCCAGACCTGCGCGACCAGAGCCAGGCCCGCCACGGCCAGCCCGATACCCAGCCACACCAGCCCGGGCAGCCGGGTGCGCCGCACCACCCGCACCCACAGCGCGACCAGCGCGGGCGCCAGGTTGACCAGCACCATCGCCACTCCCACCGGCACCCGGGCCACGGCCAGGAAGAAGAACAACTGCACCCCGGCGACGCCGACCAGGCCGTAGCCGAGCAACGGCCACAGGTCGGCGCGGCGGAACCGCAGTGCCTGCGGCCGCAGCACGGCGACCACCGGTGCCAGCAGTATCGCGGCCAGCGCGATCCGCACCGAGGTCACCGCCGCCGCCGGACAGCCCGCCGCCATCACCGCCTTGGCCAGTGGGCCGGAACTCGCGAACAGCACCCACGAGGTCAGGCTCAGCCCGGTCGCCCGGGCACGGCTGGTCGTCTCCATTACGGCCATACCGGCAGTGTGCGGCGGGACCGGGGGACTGGCCAACGGTTTTCCGGCGCCCGGGTGTGGATGGCGCCGGGGAAGTCCTGTGAAGAGGATCAGTCAGCGGGAGTTCCGCGTTCGTTCCCGGTGCTGTCCCGGAACTGGGATCAGATCAGGAATGATGTTAGCGCGTCTTCCGTTCCATCGTTTTTCTGGTGGTGCACACAGCGCCCGCCGCCGGTGGCGATTGTGCATCGATTGCCGTTCTTCCGAATGGCACCGCATTGAGGTGATCTCACCAAGATCGGGTTGGTGAGTCGGAGGCGGCTGGCCTGGGTGGTGGTGTGGACGGGCCCTGCTTGGAGACGGGCGTGGAGTCCTTGGTAGAAGAACTCTCGCCAAAGATGATCTT